>BTUX01000197.1:0-9235 GCA_045863315.1 Candidatus Hydrogenedentota bacterium | reverse complement strand
CCAGCGAATGCGGGCGTCGTTTAACCGTTGAAACGGCCTGACGCGCATTTGACTTCTCTCGGCACGATTCGTCATACTTTTACTTCTCGCGGACCGACTGAAATTCACCGAAATCTCTCAGATTCGAATGTCCCGTGCGGTCTTCCGCCTTGCGACCCTGGAGAAACGGTAGTCCATGAAACTGGCTGTAATTGGCGGCGCCAGCTCTTACACGCCCGAATTGGTGGACGGCCTATTTGGGCGGCTTGATCGCATTCCCGTCACCGAGATTTGGATGATGGATCCAAATCGTGAACGGCTCGAGATTACCGCCGGATTGGCGCAACGCATGTCGGATCGGCATGGGACGCCGTTCACGGTACACCGCACCGCCGACATGCGTGAGGCCGTGCGGGGGGCCAAGTACGTCGTAACCCAACTCCGCGTGGGCGGCATACAGGCGCGCATCAACGACGAAAAGTTGGGATTGCGGCACGACATTATCGGCCAGGAAACGACGGGGGTCGGCGGGTTCGCATGCGCGCTGCGTACCATCCCCCGCATCCTCGAGATTGCCCACGCAATGGAGGCGTCGGCCCCGGACAGTTACCTCATCAATTTCACCAACCCCTCGGGAATCGTGACCGAGGCCCTCATTAAGCACAGCGGCGTGACGAGCTTCGGGTTGTGTAACATCCCCATCGGCATTGTCATGGAAGTGGTGAAGCACACGGGCTGCCGGATGGAAGACGTCGATCTCGACTACGTCGGGCTCAATCACCTCTCCTGGGTGCGTCGTTTCCTGGTGAACGGCATCGACAGGACCGAGGAACTCTTGAACAGGTTTATCGAACTGGCCCACGAAGAGTGGGACGACGAAGCAATCTGCTCGAACATGCGCGCCGCCATGCAGAGTCTGCGAATGTTTCTGAACGGATATCTGCAGTATTTTTATTCGACCGATGCGGCCCTCGCGAAGATTAAGCGCAAAGACAAGACCCGCGGGGAGGAGGTGGTCGAAATCGAGGCGAGCCTCTTCGAAAAGTATAAACAGAAGGAGTTGAGCGAGAAGCCGCCGGAGCTGTCGAAGCGCGGCGGGGCGCACTACTCGACGGCGGCGTTCTACCTGATAGACGCAATCGAGAACGATGCGCAGAGCAAGCAGATTGTCTGCTGCCGGAACAACGGCGCCGTCCCGACGTTCGACGACGATGTCTCGGTGGAAGTGCCGGCGATTATAGGCAAGGACGGGGCCACGGCAATTCCGCAGAACGCGCCGGCGCCGAGCATCCGGGGATTGATGCAGAACATTAAGGCCTATGAGACGCTGACGGTGCAGGCCGCGGTCTATGGCGATCGGGATGCGGCTTTCCAGGCCCTGCTCGAACACCCGTTGACGCCGGACGCCGACGGCTGCCGCAAACTGTTGGATGAATTACTCGACGTCAATCGCGAGCACCTGCGCGGGACATTTTTCAATTGATTGACAGGTATGGCCAAGTCCAGCCATGATGTTGCCGCCATGACGGGCCCAGCCCTATGCGAGACCCAGCTAGCGGAGCGCGCGCCTACCGCGCGCGGGAAGGTGCGCGACATCTATGACCTCGGCGATCGACTTCTAATCGTCGCCACCGATCGCATCTCCGCCTTCGATTGGATCAACCCCGTCGGCATCCCGGACAAAGGCAAGATTCTCACTCAGATGTCCGTGTTCTGGTTCGAGATGATGAAGGACATCGTGCCCAACCATCTTCTCTCCGCGAACATTGCCGATTTTCCCGAAGAGTTTCAGGCCGCTCCGGAACAGTTCACGGACCGTTCGATGCTGGTCAAAAAGTGCTCGATGTTCCCTGTCGAGTTTGTCATCCGCGGATACCTTGCGGGGAGCGGTTGGAAGGAGTATCGGCAGTCCGGGACCGTATGCGGGATATCTCTACCGAAGGGACTGCCGGAATCGGGCCGGCTGGAGCGCCCCGTTTTCACGCCCGCCACGAAGGCGGAGTCCGGGCACGATATCAACATCTCGCCCGGTGAAGCGGCGGGAATCATTGGAGAACGCTGGGTCGAGCAGGCTTCGGCGGCGGCGCTGGCGATCTACGAGCGGGCTAGCCGGTACGCCGAATCGCGGGGCATCATCCTATGCGACACGAAATTTGAATTTGGCACACTGGACGGTACGCTGGTGCTCGCCGACGAGATTCTCACCCCGGATTCGAGCCGGTTCTGGCCGGCAGACCAGTACGAGCCGGGGCGCAGCCAGCCAAGCTTCGACAAGCAATTCGTTCGGGACTGGCTTGAAGCGATGAACTGGGACAAGAATTCGCCCCCGCCGCCATTGCCCGATGACGTGGTCAGCAAGACCCGGGAGAAATATATCGAAGCCTACCGGAAGTTAACGGGGAGGAGGGACTTCTAACCATGCGCCGCACGGATTCGGACGACCCATCGCACAGCCGCCCCGCCAGGGACGAATTCATCGACCTGTCGGGGGACAAGCTGCACGAGGAGTGCGGCGTGTTTGGCATTTTCGGCCACCCCGACGCCGCCACCCTGACTTACCTTGGCCTTTACGCTCTGCAACACCGCGGACAGGAGGGGGCCGGAATTGTCTCGTCCGACGACGGCCAGCTGATCGGACATCGCGGCGTGGGCCTCGTCGCGGACGTATTCAAGCGGCACCGCCTGTTGCCTCTCAAGGGCGACCTTGCGATAGGGCACGTGCGATATTCGACATTCGGCACCAGCGTCCTCGAGAATGTGCAGCCGTTTATGCGTTCGTACAAAGGCGGGTCGATAGCGCTGTGCCACAACGGCAATCTGACGAATGCAGGTCGACTGCGCGACGAACTCGAGGGCGATGGGCACATCTTTCAGGCGACCTCCGACACGGAAGTTATCATTCACCTGATTGCCAAGTCGCGCGAGGAGCGATTTGTCGACGCCGTAACCCATGCGCTCCGGCAGGTCGTGGGCGCATTCACCATACTCGCCACCAACGGCGACGACCTGGTCGCGGTCCGCGATCCCCACGGTTTCCGGCCCCTGTGCCTGGGCAAGTTGGGCGCGGCCTACGTGCTCGCAAGCGAATCGTGCGCGTTGGACATCATCGACGCGGAGTATGTGCGCGAGGTGGAGCCGGGCGAGGTGGTCGTGATCTCACGGAGCGGCGTCGAGTCGATCCGTCCGTTCGAGGCTGTCGCGCCGCACCCTTGCATTTTCGAATTTGTGTACGTGGCGCGTCCCGACAGCTTTCTGTTTGGTCGGTCGGTCGACGAAGTTCGCAAGCAGCTCGGGCGCAACCTTGCCAAGGAGGACGACGTCGACGCGGACCTTGTGATGGCCGTGCCCGACTCTTCGAACCAGGTCGCGCTTGGGTACTCGCACCAATCCGGCATCCCGTTTGACATGGGGTTTATCCGCAACCACTATGTCGGGCGAACGTTCATCGAACCGGAACAGCAGATTCGCGACTTCGGGGTGAAGATCAAGCTGAATCCCGCGCGGACTGTCGTCGAGGGAAAACGAGTTGTGCTGGTGGATGACAGCATCGTGCGGGGCACGACATCCAGGAAGATCGTCAAAATGCTCCGAAAGTGCGGCGTGAAGGAAATCCATTTCCGTATCAGTTGCCCGCCCATCATCAATTCGTGCTTCTATGGCATCGACACCCCGGAGCGGGAAAAGCTGATCGCGTCGCACATGTCCGTGGACCAGATGCGGGATTTCTTCGGCGTGGATACCCTGAAGTTTCAGACCATCGAAGGCATGGTCGACGCGACCGGGCTCGGGCGCGACAAGTTTTGCCTCGCGTGCTTCAATAATGCGTACCCGACACTGACCCCGCAGGATTTCGAATTAAAGAAGCGCGGCAATCGACGTCATGTGGACACCAGTGTCGATCTGGCCGGGCTGGTTTCGGAGTCGCGCACTTATCCCCATGCATGGTAGGGCGGATACGTTCGGCGTAGAAGAGTGACGGATACTCTTCTCAGGCGTCGTCGCATTGCCTAATGGACAATGCGCACCGCGGTGAGACAGGGCCTTTGAGGTCTTGATCGCACAGCGCCGACTACGACGAACGTTTAGATTCCGCCCAGGGCGGTAATCAGCCACTTGTCGCCTTCCCGTTCGCCGATGACGCTAAGGGAAGCCTGATCCTTGGGGCCGACGAATTGGACCGGACCGATTCGAACGCGATTGCCGTCAAGCACCAACTCGGCTTGTGAGTGATCAAGAACCGCGCCATTGAATCCGCCGTCAATCTTATACGCCTGCAAAAGGGCCCGCACCTGCGTCTTCCCGCGGCCGCCTTCGTCGGAGTAGCGGTCGGAATAGGCCGTCATCATCAGGTCAATATCACCGGATTCGACTGCTTTTTTCATCGTTTCCATCATGACGCGAATTCTTTCAGCGTCCGTCATTTCGGCGGTGACGGTCACACCATCTCCGGCGCCTGGCGCCCAAAAGCCGAGGAAGACTCGCATCACGTAAAGGCCGGCCACTACCGCGAAGAGCCCGGCAACCGCGCCGGACCACAACAGCACCTGTTTGAGGGGGAACGGTTTGCGGACCTTGGCCTGAATCCACAGTCCGCCGACGTTGACGCGCTCGCCCGCGAGGGCCCGCTTGTGTTTATCCTCGAGGTTGCCGAGCGTTTCGTTGACCGTGATAAAGGCGCGGTGCCATTCGCTCTGCAACTTCTTGATCGCCACTTCGGACTGCGAATAAATGCCATCCAGATTGGCGGCGCCGGACACAATGTTCATAATGTCGGGGGAGAACTTGCAGTCCGCGCCGAGCCGCTCGCGCAGGACGTGATGGTCCCGCGCGAGCTTGCTCTTGAGCTGGAGGAACATCACTTCGAGTTGGCCCTTGTTTGGGCCGGGAGCCGCATATGCCGTCAATATCTGGTTAAATCGCAGCCAGTCGTTCAGGAACTCCCTGCACTTCCCGATCAATCCCTCCAGCACTTCGATACCATGCATCTGTATCCGCGGACTCATGGCTAGCCACCCTTGCAGCACTGACGGGTTTAGTCTACCACATTCTTGCGGGAATTCATTCTCGGGATACGCGGGATACGAGGGGCGGAACGTATGTTCGGGCCGGACACAGTTACACCGCAACCCGCGCGTTTTGGTCGCCAGCCCGGACCGCCTACACAAGGTAGGGAATGAATGCCTTTCGCGTTTCGGGATAGTCAGGAAATTGCTGCCGGTACCACCGGTGGTTGGCGAGGGCGCGGGGAGCGAGGTTCGCGAAGGTCCACACGGCAAACACGAGGCCCGGGAGCGACCAAGTCAGGATTGCGAACCCGGCCCATTCAATGAGCTCACCGAGGTAGTTCGGGCACGACACCCATCGATACAGCCCGCCTTGCGGAATGCGGTAGCCGGTACGGCCGTCCGAGCGCAATCGCTGAAGTATGGTATCGGAATGGACGTTTATCGCCAGACCGGAGAAAAAAAGCAAGGCACCGGCCAGGAAGCGCGGATCGGACAGCCATGCGGCTTCATAGACCGGACCGAGAAAACTCAGGTACCGCCCATTGAGATAACCATTGATGACGTTAAACACCATGCCGGATACAACGATAACGATGGGCATGCGTTTGCCCTGCGTTCGCAGGCGAAACGGAAAGATATAGGTCCTGTACAGGTAGTGCGTCTCCCAGATCAGTAGAAAGACCCACGCCGCACCGATATGCGGGTTCGGCGAGATCACATAACAAATGAGGATGGTCAGCACGGCCGGCGTTTCCATCAGTATCCAGCCGAGTCGGTTCGGAATGCTCGGGCCCCATCCCTCCCGCAGATGACGCCCGTATGGCGCGGGAACATAAAGAAGGTAGAGAAACACGGCCACGGCGGAGACGAATCCTCCCCACAGGAGGTATTGGTGGAATTGGGATTCCGAAATCACGACCGGGTTTCCCTCACGACTACTAGGAAGTCAGCTGCGTTCGTTCCAGTCATACGTATCCGACCTCCTCGAACCAGCGATACGTGTCTATAATCGTTTCTCGGATTGGCCGGGGCGCGTAGCCGAGTTCTCTCGACGCTTTCGCATGGGAAACCCGCTGATGCTGAGTCACCGCGCGAAGAGAAGCCCGCGTGAACTTCGGTTCGGTTCCGGAGAGCGCACTGGCGAGAGCGACGAAAGGAAGGCCCGCTTGGGCCAGCCAAATCGGAAGTTCGAAACGGGGCGGCGGCGTGCCCGTAACTTCGCTCGCGAGTCGGGCTAGGGCCGCCAAGGACAGATGGTGCCCGGCAAGCAGGTAGCGTTCGCTAGGGCGGCCTTTCTCAGAGGCGACGATTGCTCCAGTCGCCACATCCCGGGAGTCGACCCAATTAAAACCGCCTTTGACAACGGCGGGCATCCGCCCCTTACGCAGATCGAGCAACACGCGGCCCATGGCCGAAGGCTTGTAATCGTACGGCCCGATTACCGCCGTCGGATTGACGATCACGACTTCGAGTCCTAGGTCAACGCCTTTCATCGCTTCCCGTTCGCCTGCAACCTTGGTGCGGTCGTAGATGGGCAGATCCGGTTCGTGGGCAGGCGCGCGTGTTTCGTCCACCGGCTGGTCGGCCGGATGCGCGGAGAAAGCGTGAATGGAACTGAAGTGTACGAGACGTTTCACGCCGGAGGCGACGCATGCGGCCACGACGTTGCGCGTGCCCTCGACATTGACCTTCCATACCATGCCGCTGCGATCGGGGCGTAGTGTGATTACCGCGGCCAAATGGAAAACGACATCGACGCCCTCGAAGGTACTGCGCAGCGCGCCCTCGTCAAGAAGGTCGCCCGTAATGCGTTTCAGTGGGAGATCCTCGACGGCGCGGATGTCCTCCCGGACGAGGGCGCGTACGTCACACCCTTGCTCGACCAGTTGGCGGGCAAGATTGGCGCCGACATGGCCGGAGCAACCTGTTAATGCCGCGCGACGCATTCAGCAGGGCTATCGAACGGAGTGGGAGATCCGTTGTCCGAGAAACGCCCGCGCGGATGCGGCGATGCCCCTTGCGTCCAGCCCGCTGTCGGCGAGTTGCTCGTCGCGGGTGGCGTGATCAAGGAACGCGTCGGGAAAACCGAGCCGTTTGATGCGGAGGTCTTCCAACCCGCCGTGTTGTTCGTAGTATTCGAGGACGGCCGTGCCAAACCCTCCCGCGATGGAATTCTCCTCGACAGTGATAAGCGGCAAGCCGCGCAAGCGATCGAGCAAGGCCCCGTCGAGCGGCTTAATCCATCGCGCATCCGCGACGCCGACTGAGTAGCCCTCGCCCTGCAACAACTCAGCGGCCGCCAGGCAGGCCGCGATCACCGGGCCAGTCGCCAGAAGGGTCGCGTCCGTTCCCTCACGCAGGGTTTCGCCGTGCGAACTATCGCGGCCGTCCGTGGCGCCGATCGTCGGCGCCTTGGCGCGCATATACCGGATGGCCACAGGACCTGGCTGTTCGAGCGCCCAATGGAGCATGGCGCGAAGATCGACATCGTCCCGGGGGGCCAGCACCGTCAGGCCGGGCACCGCACGGAGAAACGATATGTCGAAGGCGCCCTGCTGGGTCGGGCTGTCTTCGCCGACCGCGCCGGCGCGATCGATGGCGAATACGACCGGCAAACCCTGCAAGCAGACGTCGTGAATCACCTGATCGTATGCCCGCTGCAGAAAGGTCGAGTAAATTGCACAGACCGGTTTGATGCCTTGCGTGGCCAGTCCCGCCGCGAACGTCACCGCATGCTGTTCGCAGATGCCCACATCAAAGAACCGGTCCGGAAACTCCTTTTCGAATTTACTCAGGCCCGTGCCGGTGGGCATCGCGGCGGTAATCGCCACGATACGGTTGTCTTTGTGGGCCGCCTCGATCAAGGCGTCGGCGAAAACGTTGGTGAAAGTCGGAGCCGATGCGGCAGGCGCCTGGAATTGCCCGGTCTTGATATCGAAGGCCTGTACGCCGTGGTACGTGAGCGGGTCTTCCTCCGCGTAACTGTACCCCTTACCTTTTTTTGTGACGCAGTGGAAAAAGACCGGGCCATGGGCTTTCTTGAGATTGGTGAGGCAATCGACCAGCGTGTCAAGGTCGTTGCCGTCCACCGGCCCGACGTACCGCAACCCAAACGCCTCGAACATCGTGCCGGGGAGCAGGAAACCTTTCACCGAGTGCTCGAGCCGCTCCGCCGCCCGGGTGATGTTCTGTCCCAGCATGCGCTCCATAAACGTGTGCAGATCGCCGCGCGCGCGCGTGTACAGGCCTCCGGTGATGAGTCGGTTGAAGTAGGCCGAGATTGCGCCGACGTTGCGCGAGATCGACATGTTGTTGTCATTGAGGACGACGAGCAGATCCTTGTTCAAATGGCCGGCGTTGCTTAAGGCCTCGAACGCCATGCCGGCGGTCATCGCCCCGTCCCCGATTACCGCGATAGCGCGACCGCTGCTCGAGCGAAGACTGCGGGCGACCGCCATGCCTAGCGCAGCCGAAATCGATGTCGAACTGTGCCCGACGCCGAAAACGTCGTACGGGCTTTCGCACCGTTTGGGATAGCCGCTGAGGCCGCCTTTTTTGCGAATCGTATGGATTTGATCGCGGCGGCCCGTTACCAGCTTGTGAGCGTAACACTGGTGGCCGACGTCCCACACCAGCATGTCGTCGTCCGTGTCAAAGACGTAATGAATGGCCAGAGTCAACTCAACCACACCGAGATGCGGCGCCAGATGACCTCCATTTGTAGACGCCGTCGCAATAATTCGATCGCGAATTTCCTGCGCCAGGGCCTTCAATTCGTCTACGCTGAGCGACTTTAGGTCGCGCGGCGAATTGATGCCGTCGAGAATCGGCGTGTTTAGATACTCAGGACTCATTGGACTTTCATCCGCAGCGGATGTCATTTATACCTCTTCAGTTTCTCCGTATCGGCCTCCGCCCAGCGGCGCTTACTTTTGTATAGTGGTTGCGGCTTGGAATACCTGTTTGCGTACCGCTGCGCCGGGCGCGCTGTTCACCCCGCGTTCGGCGAAGTGAAATTCAGTCTGAAACCCCTGAATTCCTTGTAGCACAACCCAGTATAGCAAAATCGGGACGAGCGCACCCAAATTTTCCCCCGATTGCCGCAATACCGCCGGCGTCAACGGTCCTTTATTCCTCGCGTGCTCCGAAATGGGCCGGAATTTCACGCTTGACTCAATGCGCAATTCCGCTAACCCGCATTTCTCACCAGTCGCCCCCCGTCAAGGGGGGCGACTGGTGAGAAATGCGGG
>BTUX01000196.1:0-9238 GCA_045863315.1 Candidatus Hydrogenedentota bacterium | reverse complement strand
GGGAAACGCGCCGGCTAATTAAATCGTTCGGGCAGGACCTCCAGGACGTTTCTTCCGTCTACATGAGTTGGGACGGCCAACGCGCCGTGATCGCCACCGCGCCGGAATCCGGCGACGGCGACTTGTCCGTGTGGGACGTGTCGAAAGCGGAAAGCTGTCTACGCCTGTCCGGACACAGCGGTGGAATCCGCTGTGTGGCGCTCAGCGCAGACGGCCTGTACGTCCTGTCGGGCGGAGCGGATGGCACGGCGCGCATTTGGGAATTGTCGACCGGCCGTTGTGCGCGGGTATTAAAGGGGCACGAAGGCGCGGTGACTGCGGTGAGTTTCGCCGACGACGGACGACGCGTGTTGACGGCCGGCGAAGATGGGATTGTACGATTATGGGACCAGCAGTCGGGTGAACGGCTGCTCGAATTCCGCGAGCACAAGGCGGAAGTAACTTCGCTGTGCATGGGCGTATCGGGCCTCTCGTTCATGAGCGCCGGAAAAGACAGCGCGCTCGTGCATTGGGACATCAAAAACGGCGGCCAGTTTGGCGCGATCCACAACTTTCCCGCGCCGCTGTTGTCGGTCGCCGTGAGCAACGACCGACGGTACGTGCTGGCAGGAAGCGAGGACGGGTTCCTCGAGTACCTCGATCTCACGACGGGCAAACGGCTGGGCCGTCGCAAGGCCCACAGCGAACCGGTGACCGCGGTGTGCATGAGCAAGCGCGGGCGGTTTGCGCTGTCCGGCGGGAAGTACGGTAAGGTCCGGCTGTGGGAAACGGCCGGCCACCGCTGTTTGTTTACATACAAAGCCGAGGCGCCGATCAGCGTGGGTGAAGAAGGCCGGGTCGCGCTCACGACGGCCAAGGAGGGCGGATTGCTCTTGTGGCACGTCGGCATGGAGGCCCCCGTCCACGCCGCCCCAATGATGGTGTGCCGTGCGTGAATTTTGTCTCCATCTTCTCGACTCGCATGGGATAGCAAGTCGACGCAGGAGTTGATCTGCGCGATCTTCGAAATCCCATCCAAACCGACCCGGGTGGACGTACCTGAGCTCACGGTCCGACGGCCTCCAATCTCGAGGTAATACGAGTCGTTCCTCTCTCGAGGCCGCATCGAATTTACAGTTCGCTGCGTCCGCGACTGCAAGCGCCTGCCGCCGTTTTCAAAGGATCAGCATCACGTCGCCGTAGGAATAGAAACGAAAGCGCTCGCGGATCGCGAGTCGGTAGGCCTCTTGGATCAGGTCCTTTCCGCCGAATGCGTAGACAAGCGCGAGCAGGCTGCTGCGGGGCAGGTGAAAATTGGTTTGCAGGATGTCGACCGCCTGGAAGGTGTACGGCGGATAAATGAAGTGCGAAGTGGAGCCGCTGGCGGGCCGGAATAGTCCGTCGCGGAACCGCGATTCGAGGACGCGCGTGGTAGTGGTGCCGACCGCGACGATACGCCCTCCCTTGGCGCGCGTTTCGTTCAGGTGTCGGGCGGTGTCGTCGGTAAGTGTGAATTCTTCCGGATCGAGCGTATGGTCCTCGACGCGCTCGGTGCGGATCGGGCTGAAGGTGCCGTAGCCGACATGCAGCGTGAGTTTCACGCGCGAAATGCCTGCCGCATCAAGCGAGGCAAACGTCTCGTCGGTGAAGTGAAGTCCCGCCGTCGGCGCGGCGACCGATCCCGGAGCCCGGGCGTAAATGGTCTGATAGCGGGTCAGGTCGGAGGGATCCGGCCCGTCACGGTGGATGTACGGCGGGAGCGGAACTTCGCCTCTCTGTTCGAGGATTGAAAGGACATCGGGTCGTTCGAAAGTGACGCGGCGACGGCCCTCGCCGAGTGTTTCGCCGATTTCAGCGTGAACGCCGGAAAAATCCACCGTCGCTCCGACGCGAACCTTCGCGGACGGTCGAACCAGTGCGTCCCATACGCCGGGCGCGATTTCATGCAGGAGAAACACCTCGACCCGGCCGCCGGTGGGTTTGCGGCCGCGAAGCCGGGCGCGGATGACTTTGGTGTCGTTCAGCACCAGGCAGTCGCCCGCGCGAAGGTAGGAGGCGACGTTGCGAAACCGGTCCGTTCTCAATCGGCCTGACGCTCGGTCAACCACCAAGAGCCGCGATTCATCCCGGTTCGGGCACGGATGCTGAGCGATAAGTTCCTCGGGCAGGGAGTAATCCAATTCGGAAACGTGCATGGATAAGCGTTTGAACTCCTTGTACCGAAATCCGTTAAACGGCGCACATACAGAGCGCGGCGATCGAATGGCGAATACCGAGAAGTCACCGAATGACGAGTCCAATCGTCATATTGTAGCGCGACTTACGCGTTATATGTGACAAGGAACTTCGCTTGACAGCATAGTGGACCGCTGGTAGCATCGACTTGCGGGCTGGACTACGAACGGAGGCGTACCGATGCGGGATCCCCGGTCGCGAGAGGCGCTGATCCGGACCATTGCACTGGCGCGGAGGCGGCTGTTCGTGCAGGCGTTGCTGTCGGGGGTCGGTCGGGTCGGATTGGTCGCCATCCCGCTTGGTGCCATTGCGGTGGCCGCCGATCAGCGCTGGGGCGGCGGTGAAGCGGGCGGGTATGTTGCCTTGGGAGTGGCGGTCGCATGTGTGGGGCTACCCCTGTTTTGGGCCTTCCTCCAACGGCGCAGCATATTGGGTTCGGCGGCAGCCATCGATGGCCGGGCCTCCCTGAAGGACCGCATCGCGAGCGCGTGGCAGTTCCTGAACGACCCAGCCGATCTTGACGAACCGAAGATTACCCAGATTCACGACGCCATCCGGCACGCGCAGGCGATCAATGTGCGGTCCATGTTTCGGCCACGCCTGTCGCGCACATGGCTGGCACTCCCCGTGGCGCTGGCCGTGTTCGCCGCGTGTTATTTCGTGCCGGCGAAGGTCAACCCCCAAGTGGCCGAAGCCGCGTTCGACGCGCGGCGGCAACTACAGCTTAAGGAACTGCAGTCCGCGCACGACGAACTGATGCGCAACGTCACAGAGGACAAGGAGCTGAACGAGGTCCTGCGAACGTTGAAAGAAATTCAGCGGCGGTTTGAGCAGGGGGAGTTGAGCGAACGCGACGTAATGATCGAGTTGTCCCGGTTGGACGAGCAATTGCGCAAGAGCGCGGAGCAGCCGGGCGTAGAGAACTTGCAGCGGGAACTGAACCAGATTGTCCCCCATCTGATGGCGAGCGACGCGTCACGCCAGGTGGCGATGGCGGTGAAGGAACAGAAGCTCGACGACGCGGCCAGAGAAATGGAGAAGCTGGCGGAGAAGGAGAAGAGCGGACAGCTTTCCAAGGAAGAAAAAGAGAAGCTGGCGATGAACCTTGGCGTGGCGGCGTCAAAACTGGGATCGAAGGACAAGGGGTCGTTCGGCGGCGATTTTTCGAAGGCGTCGGAATCGCTGAAGTCGAGCGACAGCACGGGGTTCAGCGCCTCAGCCAAATCGATCGGCAACAAGATGTCGAGCGTGGCGAAGTTTCAGAAGTTGACACGGGCCCGCAAACGATTGAGCTTCTGCAAGTCGTGCATGGCCCAGTTCAAGGTTTGCAAAGCATGTAACGGCAAGGGTGAGGGTTGCTCGGCATGCAACGGTTCCGGCCTTGGCGTGGGGGAAGGTGAAGGCAAAGGGAGCGGCAAAGGCGGACTGAAGGCGGGCGTCGGCACGCAGAACCCGCTCGGGGAAGCGAACCGGCTGGCGGACAGCTACCGCAAGATGCTCGACGTACGCGGGCAGGCGGGCGCGGGCGAGGTCGAGTCCGAAGTCGAGATCACTGAAGGGCAGACGTCTGAGAGCCAGTTGGACGCGAAAGACGTGTATTCGGAATACGCGGCGGTGGCGGAAGAGGCGATCGAGCGCGAGGAGATACCGTTGAGCCACCGCCTGCATGTGAAGCGGTATTTCCAGGCCATTCGCCCCCAGGAGTAGTCAAGTCACCCGCCGCTGTTGGACAGGCTGCACATTTGATCGTTCTATTGGGCGCGGGCCATTGATCAAGTGGCGAGGTGTGTCCGGTTCGCGGTGACCGGGCATTTCGGCAAGTTGAGATGGTCGGGGACAGGAGAATCGTATGCGCAAATCCGCCGGCAAGGTCTCGAACGCACGAAGCAAAACGACACCGAAAACGACAAAAGGCGGACGGACGACGAAGAAGAAGTCGTTTGAAGAAAGCGCCGCGCAGTTTATCGAGGCGTTTCGGGGAATTCAGAAGGAAATCTCGAAGGTCATCGTGGGCCAGACCCGCTTGATCGAGGACGTGCTGACGGGATTGTTGGCGGGCGGGCACGTCCTGCTCGAGGGAGTGCCGGGGATTGGGAAGACCCTGCTGGTGCACAGCCTGGCGAACGCGATCCATTGCCGGTTCTCGCGCGTGCAGTTCACGCCGGACCTGATGCCGTCGGACGTCATCGGCACGCGCGTCGTCACGGAAGACGACGTGGGTCGCAAGCACTTCATCTTTCACCGGGGCCCGGTGTTCACCCAGGTGCTGCTGGCCGATGAAATCAACCGCGCGACGCCGAAGACGCAATCGGCCTTGCTTGAGGCCATGCAAGAGAAATCCGTGACGGTGGCAGGCGAAACGCACCGGCTCGATGCGCCGTTCTTCGTGATCGCCACGCAAAACCCACTCGAAATGGAGGGGACCTATCCGCTGCCCGAGGCGCAATTGGACCGGTTCATGTTCAAGCTGAACGTGAACGCGCCGTCGCTGGAAGAATTGATCGAGGTGGCGCGGCGCACGACAACGCGCGAGATGCCGCAGGCGGAAGTGGCGGTCTCCGATCGCGAGATCGCCGAGCTGATGGGGGTGGTGCGGGACGTGCCGATTGCGGCGCACGTCGAGCGGTACGCGGCCAATCTTCTGATGGCGACTCACCCGCAGTCGCCCGGTTCGCCTGACAGCGTCAAGAAATACGTCAAGTACGGCGCAAGCCCGCGGGGGTTGCAGGCGATGATCCTTGGCGCAAAGGTGCGCGCCCTGCTGGACGGACGCTACAACGTCGCCAACGATGATATCGGCGAAGTCGCGTTGCCTTCGCTGCGGCACCGCGTGCTGTTGAACTTCGAGGGCGAAGCGGAAGAGATCAAGACCGACGACATTATACTGGACATTGTGGAATCGGTGAGCGCCGCGGCCGCGTGAGGCACACCATGGCAGTTGCTCCTGCAAGCGTCGACGATCGAAACGACCCGTTGTTCGACGAAGGCTTCATCGACGTGCTCGAGTATCTGCACGTGGTCGCGCGAAAAATCCTATCCGGCCGGCTCAAGGCGGAACGGCGCAGCAAGCAAAAAGGCGTGAGCGTTGAATTCGCCGACCACCGCCCGTACGCCCCCGGCGACGATTTCCGGTTCATTGATTGGGGCGTGTTCTTCCGCACGGACCAGCTTTTTCTCAAACTGTTCGAGGAAGAAGAAGACCTCTACATTTACCTGCTCCTTGACTGCTCAAGTTCGATGGATTTCGGCATGCCGTACAAGTGGCATTACGCGCGGCGGCTGGCGGCGGCCATCGGGTATCTCGGATTGGCGGGACTCGATCGGGTCATCCTCATCCCCTTTGCATCCGCGGTCCCTCACACCGCGGGGGACACTTTGCGTATTCGGGGCAAGGGGAAGGTCTTCCAGTTGCTTCGCTTTCTCGAGGGTCGCGCAACACAGGGCGTGACCGACTTGGCCGCGGCGCTCCAGTCGTTCGCCGCGGCCAAGTACAAGCGGGGACTCGCGATTCTGATCTCCGACCTCTACGACGAGGGAGGCGTGCGGGCCGCCTTGAATGCGCTGCGGTATCAGAAATTCGATCCCTACGTGATTCATATCGTGTCGCCGCAAGAGGCGGAGCCCGCCCTGCTCGGCGACCTGCGGCTGCTGGATGGCGAAACGGGACGGTTCCGCGACGTCACCTTGACCGAAACGTTGCTGCGAAAGTATCGCGCCGCCTTTGATGGTTATTGCTCGTCGGTGGAGAAATTCTGCCGCTCGAAGGAGATTGGCTACGTGCGATGCCGGACGGACGTTCCGTTTCAGGACGCGGTGGTGCATATGTTGCGGCGAGGAAAACTGTTGCAGTAGAGGGAATTCGATTCCATGGCGTTCGCGCAACCTACCGCACTCCTCTTTTTCTTCCTGTTTGTGCCGATCATTCTACTGTATCTGTTGAAGCAGCGGCGCCGCCGGGTCCAGGTGTCCACGTTGTTGTTCTGGGACAAGGTGCTCAGGGACGAGCATACCGTCACGTCGCTTACCCGCCTGCGCAAACTGCTCTCGCTGTTCCTGCAACTGCTCATCGCCGCGCTGCTCATCCTGGCCCTGTCCAGGCCTTTGTTCTCTCGCGAGATGCTGGGCGCCCGACGCATCGTCGTGTTGTTGGACACGTCGGCGAGCATGACAGCCGCGGAACAGGGCGAGACGCGTTTCGCGAAGGCCAAGGCCCTCGCGCGCGACGTCATCAAAGGCATGGCCCAAGGCGACTCCCTGATGCTCGTCGCGGTCGGAGGCTCCGTGGACGTGGTGTCACCGTTTGCGGACGGGCGAAGGGACTTGCTCGAGAGGCTGGCCACGATCGAGGTGACCCATGGCGCTGCCAAGTTTGACGACGCATTCGCGCTGCTCGCCACCCTGCCTCCCGACAGCCGCGACCTTGCGGTATATGTGATTAGCGACGGTGCGTTTGATGAAGTGGCGATGACGCCGCCGGAGGGCACACGGTTCGCCTACCTGAAGGTGGGCGAGACCGAGGACAACGTGGGGATTACCGCGTTTCAGTTGCGGTCGCTGCCGGGGTCGCCCCGCGACTTCGAGACCTTCTTCGAGGCCTCGAATTTCACAAAGGTAGAAAAGTCGGTCTCCTATGAAGTGCGGGTAAGCGACGCTTTGGTGGATGCCGGAGAACTGGCGATTCCGGCGGGCGGCAGCGTGATTCGCACGCTCAAGCAGTTCAGCGCGGAAGGCGGCGTGGTCCAGTTGGCGATTGACCACGATGACGCCTTCGTGTTGGACAACCACGCTTTCGGTGTTTTGCCTGAACCGAGGACCATTCCGGTATGGCTGGTGACGGACGGCAACCTTTTTTTGGAGAGCGCACTGACAACCGACGACGAGATTGCGCTTGAAACCGTTGCGCCGGCGAACTACGCGCACGCCGTCGATACCGTCGAGACCACGCCCCGCGTGACGATATTTGACCGGTGGGCGCCCGAACAGACGCCGGCGGGCAACGTCATTTTTCTGGCGGCGTGGCCTCCCGACCTTGGTCTGGTCTCGCACGGAGAGGCAAGCGATCTGATTATCACGGACTGGGACGACGAACATGCAGTCAACCGGCACGTGGGTTTGAAGAATATCTCGGTGCCGAAAGCGATCCGGGTCCGAGCCGGGGAAGAATTCGAGACCCTCGTCCGCGGATTCGACGACCCTCTTGTCCTGCTGCGGCGGACGGCGGGCGGGCAGGTGTTGGTCGTCACGTTCGATACGACGGTGACGGACCTGCCGTTGCGCGTGGCGTACCCCATCCTGATCGCGAATACCGTTCGGTACATGGCGGGATTCGAGTGGGACGATATGTGGCAAACGCCGGAAATCGGAGGAATCATCGGGGCGCAGGAATTGGCGGCGTACCGAAAACGTCTGGGCGAACATGCCGACGAGCCTATACGCCGGATTGCCGGACCCGACGAGAGCGACGGCGGCGCGCAAGAATCGGACGATGCCGAACGTTCCGTCGATGCGCCGGATTATCTGTTGAGAGTCGATCATGCTGGTGTGTACTACAGCGAGTCGGAGGATGGGCACCGCCGCCAGCTTTTCGCGGCGAACGTAAACAGTCGGCGCGAGTCGATGATCGCGCCGTCCGCTACCCTGCCCCTCAAGTCCGACCGGCCTATTGCCGAGGTCGCGGGCGGATTTCGGTTGGGCGCGGAACCGTGGTTGTTGTTGGCGGCAGCGGCATTCTGCGTCGTCGCTTTGGAATGGTGGTTGTTTCACAGGCGGCTGGTGGAGTAGCGCATGCGAATCGAGTTCGAGTCGCCGATTACCCTGGCGGTCCTGGCGGCGCTGCCGCTGGCGCTGCCGGCGCTGCGCTACACGCTGGTCGATAGCCCGCGCGCCCAGATGGCGATGTCGGCCGCGGTGCGTGTGTTCGTGATGCTTCTACTCGGCTTGGCGCTGGCCAACACACTGTGGGCAACCCGAAGCGAGCACGTCTCGGTGCTGGTGGTGGCGGACCTTTCCGACAGCACACCGCAGAGCGCGATCGAACAGACGGCCGCGATTCTCGGTGACGTCAGGGCGCGTGCGTCCAATCCGCACCGGGCCGGCTTGATCACATTTTCGACCGGCGCACAGACCCTGACGCCCGTCCAGACGAAGCCGGAGTTTCCAGCGGCCCTCGAGAAACCCAAGAATGGCGACGAGACCTCGATCGAGGCGGCGCTGCTGCGCGCGAGCGAAATCCTGCCGAGCGACACCGTGAACCGGATCCTGCTGCTCAGCGACGGCAACGAAACCACGGGGGACGCACTCGCCGCCGCCAAACGGTGCGCCGGCCATGGCATTCGCATCTACACGGTCCCCTATACCACTGAACAAAAGGACGAGGTGCTGTTGGAGGACCTCGTCGTGCCGGCCGAGGTGAAGCGCGGGCAGAGCTTCACCGTATCGGCCGTGGCGCATGCCGTCAGCGAGACGACCGCATCATTCGCGCTGTACCGGAACGGGTTCAAAGTGCAGGAGCGAGACCTGCAATTGAAACCGGGCGAAAACACCCTGACGTTTGACGAAACCAATCCGACCGACGGATTGACCAAGTACGAGTTGCGCGTCACCGCGGAAAAGGACTTCTTCGCGGACAACAACGTGTCGTCGGGGATTGTGTCCGTCTCCGGCCAGCCCCGCGTGCTGCTCCTGGAAGGCGAGGAGCGGGAAGCGCGGCACCTGGCGCGCGCTCTGGAAGCCGAGGAGATTGTGGTGGACGTGCGCGAAGGCAAGGGCATGCCGGGCAGCATAGACGAACTCGCCGCGTTTGACGCGATCGTGATGTCCGACGTCCCAGCGACGGACGTGTCGGTCCGACAGATGAATCTTCTTCGGACCTACATCGAAGACCTCGGCGGCGGCTTCGTAATGATCGGGGGCGAGGAGTCGTTTGCGCTGGGCGGGGACAATCGCACCGCCATCGAGGACGCGCGTCCCGTCCGCATGCGGTCGGGAAAGAAAAAGGGCTACCCCAGCCTGGCCATCATGCTGA
>BTUX01000195.1:0-9255 GCA_045863315.1 Candidatus Hydrogenedentota bacterium | reverse complement strand
CCTTTTGAATGGCGGGGCCCGGTTTGCTCGGCTCGATCCATGCTCCGCGCCTGCGCCATTTCCTTGATTGCCGTCGGTGCGGCGCGCGCCGAAAACCTGCTCCAAAATCCCGGTTTTGAGTTCGTCGAGCACGGCGTGCCGCGCGGCTGGAACGTGTACGTCGAACCCAAGCAGGGCGCCGACGCCTCTGTCGACGAGTCCATTGCGAACGAAGGCGCGCGTTCCGTCAAACTCACAATCCCCGAACCCTACCATCGCGACCCGGCAAACAACTGGAGCCAAAACATTCTGCGCGACCTCGGCGGTAAACGTCTGCACGTCCGCGGTTTCATCAAGACCGACGACGCCGGCGAAGCGGCCCTGTGGCTGCAGGCCTACCGCAAAAAACCATGGGGCGTGCTTGCGCAAGAATCCACGTCCGACAAAACGCTCATTACCCGAACCAATGACTGGACGCCCGTCGAAATGACCGTCGACGTGCCCGAAGGTTCCGATTTCGTGGTCCTGCGTTGTGTTCTGCGCGGGCATGGCACGGCATGGTTTGACGGACTTTCGGTGGAAATCGCCGACGTTCCGGCCCCGGTCTCCCAAGGCAAAGAGACTCCCGACGCGCCGAAGGTCCCGGCCCTGCCGGCAATGCCCCAACCGGGCTTGGGCGGTCCGCCGCTGGGAACAACCGAACTTCAACGTGCGCAGGAAGCCCTTCGCGCCGCAAACGACGCCCTCAAACAATCCAATGCGGCGTTGACGCAACAGATCGAACAAATGCGCCGGGAGATCGAGGAACTTCGCGCGCAGGTCAAGTGCGCCGCCGAAGAAGCGCGGGCCCTCAAACAGGAAACCGAGCCCCCTCCCTCGCGTGAAGAAGCCGTGCGACTGCCCGTGCCGCCGCTGGTGCCTGTCGAACCCGATACCGGAGACGAATGATGCAACTCATGACCGCGCTCGCCATCTCCATCGTCGTAGGCGCGCTCGCTGCGCTGATTGTGTGGCTCGTATGGAGCTTCGTCGAAAACGTGCAAGCCATGAAACAAGCCGCCCCTCCCGAACGCGAGGAGGAGGCCGCCGCCGAGTCCGCCCCAAAAACCGGCGCAACGGAAAAACGCGGTGCCAAGTCCGAACGCGAATAAACCGTCTCCGCGACCTTTTATCGGCATTCACTTCAAGTGCTGCGGCGTCTACGCCCGCATCCACCTCAATAAGAGCGGCACCGCCTACGCCGGACACTGCCCCAAATGCGCCGCACCCATCACGATCAAGACCGGTCCCGGCGGCAGCAAGGAAAAGTTCTGGGTTGCAGAGTGACCACCACAAAACGGGGGGGCGCTGCGGGCGGTTCGGCCGGCATGTAATGGAACCGCGCCCTGTGCCGCATGCGGGTCGAGGGTGTCACCGTCGAATGTCGCAGCAAGGATGGTTCAGTTGTAGCCCGCATTTCTCACCAGTCGCTCCCGATGACGGGAGCGACTGGTGAGAAATGCTCAGCAGATAGCATGGAAGTCAATCGGGTGAGGATTTTTCACACCAACAGCCCGTTTTCCCTGTCGCTGCATAAAGGTACGTGCCGCACGAAGTTGTATCCTTCATTGCCGCGGGTGTGAAAAATCCGGGGTAGACGCGCGGGCGCAGGTGTTCGACTTCGCCGATCCCCGCGGCAACGAATGGCCCGACGTCAACGGGTTCACCGTCTTCAAGACCCCGCATGACCGGGGGACTACCTTTTCAGCACGCCCTTGAGAAGGTCGGTAGCGCGGTTGAGCACCTCCTCTTTGATGATGGTGCCGCCGGTTTTGACGGTTCGGCGGACTTCATCGGTGATGGTGGTCACGCGGGGGCCCCACGCGTAAGCGACGTTCGGGTTATCGGGCGGCCCGGTGACGTAGATGCGCAGGCCCCCGGCCGTCCGGAACATGCCGGCGAGATCGCGGACGCCGGGCACCTGATCGGCGAGGCCGAGAGCGGTTTCAAGTACGCTGACATGTACGAGCAGTTCGGTCTGCTGTTGATTGAGATCGATCGCGCCGATCGTTGCTATAAGGTAGGTCGGCGTTTTGAGCGTGATGTCATTGACGGTCATGATGCCGTTGTTGATGGTGATGTCGGCGGTGCACGTATCGAAAACGAGGCCTTCGTCCCGCAGCGCGGGCGGGCGGAACCGCGTGATCTCGAGTGTCCTCAGCACGGCGAGCACTTTCGTGGCGATGCCCATCGTGCCCAGCGTGCCCTTTTCGGACGTGAACCGGATCGCGCCGTTGGAGCCGGCCATGGGTGGGATGTCGTCGCCGGTGGGCATCGAGAGTTCAACGGTGCCGGTTGTGGCCCCTCGCAGCCCGCGCGGTTCGGCGAGGGCCATTGAATCGAGCACGCTCAGATCCATGGCGTTGAACTGAAGATTCACCGAAAGTGTTGCAGGGGCGGTCGCGTACTTGGGCGTTGTACGGATCGAGCCGCGGGCCGTCCCACCGCCGCTGGTGAAGGCGAGATTCTGCACTTCGACCACTCCGTTCGCCGCTTCGACGTGCGCCGTGGCATTCTCAAGTGGCGCCTGCTTGTACAGGACGGTGTTCAGCGCGACATCGAACGAGCCGTTCAATCCGTTGGACGAGGTCGCGGCCCCTGAGTCGGTGGAGGGACCTGAAGTCCATTGCGACTCCTGGAGTTTCTGTTGGAAGGCGAGCAGGGCGTCCACGTCGGCTTGCGCGCCGGCGACCGAGCCCTGCCATCTGCCGTTGCGCAACTGGGCGTCGACGCTGAGATCGGAGTTCGCGCCTCGAATTCGCAGGCCCTTCATCGCAAGCACGTCTTCTCGATATGCGATCGATCCGTTCAGCGAGTCGATGGCGAGTTCGGGCGCGAGTTGGATTCCGACATTGTCGAGGGTCAGATCCGCCTCCACCGGCTGCGTGGCCGCGCGGCCTCGCAATCGCCCGGTGGCGGAGGCGCCCTCCGGAAACAGCGACGCCAACGCCGCGGCGCTGATGTTGAACGAATCGATTTGGAACCGCTCGGCGGTGAAGCGTCCGGTGACCGTTTCGCCGAGGCTGACGATATCCACCTCTTTGGCGGCCCATTCCCCGGGTGGCGCGGCGCCGCGGATATCGATCCGGGCGGCTTGACCCTCGCGTTTGTTGAGGTAGTCGCCGATGGCGAGCGCGTTGCCGGTGAGGTCGATCCGGGCGACAAACCGCTCGTCTTTCAGGGTCCTGGCGAACTCGACCGGCATCAGGCCGGAAAGGCGAACGTTGTCCGGCAGCATCGGCTGCAGCGCCGGCCCGGGAATGGTCGCGCTGACCGTCACATCGGCCAGCGTCCACGCGCCGCCGATGGGAGTCCACGCCACCGACCCCGCCAGTACCGGCGAACCTGCCCGCTCGAAGATGACGCTGAAGCCTTTGCGTTCGTTGCCCGGCAGGGTCAGTGTCGCCTTGAATTGCGACGGGCCGTAACCGGCGAGGATGCCGGGGGCCACCTTGCGCGCCGCTTCCTGTTGAAGGAATGGGAGGTCCATTTTCGACAGGTCCCCTTGCGCGCTCCCTTCCCATCGGCGCTCGGCCACCAGGTATTTCCCACTGGCCTGTACGGCGCCAAGTTTTTGCGACTGGCCGCGCGCATTCGTGTCGATGGCCCCCGGCGTGGCCGTAAACGTGGCCTCGACTCCGCTGAACCGATCGGCCCACGCGTCAGTGGCCACAGCCAGTGCGCCGCCGCTGATCTTGCCCGAGACGGCAAGGTCGGTGGGCACTCCGATTCCGGGTTTAAGGGTCGCGAAGAGATTGTCGAGCACGACCTTGCCCTTGATTTCCGAGAAGTACTCGATCGGCAGGAAGATTGCGGCGCGTTCACGTGTCACCTCCGCCGTACCCTTCAGTTGAATCGCCGCCGATCCGGTTTCGGGATTCGGCCGCACCGTGCCCTGCACCGACAGTCCGTCGCTCGCCAGTTCGCTTATTGCAATGACGTCGTCTTTGAACGTCAGCTTGCCTTGAAACGCGTTAAACGCGCGTTTCTTGCCTTCGACCAGAACATCGATCCCTCGGAATTCGACGTCGCCCGCTGCCAAGCGAAGCGCATGGTCGGGTGAGTAACCGACGAGCAGGCCCTGCGCCGAGACCTCGGCATCCGCTGCGGCCCTCAGCCTGAAGTCGGCCGTCGACAGCGGCGTGAGAAATGCCTGGAGAGCCTCGGGGCTGGCCTTCAGATCTTGAATCTTCGCGGCGACACTGCCATTGCCCTCGATGGTCACGTCGCCGTTCGCCTTGAGCCCCGGCGCGCGCCATTCGATGTCATTCATGGTGATTTGACCTTGGTCCCACCACGCCACACCGGAAAAATCGCCCGAGACGGCGGCGTATTCAGCGGCCGAGTCCGCTGCAGCCGCTCTGCCCTGAAGCGCGAATCGGAACGTTTGAGGCCCCGTCCGTTGGATTCCCGCGCTGACTTCGGCGAGGGCGGGTGGCACGCGAGACGACCCCGGCAACGACTCCGTCGATAGCCCCGTCACGCGGATCGTGCCTTCCACGTCCAGAGGTTCCCCTTGCCTTCGATGAAGGGCGACCTCGCCGTTCATTCGGGCTCCATCCCCCAGTAAGGGAGCGGTCGCGTCGGCCACGATTCGAATCGAGGGGGATAGCACATCGAGCATTTCCACGTCCCCCTCAATCGCCGGCTGATCGGCCCCGGATAGATAGAGCTTCATGCCAGGGGCCACGATGCGGTTTACCCGAACGCGGGCGGTCGTCGGCCGGGGCCCGTCGTCCGGTTCCAAGGGTAAGGCATCAATGCGCTGCTTCAAGTCGCCCGGTGCGGCGGGAAGCGTCATCGAGAGGTCCTCGATGATGACCTCATTCACTTCCACTTGGCCGCGCGCGAGTTGTTCGAGCCGGAAATGTGCGATCACGGCGGGGCTGGAGGCCTTGAAGTCGCCTTCACCTACCTGGACATCTCTTATGCGCGCCGAGGGAATCGGCAGGAGCGAGAGATCGATGTTGCCCACCGCCGCAGGCAGGCCCGTCACCTTCTCGATGCGGGCGATCAGGACGGGGCGATAGCGGTCCGCATCGATAAGACGCTCGATGACGAGCCACCCTGCGCCAGCGCCCGCGACCAGCGCGGCAAGTACGAGCCAAGGCCATCGTCGTCGACGAACCCGGAATCGGGGCCTTATTTCACCCGACTCTGACATACGCCTACTGTAACAGGTTCAGGCGGCCTTACGCTTCCCGGACGTCCGCGCGATTTCCGCGCACGTCTTACGTAAAACGCCGCGAGACAATGACAAGTGCGAGAGTTGACCACAATCCAAAAAATGGCGTTCGGCCCCACGAATGCCGGGCGCCGCGATGGCGCCGTCCAGACCTGGTTGCGGGCCTAAACGTCCTCGCCCGCAATGCCGTCCACCGTAAGATTGGGATTGGGCAGGCCGTCGTTCGCGGTCCGGATGTCCTGCCATTTCAGGTACTCGACGTGTCCATCCGCGAACAGGTAGAGACGAGTGCCGCCCTCCGCAAACCAGCCCTCATCTCTGGCAAACGCGGAATGGTTCGAGTACCACTCGCCGACGAGGATCTTCCGTGTTGGATTGCGGACGGCCGCCGCCTTCTGGGGAATGGTCGGCACCGGATTCGAGTAGTTGTCGCTGATGTCGGTCATGGCATTGATCTGCTCGGGAGAGTGATAGAACGACATGGAGTAGGCATACGAGGTGCTCTCGTATTTGTTTTCCGCACGGGTGTCAGTGGGGCACCAGAATACGCCCGGACTGGTCTTGTCTCCTGGAATGTATTCGGCGAGTTTGGTTCGCCAGCCGCGGCCCATCCACAGCCAGTAGTAGGGGCTGGTGCTCACTGGATCTTGGGCGGCAGGGTAGTATTCCTTGTTTTCGAGCAGATAGAGATCGAAGGCGATGCCGATCTGACGAAGATTGTTGGTGCACGAGGCGCGCTGCGCCGATTCGCGCGCGCGCGACAACGCAGGCAGCAGCAAGGCAAACAACACGCTCAGGATGGCAATAACGACGAGCAGTTCGATCAACGTGAAGCCGGTTTTCGAACGCATACAGGGGTCCCCATTTCGTTTGGACGACGGTGAAAAGTCACAATACCTTTGCGGAAGGGGCGCTGCCTTACGGAAAGGCGCTATTCTAGGCCGCCCACGCCACGATCTGCAAGGGGGGCCTTTCGCAACGTTCCATGAATCTGGCCGAAGCCGAATATTTGCCCTAGGCGAGTTGTTGTCGGTGTAGGTTCCTGTTGGTCGTGGCACCCTGCCTTCGTGATGCTCACGCTTCCGACTCGAGCGCCGAAAACCGCCTGAAAGGGCGCGTTTCGGGTGGTTCGACCGCGCAAGAATTTGACATCACGGGGTCTGGAATGGTACGCATTCCGGCTCTGACGCCGGGCGTCGCGTCTGCTTGAGGAACCAGCGGCCAAGTTGGTGCGCCCCCTCGTTGACGTTCGGGACCTCACCCCCTATTGGATTTGGGTGGGCACCCTTCATACAGGAGAGCATTTGATGTCGCATATCGTCGCGGAACCCTGCATAAAGTGCAAGTACACGGACTGTGTGGCCGTGTGCCCCGTGGATTGCTTTCACGAAGGGGCGAACATGCTTGTCATCGATCCGGAGGAGTGCATCGATTGCGGGGCCTGCGTGGACGAATGTCCGGTGCACGCAATTTATCCCGAAGAAGACCTGCCCGAGAAGTGGCACAGCTACATTGAACTGAATAAGGAGCTGGCCGCGGAGTGGCCCGTCATCAACGAGACGAGCGAACCGCTTCCGACCGCCGAGGAGTTCAAGGACATCGAGCACAAGCTCGACCAACTCGACCGTTCGCCGGGCGGCAAGAGCTGAACGCGACTGGCAAGAGATGCCCTGCGCCGGGCATACACAGCCATTGGGGCGGGATTCTGCATACCCACCACCGGTGTTGACGCGCCGTGACCTTGCATAGAAGGACGTATTGCGGGGCGTTGCATCCTCCAATAGAGCTGTGCGTAAAATCCTCGTTAGCCCGCATTTCTAGCCCGCTATTCTCACCGGTCGCCCCCGTTGACGGGGGGCGACCGGTGAGAAATGCTCTGGAGAAAGCATGTGAGTGATTGTGGTGAGGATTTTTCACGCCAACAGTTCGTTTTCCCTGTCGCTGCATAAAGGTATGTGCCGCACGAAGTCGTATCCTTCATTGCCCGCGGGTGTGAAAAATCCGGGTTAGAGGTTCCGATTCGGTGCGAGTAAGAAGTCGCAGAGGGGGCCTGCGATGTCTGCGCCGGTCTTTTGTTCATAGACGGCAAACATCGGGGATGGATTGCACTCGAGCACATGGAAGCGTCTCGGGCCCCGGATGAGATCGACGCCGGCAAAGCGCATGCCGCACGCTCGCGCTGCCCGCGAGCATGCGCGGCGCTCTTCGGCCGACAGCCGGAGGGGGACAACGGCTCCTTCGTCACGACGGTAGTCTAGTTCGCTTGAGTGAATTGCCGCCGCCGAAACCACCCGCGAGCCGATCACGTATGCCCTGACGCTGACACCGTCCACGCGTTCCTGAAACAAGACCGGCGAGAGTTCGAGCGCGGACAGGCGGTCGCTGCTGAGATCGGCGCGCAGCACCTCGCGCACGGTCGCGCCACCGGCGAGTGGTTTGTACACGGCCCGTCCGACGCGCCGGACGAACTCCCGGACCCGGCGCGGATCGTTCGTCGCAAGGAACTGTGGCACCGGCAATCCGGCGCGCAGAAGCAGGTTCAGTTGATACGGTTTTCGGCTGTGCTGGGCGTTGACCTCGAGATCGTTGACCACCCGAACGCCCCGCATTTTCAACGACAGGATGATCGACGCGACGAGGGCGAAACACTCGTCGATTTGCGCGATCAACCCTCGCGGACGTGATTTGAGGTCATCGGCGTATTCCGGCAGAAGCGGGCTCGCGCCGATGCCGCGCAAATACACGGAACAAATATCGGCCGGCAGGCGACGGCCGCCTACGCGGATTGAGTCCCCGGCGATGGTTGCGTTCGCGCGCGCGGGGAAGGCGGCGGTATCAAACAATACGGCACGGGCCTTTCTGGCTCGCAATCCGTCTTGCACCCGAACGATTTGCGGGTCGCCGGTTGCGCCGAAGATGAGGACCGTGCCCATGCGCGGGTTACACGCGCCGGACGCTATTTCGCCTTGATGGATTCTTCGCCGAGCGCCAGCGTCGTGACCCACAGCCACTTGCCGCATTCCTCGCCAACGGCCAAGGTCGTTGCAGTCCCCGCCAGGGCGGGGCGTTCAAGCTCGTCGATGTAGAGCCGCTTCCTGGTGACTTCCCTGGTCTTTTTCATTGTCGGCACTCCTTCAAGGGCCGGACAGCCCATCCGCGCACAGCACTGCTCCTTTAACCGTACCGTAAAAGGCCCCCCTTGTTACACCATAGAGCCATCGGAATACTCCGCCGGTGAATTCAGCAGCGGTACAATCTTCGCAGTGGAGCGGTTTGGGAATGGATCAAGCTCTCGTGGAAACAGCATTTTACGTTCTCAGCGCCTACACCGGGGCGGGGGGCAGCGGTTTCGCTTCACCTCAAGGGGCTGGCGCGTATCGACCATGCCGCCATCGGGGCGAAGCCGCTGTTCCGCGTGTTGATTTCTCCCGGGCTGATCGCCTTTTGGCCGGTCATGTTGGTGAAATAACGAAGGACGGATTCGAGATGGGTGCGTAACGTGTTCCTGGCATGGATGACAGTGCAAGGCCGACCATGGATGCAGCCCGCCGCCCTTCGACGAAGTGATTCCGACGTGCAACGTACGGGTCATAGGCGAGGAGGTTTTTGTGCATCCGACGCCGAACGCGCCCCGGCCCAGGGCAATGCGTCCGATGCCGACAACTCAGACGACTTCCACATCGGTTATCAAAAGAAAACCCTGCGGCGATTGGCCCGTCGAATACAAGTTGTAGTGGCCGCGCTGGCGATACTTGTTCCCGTCTTCACGATCGTTATGGCATCGGCACAGTCGCCTTTTGACCACGGGCGGTACGAGTTCAGCACAAGGCGAAGCATGGAGGGGGGCCTGCACGAAGAGCCGATACCCATGCTACCTCTACCTCGGATTTTTCACATCCGCCGGCAATGAAGGATACAACTTCGTGCGGCAAATACCATTATGCAGCGACAGGGAAAACGGCCTGTTGGTGTGAAAAATCCTCACCCGATTGACTTCTCTGCTATCTCCTGAGCATTTCTCACCAGTCGCTCCCGTCATCGGGAGCGACTGG
>BTUX01000194.1:0-9280 GCA_045863315.1 Candidatus Hydrogenedentota bacterium | reverse complement strand
AGGAGATAGCATAGAAGTCAATCGGGTGAGGATTTTTCACACCACCAGCCCGTTTTCCCTGTCGCTGCATAAAGGTATGTGCCACAATAAGTTGTATCTTTCATTGCCCGCGGGTGTGAAAAATCCGGGTTAGCCCGCATTGCTCATCACTCGCCGCCGATGAACGGGCGGATGAAGCGCAACGCGGGCCAGCAAACACCAATTCATCCTACTCCATCGACTCGGATTCCAATTGCGCAATGGCTCGATATCCACGCAATGTAGTGAAGCCTCTTAAAACTTCCATCAAAAACGACCGGCACTTGCGAATACAACTGCGGAAGTCGGGCTATTTGATCAGCGGCGGCTCACAAAGCTTCCGTTAATGAAAAAGCGGTCCCCCTGCCAGGGTTCAGCGTTCCGCCTGGCGCCCAGGTTCCAGCTCATCCAACGTTTTGAAGCGCTTCCCCAGCCGGCCGATGGCTCGCCCAATCTGAGCAGATTCCAGAAACTCGATCCGACCCCGGACCTCGACTCGTTCGCCAGCCGCACAGTCGGGGAGGACCGGATCGGAGTGAATACAGGGACATCGCTCGTTGCCCCAAATTCGTCCGCATCGTTCGAATCCAACCAGTATCCAGCGACGCTTGTCCGCCGATGGCGCTGCCGCGACACCGTCTCGAAAAATCTTGCCGTCGAGCGACTGCGCCTCGAACCCCGGCAGGCCCTTCAACAGTACGCATATCTGAGTCCGAAGGCCGGTCAGTGTCGAGTCGGTCCCGTTCATCAGCCACAACTTCACATTGGCCCCATTCCGTTGCGGCTCGACGCCTACGCCGAAACTCACGCCATTGGGTAGCACCCAATTGTTTTCGAGCGCGCCATTGGGCACGACGCGCCAGTCGACGTTTTCTATATACCTGTGTTCGCCATCCCAGATACTGGGGACATGAGTATGGGCCAAAAAGAGCAGTCCCAGGTTGCTGAAGATTGCCTCAGGAACGTCGATGACCGCATACCCGCCTTCGTCCCAAGGCGCAAATACACTTGCCTTGGTGCCGCGCATGGGATCGATCGCTCCATCCAAGAATCCGATCCGTGTGTGCCGCCCGCCAGGATACGGTAGGACACGGACTCCATCCGCTTCCGCGGGAAGGTTGAACGCACCCGGAGGAGCCTGCAGTTTGGTCAATCGGGCTTCCAAGGTTCTTGCTTCCCAACCAAACACGTTTGCCGCCTCCTCGAGTGTGTACTTGTGGCGCTGAAGCATATTGTCCAGCCAGAAGCGGGGATTCGCCTGCGTTGCCAACGCCTCGGCGGGCAGGTCGAGGGGCGAAAACCCATAATGCACTCGAACGAATCCATCCGTTACTTGGACGTCTTCGTCGATGAATCGCGCGAGGTCCCGCACTGCTATAACATGAAACCCGCCATCCTTTAGATAATCCATGTACGTTTGGAATCGCTCGGGCGGCGTGTGGACCCAGGGGTGGGCGACATCCGGCACGCCGTGAAACTGCACCACGGCGATCTTTCCGTCGCGCGCCCGATCCACTACGCGCTTGAAATCGTCCAACGTCCAATTGGGATAGGCGTCTCCCGCGGAGGGAATGAGCAACGGGTGGTACTTGGCCGGTTCATAAAGCGGCCCCGGCGCAATCGTCCCATAGGGAACCTCCGGCTGCATTCCGCGGCGCGCGAACCGATACCCGCTTCGCGCCAGCACCGCAACACCTTCGGGCCCGAACATGTTCCCGCACCACGCGAAGCTGATGGGCTTGGGAACCCCCACACGCTTCAACTCATTTTCGACGAGCGCGAGCTGACCCGCGAGATGGGCCGCATACCGCGGGTGTCCGAAATTGGAATGGCTCCAGCTGTGATTGCCGATCTCGAATCCCATCTCGTGAAGTTCGGCAATGTCCGTCCACGACATGAAGTGGTCGGTGTCCGACATCCAAAGGGCGGTCACAAAGAATGTGGCGCCGAAGCCGTACTCGCGCAAGAGGGGCCCCACGAAGGTGCGGTGCGACTTCACCGCGTCGTCGAACGTCAGCACAACGGTCTTGTCCGGAACAGGTTCCGCGGCAACGCTCCGGTACAGAATGAGCGCCAGCGTTGTCAGAGTCCGGACTAGGCGCAAGCAGGTTGATTGTGTCATGTGTATGGCCCCCGACGGAGTCGGTATCGGGATCGTCGCTCGCTCCTCTTGAACTTGGTGGCTGCATAGTATCCGTCAAAACCGCTCGGCACAAGCGCGAGGACGCACCGGCCCGCCTTGCATCGCAGCACTAGCGCTGGTACATTTTTTGCTGTGAAGTCGCAGGGTGTCCGTATTTTGCGTGGACCGAGTATGAAGAGCCCGATTGCACATTTCGAAGCTGCGCCGACGCGTGGGACGAGCGGCGCCAAGGGACTGCCCGGCCCATTTTGTGCGGTTCTGATGCTCGGTGCGGCGAGTATTGTGGACGCCGCCGCGCCCCCCTCCGCGACACGACTGCTCGATGCCGTAAAGCGGCTGGAGTCCGACGTGCAGTCACGGGCCGCAGTTCTCAAGGCCCTGGCGCCGTCAGAGGAAGACCGCGCTGAAACCGACTGGCCCGCGCTGCTTCGTGCATTACGGGGACAGGGCGCCCGGCCCACCGCCGACGGCGCCCGTATTTCGGACATGGATGCCATCGAGTTCTTCGAAAGCAGAGTCCGGTCTGTGCTCGCGGTGAACTGTTTCGAATGCCACGGCCCCGAAAAGCAGAAGGGCGGGCTGAGGCTCGATTCGCGAGAATCCATGCTGATGGGTGGCGATCATGGCCCGGTCTTTGTCGCGGGTGACGCCGCGCACAGCCTTCTCACGCAAGTTTTAGGCTACGAGGGCGAGCTCAAGATGCCGCCCTCGGGCAAGCTCCCGACCGAGGCGCTTGAAGCCATCGCACATTGGATCAATCTAGGCGCGCCGTGGCCGCAGGGAGACGTCCCCCCCTCGGGCCCAACCGAAATGGAGCGTCGGCTGGATCTGGCCCGGCGCACACACTGGGCGTTTCAGCCAATATCGGAACCGGCTGTGCCAACCGTATCGAAAGCGGACTGGGTGGCGTCGCCCCTCGACGCATTCATACTGGGCAAGCTCGAAGCACTGGGGTTGGAGCCGTCTGATCCGGCGGACCGATACACGCTTATCCGACGCGCAACTTATGATCTCACCGGCCTGCCGCCCACGATGGACGAGGTCGCGGCCTTTGTCAATGATCCGGCCCCCGATGCATACGAGAAGGTCATCGACCGCCTCTTGGCTTCTCCGCGCTACGGCGAACGATGGGGGCGATATTGGCTGGATGTGGCGCGCTACGCCGATACGCGAGGCTATGTGTTCCAACAGGAGCGCACCATCCCCTTTTCGTACACGTATCGGGACTACGTCATTCGCGCATTCAACGAGGACCTGCCGTACGACGAGTTCGTGGTGCAGCAACTCGCGGCAGACCAACTCGACTTGGGTGGTGACAAGCGCGCGCTGGCCGCGCTGGGGTTCATCACGTTAAACCGCCATTTCCTCGGAAACATTCACGATATAACCGACGATCGCATCGACGTCGTGACGCGCGGGCTGCTTGGCCTGACGGTGTCCTGCGCACGGTGCCACGATCACAAATACGACCCGATACCAATTGAAGATTACTACTCCTTGTATGGTGTGTTTCGCAGTTCGGTCGAACCGGACGAACTTCCGCTTATCGAGGAACCCGACTCAACCAACCCGCAATACCAGGCTTTTCTGACTGAACTGAAGGAGGCGGAAAAAGCGGAGCGCGACCTGATAAAGTCGCTCCACGTGGACATGCTTAGTCATGCGCGCGACAATGTCGAGGCCTACCTTCTCGCCGCGCATGACGCAAAGGACTTGGCGGAGGAAGAGCCTTTCAAGACGCTTGCGCGTGATCGCGGATTGCACTGGCAGTTGGTCGGCTGGTGGCGCGATTACCTCAAGAAAAAGTCCGAGGCGCACGATCCCGTATTTGCGCCCTGGACGGCGTTCGCCGCGCTACCCGCAAAGCAGTTTTCACAACAGGCAAGCCAACTTGTGGGCCGGTTCGAGGAATACAAAGACAGCGAGCACCCGATGAATCCGCGCATTGCAGCGGCTTTTGGCGGCGAACCGCCGTCATCGATGGCCGACGTGGCGGCACGCTACTCGAGGGTACTGCGCGAGGTTGATGAGGAGTGGATGAAACTTGTCGCGTCGGAACTTCAGTTGGCCCAGGCCGGCGACTCCGGGCTGGCCGCCTTGCCGACCGCACTTGCCGACCCCGCGGACGAACAGGTGCGACAAGTGTTGTACGGGCCGGACAGTCCCGCGAACATTCGGGAACGCGACCTGCTCCAACTGTACGATGTTCCCACCCAGAACAAAGTGCGCGACAAACGAAACGCGGTTGCTCGCGTGAAATCGACCCACCCGGGCCGCCCTAATCGTGCGATGGCACTCCAGGATTCGGCACAGCCCTTCGACCCTCATGTATTCAAGCGGGGCAATCCCGGCAACATGGGCGAATCGGTGCCGCGGCGCGAACTCGCCGTACTCGCCGACGGGGAGCGAAAACCGTTTGAGCACGGCAGCGGAAGACTCGAATGGGCGCGCAGGATTGCGAGCAAGGACAATCCGCTGACGGCGCGCGTGTACGTCAACCGCGTCTGGATGCACCACTTCGATCGGCCCCTGGTAAATACGCCAAGCGATTTTGGGTTGCGCAGCGAACCTCCGTCTCATCCGGAATTGCTCGATTACCTGGCGGCACGGTTCATGGCGGAAGGCTGGTCGACGAAAAAACTTCACAAGTGGATCATGTTATCCAATACCTACAGGCAATCGAGCCAGGACCGGCCGGAGGCCCGTGCCGTCGACCCCGAGAATCGGTTCTTGTGGAAACAAAACCGGCGCAGGCTGGACTTTGAAGCATTGCGTGATTCGTTTCTTTCGGCTTCGGCCTCCCTGGATGAATCGATGGGCGGCCCGTCGGTGGATATCACCATCGCCCCATTTACCGGACGGCGGAGCGTGTACAGCTTTATCGAAAGACAAAATCTGCCCGGTATGTTCCGAACGTTTGACTTTGCGAACCCCGACACGCACAGCCCCAAGCGCTTCCGGACCACCGTGCCGCAGCAGGCCCTGTTCCTGATGAATAGCCCGTTCCTGATTGAGCAAGCCAAAAGATTGGCGGCCCGCTCCGAGATCCAATCGACGGGTAGTGCGCGCGAACGGGTATCCGCCCTATATCGCATCGTGTACGAGCGCGAACCCGCCGAAGAGGAATACGTCCTTGCCGAACGCTTCATCGCGGACCAAACGGCGATGCCGGAAGCCTTACCCGTGGCGTGGCAGTATGGTTACGGGGGCGTGGACGTTGAAGTCGGTGCGCTCGCGGGGTTCACGCCGCTGCCGCACTTTACCGGAAACGAGTGGCGGGGAGGATCGGACATGCCCGACGTCGCACTTCGCTGGCTCAGCGTGCGGGCGAACGGCGGTCATCCCGGAGCGGACGCCATGCACGCCAGCGTACGCCGGTGGACCGCGCCGTACGACGGCGTAGTCAAGTTGACGGGTAAACTCAAGCATGGCGACGCGGAGAACGGAGACGGCGTCTGGGGCTTTATCGTATCAAGCCGCGCAGGCGTGCTGTGGCGGGAACATGTGAAGGGCACTGAGGCGCCGGCCAACGTCGAAACGGTCGAAGTCCGAGCGGGTGATACCATTGACTTCGTCGTGGCGTGTGGCAATACCGACGGTTGGGACTCGTACCTGTGGGGCCCGGTCGTTCGCTACACGGACCGTGAAGGGAAGGACGGCGTTCCTGTCAAGGAACAAATTGAGTGGCAGGCCGAACTCGATTTTGCCGGCCCGACTCCCCCGCCGCTCGATCCATGGGAACGCTACGCGCAGGTCCTCATGTTAACAAACGAATTCGCATTCGTGGATTGACGCCAGAAGGACGGCCGATTTATGGACAAGCACAAATGGGCGACGGCTGGGCGGAGTCTCAATTTGATTCGCAACAACCCCCAAACGCAAAATGGGCGAAGGACGGATCGATCGCTGCAGGGCAATGTCGAGGCAGGCACATGTTTCTGACCGGACCCAACCCGCATCACGACCTATCGGCGGACGACTTCATCTGTTCGCGGCGCGACTTCCTGCGCCGGACGGGAATGGGATTCGGTGTAATGGGTCTCGGCGCGCTGATGGGCCCGGCCGCAATGGCCGGAGAAGCCGCTGCGGCTCAGCCGGCGGTGGCATCCGCCTCCTCGTCCATGACTCCCAAACAACCGCATTTTCCGGGCCGGGCGAGGCGGGTCATCCACATTTTTCTGAACGGGGGCCTGTCGCATGTCGATTCGTTTGACCCCAAACCGGCGCTCGAGAAATACGCCGGCCGGAATCTCCCGATGGAGAACCTCCGCACGGAGCGCAAGACCGGCGCGGCCCTGCCCTCCCCTTTCACCTTTAAGCAGCACGGAGAAAGCGGAATTCCCGTCAGCGAGATTTTCGCAAAAACGGCGGAATGCGTCGACGACATGTGCATCATTCGATCGATGTGTGCCGATGTCCCCAATCATGAACCCTCGCTGTTGTTAATGAACTGCGGAGAGGCGCGCCTGATCCGGCCCAGTTTCGGATCGTGGGTTACATACGGACTAGGTACCGAAAACGAGAACCTGCCGGGCTTCATTTCCATGTGCCCGCGCGGCTTCCCGATTCAAGAATCCCAGAACTGGCAGTCCGGGTTCCTGCCCGGGATTTACCAGGGCACCTACATCGACACCCAACACACCGAGATCGATAAGCTCGTCGAGTTCATCAAGAACGATCGGACCCCGCAACGGGCGCAACGCAGTCAGCTTGATCTGTTGCAGCAGTTGAACGAACGCCACCGCCGGACCCGCACGGAGGACAGCGAACTCGAGGCGCGGATCCAGTCTTTTGAACTTGCTTACCGTATGCAGTTGGACGCGACCGACGCATTCGACGTGTCCCGCGAGCCTGAATACATTCGCGAGATGTACGGCGCTAGCACGCAGTCGCGACAGTTGCTGATAGCGCGCCGGCTCCTCGAACGCGGCGTTCGGTTTGTCCAGGTATGGCACGGTGCGGGTCAGCCGTGGGACAGCCATGACGATCTCGAGAAGGAGCACCGCCGTCTGGCAGGCGAGTGCGATCAGGGGATCGCGGCGCTCCTGAAGGATTTGAAACAGCGCGGGATGCTCGACGACACGCTCGTCCTGTGCGTCGGCGAGTTTGGCCGAACGCCTACCGTGGAACTGCCGACACCGGGCCTCAACGCGGGCAAGATCAACGGCCGGGACCACAACCCCTACGGATTCACGGCGTGGCTTGCGGGCGGGGGCGTTAAAGGCGGCCACATCCACGGCGCCACCGACGAATTTGGGTTTGCCGCGGTCGAGGACAAGGTCCATGTCCACGATCTGCATGCCACCATGCTGCATCTCTTGGGATTCGACCACGAAAAGTTCACGTTCCGCTACGCGGGACGTGACTTCCGGCTCACCGACGTACACGGCAAAGTGGTATCCGGCATTCTCGCTTGAACTGCGTGATTGGTTTGGTAGCGTCCCGCCGCAGGCCCTTAGCCGAAACCAGTCAATATGTAAAGAGTCGCTCTATGTCGGCATGTGCTGCCGGGCCGCGAGTTGAAGCTGTATCCCGTCGGGATCGTTGAAGTAGATACGATTGGTGCCCCTGGGTTGACTTGGATTCAGGCCGAGTTCACGCAGCCGTTTCTCGGCTTCCACCACGTTGAAGTCGTCGATCGAGAAACAGAAATGGTGGAGACCCGGAGTGTCGCCCTGGAACAGCGCGATGAACGCATCTCCAAACGTGGCAAAGCAACTGCCGGAATTGTCACGCGTGACCGTCATGCCGAGGTGTTTGACGTAGAAATCTCTCGCGCGCTGCACGTCGGTGACGCGCAAGGCGATGTGGTTCAGGCCGTTCGCCTTGAAAGTCGGCGCCTCAGCGGCGGGCGCGTCTTCCTGCGCGCGCGCGACCATCGTACCGGCAATCCCGACGGCCACTGCCGTCAGGCGCCGCACCACCTCGCGCCGTGTGAGTTCCCCTGAATCGTACTGCCGAAGCAAAACGCCGATTTCGTTTTCCATGGTTTCACCTCCCGTTATGAACGTCATCGCGGACCCGCTGTCCGCCTGCCGCAGTGACCGCCAACCCGCCCGTATCCGAGTACAGCCGTAGGACGTAGAATAGCGACGCCGATCCGCAAACGCCAAGGGATAAACGGACCCGGGGGTCGACGGGACCCTGCGCTGCCGCCGTCGAGGATATCGCTGGTCGAGGTGTTCGGCGCGCGCAATTACGAAATCAACATCGAGATATCAAAGGAGCGGCCGTGGGAGTATGGTCTGACGCTGGATGATGTCAGTCAAGCCGTGTTTCGCGGCAGTCTGAACCTCCCCGCCGGCATAATTCGGACCGAGGGCGAGGAGATCCGAATTCGCATCATCGGACGAAAGTATACCGGCAGGGACTTCAGGTCAATCGTCGTGACCCTGCTGTTCACCCCGTGCACGACGAGTTTGTGAAACTGGCTGGCCCCGTGCTTGACAAAGTGTGTGTGTGATTGACTACGTTCCGGAGCGTTAATCTTGGACAACAGAAGAAGGGTTTGAATAGTTATTTCAAGTATTTATTGATTTTTTATGCCCATAAAGCCCATTTACTATGTAAAATGCTTGACATTTACCCGTCTACCTATGGTAGACTCTACTCACCGGAACCCATCGTGGGCACCCCTGTAGCCAGCCCGCGAATTTTTGGCGCCCCTGGGGATCACGGCGCCTAGACCGTTCATCTCGTCCGTGCTTTCCTCGTCCGTACCCTAGGCGAGTGGTACAGGAGGAGAACAAAGCATGGGGCTCACCCGCACAATTGAACGCCGACTGATCGACGCGTTCCATTTTCTAACCCATTCCGAAAAACCTCCTACGTCTCATGGTGGCGGCATGCTCGGTGATCGTATTTCGCGCCGCGACGCACTGTTCGGTGGCGCGCTGGCCTCGGCCCTCCTGGCCGCCAGCGGTTGCCCGACCGCGCCGGACTTGGGGCAAGGCGATGACGAGCTTGATCCCGACGACCCGGCAAAGGGTATGGGAAGCGCGCTCCGCAAACTCGTTGACCGTTGCACCTTCGGCGCCAACAAAGATGAACTGAAGCTGGCGAAGAACTTGGGCTACGAAGGCTATCTGGAGTATCACCTTGACTATCTCAACATTGATG
>BTUX01000193.1:0-9345 GCA_045863315.1 Candidatus Hydrogenedentota bacterium | reverse complement strand
CCGGCAGCGCCGCGATCCTTTCCGACGCGGCCGAGTCGGTCGTGCACATTGCTGCCACCGGGGTGGCGGGGTTGAGCCTGTGGTACTCGAGACGCGCGGCGGACGGCACACACCCTTACGGCCACGGCAAGATCGCATACTTCTCGGCGGGTTTCGAGGGGGCCATGATCTTCTGGGCCGCGGGTTACATCTACTACGTCAGCGTGAAAGAATTAATTGTCGGGCCCGAACTGAAGCATCTCGGCGCCGGGATACTCATCACGGCGGCCTTGTGCGCCGTCAACTTCGCACTCGGCCAGTTCCTCATCCGGGTCGGCAAGGCGCTCAACGCTTTCATCCTGATTGCCAACGGCAAGCACGTCATGACCGACATGTGGACGAGCGCCGGCGTTGTCGTCGGCGTCCTCATCGTGCACATGACCGGCATTCTATGGCTGGACCCCATCGTCGCGATCCTCGTCGCCACCAACATCCTGCGCGAGGCTTCTTCGCTGATCATGCGGTCGTTTCGCGGGCTTCTGGATCAAGCCAACCCCCGGCATACGCCCCAAATCCTGGGCGCGCTGAACGACGCCGTCGCGTCCGGCCGGATCTCGGGATACCACCAACTCAAACACCGGGAAAGCAACGACGCGCTTTGGGTCGAAGTCCATATGCTCGTTCCCGGCGTGACCACCACCGCCGACGCGCATCGCGCCGTCACCCGGGTCGAGCAAGCCATTCGCGACTTGTTCCCCAACTACTCCGTCCACGTCACGACCCATATCGAACCCGACGAACACGACGTCGCACACCCCGAAGGGCACCCCGGACTCGCCGACCCGTTCCACCAGAAGCATTCCACCTCATCGACATAACTTTGCCTTGCTTCTTCACTGAATTGAGGTTAACCCGCATTTCTCACCGGTCGCTCCCGATGACGGGAGCGACCGGTGAGAAATGCTCAGGAGATAACAGAGAAGTCAATCGGGTGAGGATTTTTCACACCAACAGCCCGTTTTCCCTGTCGCTGCATAAAGGTATGTGCCGCACGAAGTTGTATCCTTCATTGTCCGCGGGTGTGAAAAATCCGGGTTAATTCCGGGGTCACTTCGAGTAGTCCGCATCGTCGCGAACAAAAGGTATCTGGAAGGACCGGGGTGATTCGCGGGCAAGAGTGGTACTACTTGTAGGTCCGGCCGAGATATCCGACGACCGCCTTCTTGACCGTCAGCGGATCGATCGCGTCTTCGTGCGTGTAGAGCGCTTTTCCGCCGGGGGCGACGATAATCGTGAACGGCAACGGTCCCGTCCAGCCGTTACCGATTGCGTCGACTAGTTTGTAGGTGTCCTCGTCGCTGAAGTGGTAATTCCGGGTGGACGCCTGGTTTTCCGTCAGGAACTTAAGCACCTTCTCGGCGTGGGCCGGCGGATCGCAACTGATGGTCACCAGTTCGAACTCGCGCCCGCGGTACATGCGGTGCATAGCCACAAGCTCGGGAAACTCGAATACGCAGGGACCGCAGAACGTGGCCCACACGTTGATAACGTGCAATTTATCCGAACCGTTCTCAACCAGCTTCTTCACCCCGTCGGCATCAATCGGTTCCAGCGTTACATCCTCCTTGGCCCACCGTTCCAGGGCCGCCTTTACCGTGGGCCGTTTGTCCGACCACTTTACCGAGCATCCGATGGTCGGCGTGGTCTCGACCGGTACGGGTTTGCCTTCGAGCAGCGCATCGATCGCGTTTCGTGCGTCCTGCGACTTCACGTTCGATTCGCGCTCCGAGTCGTCCACCCGCCCCGTGTAGCGAAGTTTGCGGTCGACATCAAAGATGAAAACGTGGGGCGTGGACTTCGGCCCGTACGTTTTGGACACCTCCTGGGTTTCGCCGTCGTACAAATACGGAAAATCGAAGCCCTGGTCCCTGGCGCGAACTTTCATGTCCTCAAACGAATCGCCGAGATCGGAGTATCCCAGTTCGTCCAGACGCAACGCCTCGTTGTCATTCGGTGAGATTGCAATAAGCGCGACGCCCTTGTCGCGGTAGTCGCGCGCGATTCGTAAAATGCGATCCTCATAGGCCTGCGCGGTTGGACAATGGTTGCAGGTAAAAACGATAACCAGCACGGGGGCCCCGGCAAAATCGTCGAGGCCGTAATTTTTTCCATCGACGCCGGGCAATGAGAACGCGGGGGCCGAGGCGCCGATGGACAGCGTGGCGGGGTTGTCCGCGGCGTGGGCCGCGGCCGCCGCCGCGCCACACAGCGCCGCGATACACGCAAATCCAACGTTTTCGCTCCGCACCATGAGTTCCTCTCTTTTCGATTGAACGATCACCGCCGCAGTAACGGTCAGTCTACCCGCAGCCGCAGCGGAAGACAACGCAGTGCCCCTTCGCGGCGAACTCGTATTCGGCCGCAGGGGGGTAGGCGCGGTGAAACGGAATCAGGCCCTTCCGGCATCGTACATCTTGACAAGGCCCGGAATTGGACTATGCTATCGCCATGTCCGAGCGAGCGCCAGTCCTGGAGCGTTCCGAGCGAACGTTGTCCGATTCTTTGTTGGAACCCGTGGATATCGCGTCCCTCGTGTTCTTTCGGATTGCGTTCGGCCTCGTGATGGCGTGGGAGGTCATTCGGTACTTCGCCTATGACTGGATCCATCAACACTTCATCGCGCCGAAAATCCATTTTCACTATTACGGTCTTGGATGGATACAGCCTCTGCCGGGCGCCGGCATGTACGTGGTGTTTGCGCTCATCGGCGCGGCGGCCATCCTGATAGCCCTGGGCCTGTTTTATCGAGCGGCTGCCGCCGGGCACCTCGTCTTGTTCGCTTACATGTTCCTCTCCGAACAGACGCGCTACCTCAACCACTTTTATCTCGTCCTGCTGGTCAATTTACTGTTGTGCTTCATACCGGCGCACCGGGCTTTCTCGCTGGACGCATGGCGCAACCCGTCTCTCCGAAGCGATACCGCGCCCGGATGGTGCGTGTGGGCGCTTCGTCTTCAGATTGCCGTCGTGTACTTCTACGGGGGAGTTCACAAGCTCAACTACGACTGGCTGAACGGCGAGCCGATGCGCACGTTTTTGCTTGCGCGCGTGAACAACTTTCCCCTCATCGGCCAATGGTTCGACCGGGCGTGGATGGTGGCGGTATTTGTGTTCGGCGGCATTGCCCTGGACTTGTTTATAGTGCCTGCGCTGCTCTGGAAACCGACGCGGATACCCGCCCTGATCGCCGTGATCCTTTTTCACCTCACCAACAGCCAACTCTTCACAATCGGTATCTTCCCGTGGTTCATGATCTGCGCCACGCTGCTGTTCCTTCCTCCATCATGGCCGCGCGCGCTGGTCCGCGCGGTGACGCGTCATTCACGGGACATGGCGGGAGGCGGCCATCACACCGCGCAGCCGACAGGTAGATCGTGGAAATCGCTGTGCGCTCGGCAGCGCCTTGCGGTCGCCGCGTTTTGCGCGTATGCGGCGGTGCAATTGCTGATCCCGATCAAACCGTACCTGTACCCCGGCAATCAACTGTGGGCGGAAGAATCGATGTGGTTCTCCTGGAACATGATGCTGGCATCGAAGGAGGGCGCCATACTCTTCACGGTGCGCGACCCGGCGACCGAACGGACGTGGAAAGTCGACCCGGACGATTACATCACCGAGTTCCAACATCTGTTCATGGTCCGCTCCCCGGACATCATTCTACAGTTCGCGCATTTCTTGCGGGACAAATGGAAGCAGGACGGATATGCCGATGTCGAAGTATTCGGGTATTCGCTGATCTCGATGAACGGCCGCCAGCCGCAGGTGTATGTCGATCCCAAGGTGGACCTGGCGAAGGAAAAACGGGGATTTGCGCACAAAACCTGGATCGTACCGCTTAAGGAACCCGTGCCGCCCAAAATCCCCTGGGACGCGCAGACGGCGGTCAATACGGAACATTTCCAGTACTGATGTGAATGCATCGGACTGCCCCGACTGCCACATGCGGCCCGATCGTATCGAAGTCATCGCGGCCCGGCTGGCGTGGGTTCTTGGCTATAGTCGCCGTATAGACGGCTCAGGTCCCTCTCTCCTGAATACACCACGACACGATACCGCAGCGCGAGGACTTCGCCCTTGACCATCGAGAACCCCTCGTCGCCGATCCAATTGAGGGGAGTGGGCGAAAAAAAACCGTAATCACGAGTAAACCATGGAGAAGGATGCCATCTGTTCTCGGGATGCTGAAAAATTGCAACGCCTTCGCGTTCTCCGTCCCGAACTCCGCTATAGTCGCACCACGGGGAAGGTACACCGAACGTTTCCGCCTCGCTCATCTTCCCCTCGGCGTTGACCAGCCGTCCGCCGGCATTGACACTCAGTTCCGGCGCGACACGCGCGGCGAACAGCGAATGGTTTGTTCTTTCGATTCGTATGTCGACGGCGGCCTCGAGCCGGAAAATGCAATCGATGATCCGGGTGCTGACATCCGGGGCCGTGATCGTGAAGGTGCGCCTTTCAATGAAATCCGTCGGCGCAGGGGGCGTCCGCCAAACGCAGATGTCGGAGATGACGATACGGTCGCTGTCCTTCTCTACGATCCTCGGTTCCGTTGAGACGATCACGCCCCGCTCCAACGCGTCCTGCCAATAGTTGTGCCCATTTACCTTATCACAGGCTATCCAGAGTGAATGGTGATGCGGATAGGGCTCCGACGTTTCGGTAGTCACCGACCGTCCCGAGGCCGGCGCGTTCAGTGGATACCAGTACGGGTATTTCTGGCCATCCGCATATTTGTAACTTGTAAACACCTGGTCGTTTACGCGCACGACGATCGCGTCTCCGTCTACGACGGCATCAAGCGACGCTTCGCCGACGGCGCGAAAAGCCAAGCCGATCAGGCAGGCTGATGTCCAGACCGCACGGACTGCGGCTTTCATTGCGTTCCACCTCTTCGGTTCAGCCGGAACAACGGGTTGCAGCGGGCAACCGCGGAGTCGGTCCCCTCTCCGACACGCGTACCCGGTTTCGTTGAATACCGGCAATCTTATCACAGAGCCCGCGCACGCGCTCCAAATTCCGCCGACCCATGCGAACGCGACACGGAAGCCGGCACGCAACTCGGATTGGAACCGCACTTTGGAAAACGTGTATTCTATGAAATTGATGGTGCGTTAACTCCGGGGATGCTCCTCGGAAAGTCCGCACCCCCCCGTCCATGAACAAGTGGCGTAAAACGACCAAGGAGCAATCCGATCGGTGCGGGGGCGAACCCGGAGGCGTTCCGAACGAAGGAGTTGTTTCATGAAACGTTTATCGCTCATCACCGCCGTGGCCCTTGTGGCGCTGTTGGTGGGGGCTTGCGGGCCCAGCGAGGCGCCCGCCCCGCCCCCGGCGCCGGAACCGCAGACCGCCCAACCGGTCACACCGCCCCAAGAGGAACCGGCGGCGGAGCCGGCTACAGAGGAGCCGGCTGAAACGCCTGAAGAGCCGACGGCCGCCGCTCCGTCGTCGTCGGCGAACATCGAAGGCACCACGTGGGAGGTTGGAGAGTTTACCTTGGCGTTTGGGCCTAATTCCGTGGTCAAGGTCTCAGGGGGCGCGGCCGCCGACGGCATCGAAGCGCAGTACACCTTGAAGGAGGGCGGCGCCCTGGAAATCATTGCGCCGGATGGCAACACGTACCCCGGCACCTTTGACGGTACGGCGCTGAAGGTCACTGGTCCGGACGGGGTCGCAATCGACGGCAAGAAAGTCGAATCGTCCGCAACTGAAACTCCCTCGACTGAAGCCTCCGCCACCGGAGATCAGGCCGCGGCGGGTGGCAGCGCACTGGGCGACCTCGATGACTTTGATTTCGCGCCGGGTGGCGGCAGCGCGAGCAAACGCCGCTAGTCCATTTTTCATCACAGACGGCGATCACCGATGCTATTGGCACGGTGATCGCCGTTTTCATTTCGGCCGGTATGCGCGCGGCGCGACGAGCGGCGATCGCTACGTCATAGTGACGATCGAGATCGTGAGGATGAGCATAAACCCGATGGCGATCGGACTACCGGCGGGAACCGGATCGGAGCGGAGAAGTCGGCCGCTTGTCAGCCGAGGATCGTGCGCAGGGCGCCTGCCAACGTTGGAGAGTTGAAATCGAATCCGCCCTCGGTCAAGCGTTTGGGCCGCACCCGTGTGCTCGCGAGGAACATTTCGTCGGCCATTTCTCCAAATATCAGGCGCACGGCGGGCGCCGGCATGGGCAAAATCGTCGGGCGACGCAGGGCCTCGCCCAAGACCTTGGTGAGTTCGCGGTTCGTCACCGGTGAAGGCGAGGCGATGTTGACCGGACCGGAGTAGGACGGATTGTCGATCAGATGGCATACGGCCCGAAGCGCGTCTTCAAGCGCAATCCAACTGACATACTGGGAGCCGTCGCCGATGACGCCGCCGATTCCCAGCCTAAACGCCGATAGCATCTGTTTGAACGCACCGCCACGCGCCGCGAGAACAACGGCGAATCGCAGGTTCACGACACGCAGGCCCGCATCGGAGGCGGGCTTGGTGGCGTCTTCCCAGTCGCGGCACACGGCCGCCAGGAAACCCGAGCCCGGCGCACTGTCCTCATCCACCCATTCATCGCCGCGGCTGCCATACCATCCAATCGCGGACGCACATAGCCACGTTTGCGGGGGTTGTTCGACAGACGAAAGCGCCGACGCCAACAGTCTCGTCGATTTGACGCGACTGTCGTAAATGGCCTGTTTTCGCGCTCGGGTCCATCGTCCCGCCGCGACATTTTCACCGGACAGGTGAATAAGCACGTCGGCGCCGTTCAAGGCCGCGGGATCCAGCGCGCCGGCGATCGGGTCCCACTGAATATCGGGCGCGCTGCATTGCGGGCCCCGCACGAGCCGGCGCACGGTATGCCCCTGCGCTCGCAGTTGGTCCGCGAGCGCCGACCCGATGAGCCCAGAAGCGCCGCCAATAACGAATTGCATGCACTCAGCGTACTGAAGGCAGATTGAAAAGGCAACGCCAACCCGGCGCACACTCGCCCGCATCCGGCTTCTAGCCAGCATTTCTCACCAGTCGCTCCCGATGACGAGATCGACTGGTGAGAAACGCTCAGGAGATAGCATGGAAGTCAATCGGGTGAGGATTTTTCACACCACCGGCCCGTTTTCCCTGTCGCTGCATAAAGGTATGTGCCGCACGAAGTTGTATTTTTCATTGCCCACGGGTGTGAAAAATCCGGGCTAGGATTCGACTCGTGTGAAACTCGCACTCCTCCCGATGAATCCCCTATGCTCTCCGCCTATGGAAATTGACGACATCATCGCCGACGAGGAACTGCGGCGCACCCTCTTTCCTGTCACCGCGGAGCGGGTATTCATGGCGCACGCGGGCGTGGCGCCGTTGCCCAAGGTGTCCGTCGACGCGATCGCCGAATTCTGCGCGCGTGGTTCGCGCGCGGCCCAGGAGAATGCGTGGTCCACGGGGCAGGTCCTTGCAGCACGGCAAACCGCGGCGCGGCTGCTGGGATGCGCCGCGGAAGAGATCGCGTTGCTGGGCCCCACCTCGTTGGGACTGAGCCTCGTGGCAAACGGCATTCCGTGGCGGGCAGGCGAGGAAGTCATTTACTACCCCGGCGATTATCCGGCCAACGTATATCCGTGGACGCACCTGGCGGAGTTGGGAGTGAAACCGGTCGCGCTGCAACCGGAACAGCCGGGAGTAATTGAGTGGGACTTGGTCGAGGCACAGATAACGCCGCGGACGCGTTTGGTAAGCCTCGCCTCCTGCAACTTTCTGAGCGGTTACCGCATCGACATCGACTCGATCGGACGCAACTTGCGCCGGCGCGGCATCCTGTTTTGCGTCGACGGCATTCAGACGCTGGGCGCGTTTCCGATGTCCGTCGAACCTGTCGATTTCGTATGCGCCGATTCGCACAAATGGATGCTGGGTCCCTGCGGAGCCGGCATCGTCTACGTGAGCGAGCGGCATCACGAACTCGTCCGCCCGACGCTCCTTGGCTCGTGCAACGTGGTGTCCCCCCACTTCATCGCGCAAAGCGCGATTCGTTTCGAGCACGGCGCGCGCCGCTATGAGCCCGGCGCCCTGAACCTGCCCGGGATACTGGGCATGGGCGCCGCACTGCGGCTCCTGCTCGAATTGGGCATTGAACGGGTCGGCACCCGCATTCTAAATCTGCGCCGAGCACTTCTGGAAAAACTGCGGCCTCTGGGCTTCGAGACATGGCTCCGACCGCACGACGAGGGGGCCGGCGCGACGGAATCCACGCATTCGGGAATCGTGACGGTCACCCATCCGACTCTCGACATGAAGGCCGTGTTCAAGAAATTGGACAGAGCCGGCGTTACCGCCTCGCTCCGGCAGAACAGCCGGGGGGTGACCTTTGTGCGCTTTTCGCCGCACTTCTATAATACGTTCGAGGAAATCGATCGCATCGCCGATGTCCTCTCGGACTATGCGTAGTACCGGAACAGACCTTCCGCGACACAGGCGGGCTTGCTCACGCCCTCCAACTCGAACGTCAGCGTGACGTTTACCTGCACGCCCCCGGTCACGTCCTCGACGCTGTTCAGCGTCACCCTCAACCGCAATCGGCTCCCAATCAGGACCGGCGCAGGAAAACGCAGCCGATTCAGCCCGTAGTTCAACGCGGCCGATGCATCGGATACCGTCCATATCGTGCTCAACAAGTACGAGACGAGCGACAAGGTAAAGTACCCATGCGCGATCGGCCCCCCGAACGGCGACTCCCGCCGGGCCCGCTCGACGTCCACGTGAATCCACTGCTCGTCCCGCGTGACCTTCGCAAACGCGTTCACGTCCTCCTGCGTGACAGTGAACCAATCCGACACCCCCACCTCCTCCCCCACCCGCGACCTTAACTCGCCAATGCTGATTTCCATGCGTGGTTCTCCTGGTTCAGGACCTTCGATAATTCACGCGGTCCGCCACCGGTACGTACGGTATTCCAGCGCATCATTTCAAATCCGGACACGCTCCTATGGTCATGCAGAGAGAATAGGGCACAAACCTGCAACTCGCACGGGTTCCATTGCCGGTTCGTGGACTCGAATTCCTCGGCGCCGTAGTACGCCCAACACCGTTGGCGGATCGGACTCTTGTGTAACGCTGCCAATGGAAACAAGTTAGCGCTGGTTTGTGCCGCCGCTTGGCACAATTGGGTGCGCGTGAATCTCTTAACCCGCATTTCTCACCAGTCGCTCCCGATGACGGGAGCGACTGGTGAGAAATGCTCAGGAGATAGCATAAAAGTCAATCGGGTGAGGATTTTTCACACCAACTGCCCGTTTTCCCTGTCGCTGCATAAAGGTATGTGCCGCA
>BTUX01000192.1:0-9374 GCA_045863315.1 Candidatus Hydrogenedentota bacterium | reverse complement strand
TCGGCACGACCAACTCGTGCGTCGCCGTCATGGAAGGTGGGGAGCCTGTCGTCATAGCCAATGCCGAAGGCAGCAGGACTACGCCCTCAGTCGTCGCGTTTACCAAAGATGGCGAACGACTCGTGGGAGCGCCTGCGAAGCGCCAGGCAGTCACCAACCCCAAAAATACCATTTTCTCGATTAAGCGATTCATGGGTCGCCGTTTCAGCGAAGTGGGGGAGGAAATCAAGCTCGTTCCCTACAAAGTGATCAGCGCGCCGAACGGAGATAGCCAGGTCGAGGTCCAAGGCAAGCCCTATCGTCCGCCCGAGATTTCGGCGATGATTCTTCAGAAAATGAAGGAAACCGCTGAAACCTATCTTGGAGAGAAGGTGTCGAAGGCGGTCATCACCGTTCCCGCGTACTTCAACGACTCGCAGCGGCAAGCAACCAAGGACGCCGGCAAGATTGCCGGACTCGAGGTGCTCCGCATCATCAACGAACCTACTGCGGCAGCGTTGGCGTACGGCCTGGACAAAAAGAAAGACGAGAAGATCGCCGTATTCGACCTCGGTGGCGGCACCTTCGACATCTCAATCCTGTCCATCGGGAACGACAGTTTCGAGGTGCTGAGCACGAACGGCGACACCCACCTGGGCGGAGACGACTTCGACCAGCGGATCATCGACTGGCTTGCCGATGAGTTTAAAAAGGAACAGGGTATCGATCTGCGCAACGATCCCATGGCCTTGCAACGCCTGAAAGAGGCTGCCGAGAAGGCCAAGTGTGAACTGTCGTCGAGCTTGCAGACCGACGTCAACCTGCCGTTCATCACCGCGGACGCGTCCGGTCCCAAACACATGAACTACCGTTTGACTCGCGCAAAGCTCGAGCAGCTATGCGAGAGCTTGTTGGCGCGCCTCACCGGCCCCTGCGAACAGGCGATGAAAGACGCGGGCCTGACGGCCAGCGACATCAACGAGGTGATACTCGTCGGCGGCATGACGCGAATGCCGGCGGTCGGCGAGATCGCCAAACGCCTGTTCGGCAAGGAACCGCATCGCGGCGTGAACCCCGACGAAGTCGTCGCCGTCGGCGCGGCCATTCAGGCCGGCGTGCTCTCGGGTGACGTGAAGGACGTGCTGCTCCTCGACGTGACACCACTCTCTCTCGGCATCGAGACGTTGGGCGGCGTGTTCACGAAGATCATCGAGCGGAATACCACCATCCCCGTCACCAAGCGGCAAATCTTCTCGACCGCGGACGACAACCAGACGGCCGTGACGGTGGTTGTGCTCCAGGGCGAGCGCGAAATGGCCTCCGACAACCGCATGATCGGGCGCTTCAACCTCGAGGGAATCCCGCCCGCGCCGCGCGGCATGCCGCAAATAGAAGTCGCCTTTGACATCGACGCCAACGGAATCGTCCATGTCTCTGCCAAGGACCTTGGCACCGGCAAGGAACAGAAAATCCGCATCGAGGCGTCCAGCGGCTTGACCCAAGCCGAAATCGACCGGATGATCAAGGACGCGGAAGTGCACGCGGCCGAAGACCGGGAGCGCAAGCAGGCGATCGAGAAACGGAACGCCGCGGATTCGCTCCTCTACCAGACAGAAAAGACGCTCAAGGAGAACGCAGACAAGATCGACGCGCGCGAGCGTGAAAACGCCGAAGCCGCGCTCACCGAGCTGCGCGAGGCCCTCAAGGGCGACGATCTCGCTCGTATCGAGGCCGCGGCGAACAAGGTCACGTCCGCATCGCACAAGATTGCGGAAATCTTGTACCGAAACGCGGCCCAGCCCGGTCCCGAGTACGTGCATGCGCAGACCTCTCCGAAGGACGGCGCATTCGATGCAGACTTCACGGTCGTGGACGACAGCAGAGGAAAGGACGGGGCGCGCAACAACTAATCGTCGTCCCGCGGCGCACGCCACGTGTCCGCCGCGTTGATATAGATGATCGGCGCCGCGCGTCGCCGCGATGGCGACCCGCGGCGCCCAAGCTTCATGGCTGTGTGACCCGGCCCAACACGACGGGTCTGCGCGCGCCGGTCGCCCCCGGGACGTTGGCCGGCGTGCCGCAAAGGAACTCGTTGCCGAGTATGGCGAACGCGATGGCCTCCCGCGCGTCTCCCGGCAGCCCCAGTTGATCGCTTGTGCGAATGTCGACGGTCGGCAGTTCTTCGCGAAGGTTCTTCATCAGCGTCAAATTGCGTGCGCCTCCTCCGCTTACAATCAGTTGGGCAACCTTGTGCAGCGGTGAAATATACCGCTGGTGCGCCTGCGCGATGCTCCGCGCTACCGCTCGTGTGACCGTCGCCAGGACGTCCTCCGGCGCGTACTCGTGGCGCTGCGATATCTCCGCGGGCAAATACACACTTTCCCCGAATTCCTCGCGTCCCGTCGACTTCGGTGGCGCCTGCCGCAGATAGGGGTGGTCCAACAGCTTCTCCAGCAACGCCTCGATAACTTTTCCCTTGGCGGCGTTGGCGCCGTCCCAGTCCAAGTGATGGCGCCCCCTCGTGAGAATCCGCATCGCACCATCTATCGGCATATTGCCGGGTCCGGTATCAAATGCGATCACGTCGTTCAATTCCGGTGTCACCACCGTGATATTCGCGATCCCTCCGATATTCAGACAGGCCACCGTTTCATTCGAGCGCCGGAACAGGACCCAATCCGCGTACGGCGCCAACGGCGCGCCCTGCCCGCCTGCCGCCATGTCGCGCGGCCGAAAATCCGATATCACGGGCAGGCCGGTGAGTGACGCGATTGCCGCCGGTTCGCCGATTTGAAGCGTTCCGTAGTTGGGTGAACCGGAATGGGGAGGGACATGGGCAAGGGTATGTCCATGCGAGGCGATAAAGTCCACTTCGATTCCCTGCGAGGACGCAAGTTCTTTCATCGCCATGGCCGCCTTCGCGAATCCGTCTCCGAGTTCGAAAGACAGCACCGCCAGATCGCGCGCGTCCATTTTGGTGCGAAGCAGTCGCACCTTGAATGGATCGGGATACGGGAACGTCTTGAACTCGATAAGCTTTATGCGGAGACGCGCACCCGTCCCCTTTATGCGCACCAAGGCCGCGTCGACGCCGTCGCAGGACGAGCCCGACATCAAGCCCACTCCGAAACGCAGCGGCCGGCTTGCGAGTTCGTCGAGCGCTCCCGTGGACAAGTGCCCCTCCCCTTCGTCGGTCCCCGCCGGTCCATTCGAACCCATGAATACTCCCTGGCCGCCGGCGTCTGGAGCGAAGTGTAACAGGTAGCCCCCCTTCTGTCGCAACCGGAGAAGGTGCAACGCAGGCCGCTTCGGAAGTATAGTTATTTGAGAACGACACGAATCACCTTGCTCTCCGTCTTGGTTGAATTTCGGGGTCAAGGCTCGGAGGTATGCCGAATTCGCCAAATAGCGGCGCCGCGAGGGCGCACATTCCCCCGCCGGAATTGACCGAGCGATTCCGTATCGTTCGATGTCTCGGCTCCGGCGGCATGGGGGACGTGTATCTCGCCGAGGACGCGTCTCTTCGCCGGTTTGTCGCCATCAAATCCATCCGCCGCGAAATGTGCCGGCAGCCGGAATTCCGCAAACGTATCGAGCGCGAGTGTCTGCTACACGCCAAGATCGGCTCCCATCCCCATATCGTAACGCTCTTCGACCGCATCGAGCATGCCGATGGCATCCACCTCGTGATGGAGTATGTCGAAGGCAAGACGCTGCATGACGTTCTAGTCAACGGGCCCGGCCTTTCCTGGCAGGAGGCGGTCGGCGTCATCTCGCAGGTCTTGGAAGCCCTGGCACGCATTCATGCGCACGACATCGTGCATCGAGACATTAAGCCGAGCAATATCCTCCTGACGTCGTACGAGTCCGGCGGATACTGCGCAAAACTGCTGGACTTCGGCATAGCCCGCATGACCGCCGGTCACGCTGAGCTGTCGGTCGTGACCCGCGAAGACTCAGGGGGCCCCGGTACACCTATCTACATGGCGCCGGAGCAAATCGACAGCCGGACCTTCGGCTCGCTTTCGCCGGCGACGGACATCTACGCCGTAGGTGTCATGCTCTATCAGATGCTCTCCGGCCGCCCTCCGTTTCAAGGCAGCATCACGGAGATCTTCAATGGCCACCTCAACTTCTCGCCCCCCCCGTTCACGACTGCCGGCAGTCAACCCGTTCCGGCCATACTGGTGGCGGCCATGCGGAAGGCTTTGGCGAAAAGGCCCCGCGAGCGTTTCGAGTCCGCTCTCGCTTTCCGGGACGCGCTTCAACTCACACTGAAGAGCGCGACTACCTCGCCTTCGCTGGATGCGACGCAGTTGGTCAAGTCTCCCTCGAACAGGGGACAGGGCACAGACCATGCCTTTGGGGCGGCGGTGGGCTCCAAGACTACCGACGGCCCTCTCGCGCGAAAGCACGAGTACGAACAGCGTTCAAGGCGCTCTCTTGCCATGGTTGCCGTCGTCTTGAGCGGTGTCGTCATCGTGGTTGGCGGAGTGGGGGTCTTGTGGCGTTCGTTAGGGAATGGCGGCGCGGAAGCGGCCGATTCTTTCGATTCCGCCTCAACACCGCCCGACGTCCCGGGCGCGCCTCCAAGCGCAGGACCAAGGCCAGTCGTCCTGGAGGGTGAACAACAGACTCCTTCGGCGCAAGGCGCCGATACGAAGGTTGGACCGTCAACCGACTGGCTCCTGCCGTCCGAGACGATTGACAGCACGCGCGTTGATGAACCGGCGGCGTCCACGGGGCTTACGCCATCCATCGTGGTCGAGAAGACCGAAATCGAGCCCGCGAAGCCGAAACCGGCGCCTCGACCAGCCGTTCATGCGCCGCCTGCCGAACCGGCGCGCCAGTCGTACGTCGAACCGCAACCTCAGGAGCGCTCTACAGCAGGCGCGGAAGATACGACGACAGACAAAGGGGAGGCGAGTTCGGCGTCCCCCTCGCCGGGCCCGGACGAAACAAATAGTCAACCGATCGAGGAGGATGATCCGTTCGCAGACATTCGGGTCGAGAAGTTGCCCGATCGCAAGGTAAACTGACCGCTATTCCGATGAAAGTACCTTACAGCTTCTAACAAAAAAACTGGCGATCATTGTGGTGCGGCCATCTTGGCTGCCTCCCGGAAGCCGAGAATCCAGGCAAGGATGCCTGCGCCACAAAGTCGGATTGGTGTATTTGGTTTTTTTGTTGGAAGTTCTTAGATTGGGCGGTGAGTTTCTTGGAATGAACGGGACGGAGATACGGCGTATGAGCGGTTCGGCCGCAGCAAGGAGGATAAGGCACATGGTAACCAATTTGATGACATTTCGAGGCCGGCTTTCCCGACAGGCAGTCGTGTCGGCGGTATGCGCCGGATTGATTGCGGCGGGCTGCGAGACTGCGGGCCAGTCCGCGGGGCTCGGCGCGATAATCGGCGGTGGCGCTGGCGCGGTGATCGGTCACCAGTCGGGTCACGCCGTCGAAGGCGCACTCATCGGCGCGGCCATCGGCGGGCTGGCCGGGTGGGGCATTCACAAAGTCAGGGCGAGGCAGACGCGATCGGCGGCGGAGACCGCGGCGGCGCATAATTATGAACCGTCTCAAGGGGTGAAAGTCGCGATGACCGAAGGCACGACCGTCGCGCCGAATGCAGTACCTGCCGGCGGCAAGGTCACGGCGACGATGGAATATGCTGCGCTTGGAACCGGTCCGAACGGCATTCCGGTCCGCGAGCGATTTTTGTTGAACAAAGACGGCGAGCAAGTCAAAGAGTTGTACGACAGCACGGTAACCCGGACCGACGGCACATGGCAGAGCCCGATTGAGTTCACGCTGCCGGAAAAAGCGCCGGTAGGCACGTACGTCGTTGCGCAGAGCGCCAGTGCGGGCGGCAGAATCACGAGCAAGGACGTGGCATTCACCGTAAAGCAGGCCACCGCCAAGGGACCGAACGGCGAGCCTCTCTACGTTGTGGCGATGGCGAACTGAACGACTTACAACCTCCTGCAATTCAATGGCATCCCCAATTCGCCTTGAGGTACGGCGCATTGGGGCTCGTGTATGCCTTTGATGATCGAACACGCGCCATGCACGGTCCGCCTGGTCGGAACGTCTTGCTCGGCATGGCAGGTAAAGCCCTGAACACCGGCGCTGCGATTCGAAATCAGCCGCCGGGCGGGCGGTCGCTCCGCACTGTGGAACACTTGAATCTTCTCGGAGGGATGGAGGATGCAGTACCGCCATTTGGGCGCTTCGGGGATTGAGCTGTCTGCGCTTTCATTTGGTTCGTGGGTGACGTTCGGCGATCAAATCGGCGACGAAGTCGCCGTGGATTGCATGAAGGCCGCCTGGGATTGCGGCGTCAATTATTTTGACAATGCCGAGGCCTACTCCGCCGGGAAGGCCGAGGCGATGATGGGCAAGGCGCTCAAGAAACTCGGTTGGAAACGCACGGACTTCGTCGTTTCCACCAAGCTGTACTGGGGAGGAAAAGGCCCGAACAAAATCGGCCTGTCGCGCAAGCGAATCTTAGAGGGCGCTGAAGCGAGCCTGGCGCGATTGCAGCTTGAGTACGTAGACCTACTCTTCTGTCATCGCCCCGACCCGTTGACCCCGATTGAAGAAACGGTTCGCGCGATGACCTACCTTGTCAACAATGGAAAAGCGCTGTACTGGGGGACAAGTTGGTGGACTGCAGAACAGATCACCGCCGCGTACCACATCGCGCGGCGCGAGCGGCTGGTCCCTCCCTCGATGGAGCAGCCGGAATACAATATGTTTTGTCGGAACTGGGTCGAAAAAGAGTATGTACGGTTATACCGCGACATCGGACTCGGCACGACGACCTGGAGCCCACTGTGCAGCGGTCTGTTGACGGGCAAGTACAGCGAGGGTGTTCCCGAAGGCACGCGGGTATCGTTGAAAGGGTACGAGTGGCTGCGCCGGGAATTCGAATCGGAAGAGGGAATGCGGCGGCTCGAGACGACCCGCCGTCTCGCGCCGCTCGCAAAGGAACTCGGATGTACGATGGCCCAGATGGCCCTGGCTTGGTGCCTGAAAAACCCGAACGTCAGTTCCGTGATCACCGGGGCGTCAAGACCCGACCAGGTCATCGAGAACATGGGTGCCCTCAATATTGTGGACAGATTGGGCCCCGCCGTCATGGACCGGATCGAGCATATCCTGGGCAACAAGCCGGAGCCCGAACCCTCCTACAGGTAATCCACCCGCTGCCGCACGTGCGTTTGACAGATTTCCTCGCGCCGCTACTATTTCAAACGGCATGAGGAGCATATCGCCGGTTCATGCAACGCGTGCGCGCGTGAAGACTCGGGCTAAATCTCGACTCCCCGCGCGCTCTCGTCGGCATGCGCGGCATAGATCATGCTTCGCATCGTGTCGGCATCGAGCCCCAGCACGCGCAGCGCTGGGCGGCAGTCCTCTTCCCAGCGTTGTTCGGCACGGACAACTTCCACCGCGATTCCGACAATGGCGACAGCGTCTTGCGCCGTCACGGCGTTATCCGGATTTTGATGGAATTGGATGCTTTGCGCTATTCCCTCCGGAAGCCCCCACGCGTCCGCCAGCGCTGATCCGACCTCGACATGCGTCGCGCCATAGGCGCGCAATTCAGCGGTCGCACGATCCGCGTTCGCGGTCCGCTGGCATAACGTCCTGTATCCGTCCGCGTCCAGTTCCGTAATGGCCAGTTCGCCGATGCCATGCAGCAGGGCGGCTTCGTACAAGCCCGCCCTATTTGGCAGTCCGTACGCCTGCGCCAGTCTTACCGCGGTGGCGGCTACCGGTACGGCGAAGTTCCGATAACGGACTACAAGTTCACGCGTGCTCTCGCCATACGGTTCGCTATCCAGACCGTCGCGTAGCTCGGCGCATACCTTGCACGTTCCAATTCGTTCCACGGCCAGACCCACGTTCGCAATTGGTCGGAGTCTCGCCGTAGGCGACGCATTGGCCATGCGAAGCACCATGGCGGTCGCCGCGGGATCGCGTTTCAGCGCCCATACCACGTCGTCCGTCGACGTGCCCGGCGCTATCCAGTGCAACGTCTCCAGCAGCATCGGCAGTCGCTTCATCGACTGAATCCGCTTTAAGGTCCGCGCGCGCGCCAAACTGCACACGGATTCATCGGTCCGCGTTCCCGCAAGGTCATCCTCATACAAGATATCGTCTATGGCGTCGGCCTCTGTGGGCTCGCCGAACACCCGTTTTACCGCCGCTTCCAACTCAGTCACGCGGCACAACATAGGTTTGATTCGGAGACCCGTGATGCATTCCGCCTCCGCGATCGCCTTCCGGTCCAGCGGATACACCATCGCAACGGTGAGCAATCGACCCAGTCGATCGATTGGGAGCATGTCGTGCAACCGCACGAATTCACGCGGCAGCAGACCGGTGATGGCTCGGCCCACCGAGCAGTTCAGCGGATTGATGACCGGTATTCCCTGTTTGGACAAGAAGTTATACAACTGCTCCTGTTGCAGAGTGCCCAACGAGAACAGAATCTCGAGGGTCCGTCCGCCTTTGCTCCGTTGATACAGCAAAGCCTGCGAAAGTTCGATCTCGCTGATCAAATCCGCGTCTCGAAGCAGAGAACCCACGGGTTTCAAAATGGTGCTGCCTCCTCATTCACGTCGTCTCGCCACGCCCTGCACATATCAACCTTACCCCGCATTTCTCACCAGTCGCTCCCGTCATCGGGAGCGACTGGTGAGAAATGCTCAGGAGATAGCATAGAAGTCAATCGGGTGAGGATTTTTCACACCACCAGCCCGTTTTCCCTGTCGCTGCATAAAGGTATGTGCCGCAAGAAGTTGTATCCTTCATTGCCAGCGGGTGTGAAAAATCCGGGCTACCTGCCTTCCAACACCCGGACAAGTAGTCAATCGGTTTCGCCCAGCCCCGCCCAGTCGAAGCCTTACAGACCGTTCTCCTGCTTCCGTATCAATACAATTGCATCTTCTCGACCGCCCGCCATCCATCGTACCGGACGTATAAAGGAAAACAAGCAATGATTGGGCCAAGTGTTTCAGAAGCGCGTAATTGTCTGTTATGTCGAGAGTTTTCCCGTCGTTTGGGTGTATCGACACGGTAGCGTATGACCGCCCTCCACCCCAGAGTCCTCACGGATGACAATTCAGTTACCAGAACTGACAATGATTTTAGGGCACACACAGTTCCGATTAGGCGGACGCAAAACGCTCAATCCCACCCCATAGTCGGGTGCCATTACCTGGGTCGCGAACCCTTTCTCGCAGTGGCCGCTTTGCTTTTGAAAACGCAGACTCGTCGCGACCTAGCCCGGATTTTTCACACCCACGCGCGTTGGAGGATACAACATGGTACAGGGCGCACCGTTATGCATCGTCGCCGCGCGGCACGGCAGAACAGATGGTGGG
>BTUX01000191.1:0-9398 GCA_045863315.1 Candidatus Hydrogenedentota bacterium | reverse complement strand
GCTGTATTCCGGGGTCAGCTACCGGCATCTTAGCATCATTCGGGCGGAAGACATCTCCGTCGACGAACTTGTCGACGCGCAATGCACTCCGCCGCACAATATATCCGACCAGCCCTATGCGGGGTATCTTCCTTCCGGACGCGCGGGGGAATTCATTCGGGCGCTGATGGAGCGATCCAGCGGGGTGCTGGCGAGGCATCCCGTCAATCGAGCGCGAGTTGAGCGCGGCAAACCCGCTGCGACCAGCGTCTGGTTGTGGGGACAAGGCCGCTCGCCATCGATGCAGACCTTCAAGGACCGATTTGGCTTGACAGGGGCCGTCGTGTCCGCGGTGGACTTGGTGAACGGCATCGGGGTGTGCGCCGGTCTCGAGGTGATCGAGGTGCCCGGCGTCACGGGTTACCTCGACACGAATTACGCCGGGAAAGTAGAAGGAGCACTCGGGGCCCTGGATCGGCACGACTTCGCGTACCTGCACGTCGAGGCGCCGGATGAGACCTCGCACGAGGGGAGGCTCGATCTGAAACTTCAGGCCATCGAAGACTTCGACCGGCTCGTGGTTGCACCGTGTCTCGAGTATGCGCTGCGTCGTGGCGACACCCGCATCTTGGTCGCGCCGGATCATGTGACCGCGCTTTCGACGAAAACGCACGCCGGCGGCCCCGTTCCCTTCGCACTTTGCGGGCCGGGGGTCGAACCCTCGGGCGCGACCGCTTACGGCGAACGCGAGGCCGAGAAGGCCGGCCTGCTTTTTCCGGACGGGCACAAGTTGTTTCCATACCTGCTGCGGGCCGACCGGATCACCGCATTGGAAGTGACGGCGCGCTGAGTCCCTCGCAGGCGCTGGACGGCAACGCGGCAGGGACCGCGTTGCGGGCTTTCACCCTATGTAATTGTGCGTTATACTTCGGCGAATGCTGAACGAAACCTATCCATACTACCTCGCAAACAAGCCGGAGGCCCCTAACGCCGACATCGAGGTCACTGACAAGTACTCGGGGAAGGTCGCGGCACGGGTGGCGCGCGCAGACGCGCAGGCCATTGACCGGGCCATCGGCAAAGCGACCTCCGCCGCGGGGCCTATGCGCGCGCTCGCGGCGTACGAGCGACGCGATGTGCTGCTGCACTGCGTGAACCGATTCAGCGAGCGCTTCGAGGAACTGGCCGCGGCGCTGTGCATCGAAGCGGGAAAGCCCATCAAGGACAGCCGCGGGGAAGTCACCCGGCTCATCGATACGTTTCGCACTGCGGCAGAAGAGTCCGTACGGATTACAGGAGAGTACCTCCCGCTGGACATCAGCGCGCGCGCGCGCGGCTATTCGGGCGTGTGGAAACGGGTGCCGGTCGGCCCGTGTTCGTTCATTTCACCGTTTAACTTTCCCCTCAACCTTGCGGCGCACAAAATCGCGCCTGCCCTCGCGGTAGGCTGCCCCTTCGTTCTCAAACCGGCGAGCCGCACCCCGATCGGCGCTCTGTTGATCGGCGAGGTGTTGGCGGAGACGAACCTGCCCGAAGGCGCGTTTTCGATTCTCCCTTGCACGCGGGACGGGGCCGAGCAGTTCACGACCGATGACCGGCTGAAGCTGCTGAGCTTCACGGGTTCGCCCGAGGTAGGTTGGGCGTTGAAGGCAAAAGCCGGTAGGAAGAAGGTGGTGCTCGAACTCGGCGGCAATGCGGCATGCATCGTGGACGCGGATTGGGACCTCGACGACGCGGTGCAGCGAATCGTGTTCGGCGCGTTCTATCAGTCCGGGCAAAGTTGTATCAGCGTCCAGCGCATCCTCGTCCATGAATCGGTATATGAAACGTTCCGCGAGAAACTGGTCGCCGCGACCGTAAGACTGAAGGTGGGCGATCCGCGCGAGGAAAACACGTTCATCGGGCCGATTATCACGGAAGACGACGCGATCCGGATCACGTCCTGGATCGCGTCGGCCGTGAAGTCGGGTGCGCGCCTTCTGTGCGGCGGGAAACGGGACGGAGTGATGGTCGAGCCCGCGCTGCTGGAGAACGTTCCGCGCACGGAACGGATTTGGTGCGACGAGGTGTTCGGGCCCGTCGCGTGCCTGGCGCCGTTCCGGAGTTTCGACGATGCGCTCGAGGACGTGAACGACAGCCTGTACGGGTTGCAAGCGGGAGTGTTCACCCGCGACTTGTACAAGGCGCATCGCGCGTGGGACCGGCTCGAAGTGGGCGGCGTCATCGTCGGCGATATTCCGTCGTGGCGCGTCGATCACATGCCGTACGGCGGAGTGAAGGAAAGCGGATTCGGGCGCGAGGGAATTCGGTACGCGATGGAGGAGATGACCGAACTGAGATTGATGGCAGTGCGGTCGGTATAGAGCGCGTCACGTCTTCGCGAGAAACGGCCACCTGCGATAGGGGGTGTTCACTTCGTGCGAGGCATCGTGGAGCGGCTCGAATCGCGGTTGACGCCTCGCTGTAAGAGCACGGGACGGGCAAAAGTCCGGCGGAGGGTTAGCCTTCGGTTGCGGCCCCGGCAAAGGCCTGCGCGCCGGAAAACGCCGTGTCGCGTGCATCTCCGACGATGACGGAACCGCCGTTTTGCTCGGCGAAGAGCACCAGCAGGCGCGCGCTCATCTGGTACGACTTGATCCCACCCGAAACGCGATTCGCTTTCAGGTATACGTTGTTCACCGCCCGCCCGACGGACTGTTGCGCGCCGCGGAAGGTTCCCCAGTACAAGTTCGCCCAGTCCACGTCGCGCTGTACCCCGCGGTACCGCCATTCGAGCAGGAGCATCGCGCGTTCGCGGTCGACCTTTAACAGTTCGGACAGGAGCTGGCGTTGGGCGAACAGGTACCCGGAGTAGCGGACGTAGGGGTCGTCGCTCGTGACGCAGGCAAGATAGCCGATAAAGTTCGCCTCGTCCTCGCCTGTTACGCAGCGTTGGTGGGCCTTTTCGTGCGCGATCGTGAACGGACGTTGGCAGGACGGCGCGTCCTGGTTAAAGTTCGCCTCGCCGGTAAACGGAAAGTAGAACCCGGCGACGCCGAGGGTGCTCATGCGCCGCGACGAACTCACGGGTTTGGCGGGACCACGAGACAGCGCGAAGGTGGGATGAAGCTCGAGCAACTCGGCCACTCGCACATAGGCGCGGTCCACCGAGCGGTCCAGTTCGTCAAAGGTCGCGCCGGGCGCGCTGGGCCGGCCGAGGTCGCGGCACCCGTTGGCGACTTCGTAATAGTGGTTGGTGATGAATACGAGTTGCGCGCAGAGCCGAAACAGCTCATCGTTCGCGTTGCGGTTCAGGGAGTCGGAGAAGTCATTCCGCGCGGAATTCCATCCCGCGCGCCGGGCGAAGTCCGCGCGGGCATAATTGAACCCCCACAGGACATAGAACAGCGTCACCAAGATTCCTACGGCGCCGGCGGTGCGCGCCGCGCCACAAACCGCCACGTTTCTCAGGCCGCGTCGGCGTCTGGCGACGTCGAGAGCGGCGATGGGGACCGGGAGCAGCAGCCAGACCATGAAAGCCCATAAGACGAGTTCGACCAAGCTGAAGGGAACCATGCCGGAGACCTGGGCCAGCGCGCGGACGATCCACTGTCCCGCTCCGTTGGTGTAGTACCGCTCAACGACATCCGGAAACCATGATAAGAACTCGGTCGTCAAGATTACGCCGAGTCCGGCGACGGCGTATGACAAACGACGGCGAAGCCGCGGATCTCGGTCCCGGGAACGGGGCGCCGTGACCTTGCGCGTATCGTTGTTCGCCGTGTTGCGCATTCGATACCGATTTGCCTTCCAAATCGACAGAATTATACCAGCGGATACACGAAATTGTAACGAGACGAGCCCACGAGTCCACGGCATGACCCGGCTATTCCATGTGGTGGGGGTGCACGGATACCCATTGCCCTGGGCCCGGATCAGTTGACACATTCCGGGGGCGGGCGTATCATCGCGCTGCGCGGGCTTGGGCCCCGTATCCTGCCAACGCGACACAATGGTGTGCAGCCCCGTTTTCGGGAAGGACTACAAATGGCGCGGGTCGAACTCAAGGGTGTTCAAAAGGTCTATCCCGGCGGCGTACGCGCCGTCCAGGACGCGAACCTCGTTGTCGAGGACAAGGAGTTTGTGGTGTTGGTGGGGCCGTCGGGCTGTGGGAAGTCCACCACGTTGAGAATGATAGCGGGGCTGGAAGAGATTACCGAGGGGGAGATTTACATCGGCGAGCGGCTGGTGAACGACATCGCGCCGAAGGACCGGGACATCGCGATGGTGTTCCAGAATTACGCCCTGTATCCCCACATGACCGTGTACAAGAACATGGCGTTCGGGCTGATGCTGCGGCGGTATCCCAAGGCGGAGATTGAGCAACGGGTGCGTGAAGCGGCGCGAATCCTTGGCATCGAACACCTGCTGGACCGCAAGCCGAAGGCCCTTTCCGGCGGCGAGCGGCAGCGGGTGGCGGTCGGCCGTGCGATCGTGCGGCAGCCCAAGGTGTTCCTGTTCGACGAGCCGCTCTCGAATCTCGACGCCAAGCTGCGCGTGCAGATGCGGGCGGAGATCAGCAAGCTGCACAATCGCTTGCAGTCCACCATGATCTATGTCACGCACGATCAGGTGGAGGCCATGACGATGGGAGACCGCATCGTGGTGATGCTGGGCGGCGCCATACAACAGATCGCGTCGCCTCTTGAACTGTACAACCAGCCCGTGAACAAGTTCGTGGCAGGGTTTATCGGCAGCCCGCCCATGAACCTGATCGACGGGACGATTGTGGCGGAAAACGGCGCGCTGCGGTTTCACGACGGATCCGGCAGCGTGCGGCTGCGCGTGGCGCCCGCCCACCAGCACGCCCTTGAACGCTACGCCGGCAAACGCATCATCCTCGGCATACGCCCCGAACACTTCGTCGAGAATGCCGCGCAAACGCCGGTGGAAGGCCGTAGCGTGCAGGCGAAGGTCGAGGTGGTCGAGCCGATGGGTTCGGAAATTTACCTGTACCTCGACATGGGGAAGCAGACCATCACGGCCCGGATCAGTTCCGAGGTGGAACCCGAGGTCAACTCGTCGCACATTCTCGATGTCACGATGGAAAAGGCCCACTACTTCGATCCGGACACGGAAAGAGCCATCCGGTAGAGCTTCCTAACAGTTTGTCGGACTTTGCTCGTAAGTCCAATCCTAGCCCGATTTCTCCCGCGGCGAATAGAAACAGGAGGCCGATTGGAGGATAATAGTTCGCAATCGAGGTAGGGGGGGCGTTTCATGCCTGTTAACTTTCGATTCCAAAACCCAGCGGTTGTGTTGGCGGCCGCCGTTCTTTGCGTTGCCGTATCGGGTTGCGCCGACGAAAGCCGGGCGCAGATCGTCGAATCGGGGGAGGTATACGAATTCGGCTTGCAGCGGCAGGGGACGGTTCTCGATCACACATTCGTCTGGGTGAATGCCACGGGCCAGCCAAAAGAAGTGCGCGAGGTGCGGACGACGTGCGGGTGCACGGCGGCGCAAATCAAAGCGGGGACGGTGATCCCGCCCGGCGAAAGGCTCGAATTGCCCGTCACCCTGCGTTTGGCGGGGAAGAAGGACGACGTCGAGTCCAAGGTGTACGTCTTTTACAAGGGCGAGGAGTCGCCGCAGGAGTTCGTGCTGCGCGGGACCGTCGCCGCCGAATATCCGGAGACGGTGGCACTCGGCAGCTTTCGACGCAACGAGCCTGTCAGCAGCACCGTTACCCTCGAGACCTATCCCGGCCAGCCGCCACTCGAAATCAAGGAGCTCCAGTTTGACGACCGCAAACTCGAGGTCACGTCGCGGCAGGGCGCAAGACCCGGTTCTTTCGACATCATGGTGAAACCCGCGAAGGACATCGACTACGGCCATCTGGAATCCGTGGTGGTGGTCCACACGAACGACAGCGAAGTCCCCGAAAAGTCGTTCGCCGTCAAGGGCGACGTGTTGCGTCGGCTGGAGATTTCGACGAAAGTGCTCAGGTTCGAACCCGCTCCGGACGGCACCGTCGCGCCTGCGGAAGTCGTGCTCGAATCGCCTTACGGCGAGCCCTTGGAACTGCTGTCGGTGGACAACACACGGCCGAAACGGTTTGCGTGGGAGGAGTTGCCGGACGCCGAACCCACTCGCCGAACAGTTCGCGTCAGTGTAGTAGGAGACGTGCCCCCATCGGGCAGAAACGAGTTCGTCCGAGGCGCGCTCACGTTCCAGGTCCGTGTTGGGGACGAAGAGGAAACGGCGAAGGTGGATCTCTACCTGCGCCGCAAGTTTGCAGTCAAACCCGCCTTAACGGCCCCGGCTGACGTGAAGCCAGACCCACGATGAACATCGAACCGACCGATGCGCTCGTGGTGGTGGACGTTCAGGTGGACTTTTGCCCCGGCGGCGCGCTCGCGGTTGCAGGCGGACACGAAATCGTCCCCGGCATCAACCGGCTTATACCGCGGTTCGCCCACTGCGCCTTCACCCGCGACTGGCACCCGCCGGACCACTGCAGCTTCAGCGACTCGCCGCAGTTCGTGGACGGAAGCTGGCCGGCGCACTGCGTGCAGGGCACGCCGGGTGCGGCGTTCCATCCCGACCTCGCCCTTCCCCCCGACGCATGGATCGTCGACAAAGCCACCGACTCCGACCGGGAAGCGTATGGTGGTTTTGACAATCCGTCGTTCGCCTCGGACTTGCGCGGCCGCGGCGTCAAGCGGCTATTCGTTTGCGGAATTGCCACCGACTATTGCGTCAAGGCGACTGCGATGGGCGGCGTCGCGCACGGGTTCCACGTCGTCCTGCTTCATGACCTGTGTCGCGGCGTGAACGTGCCCCCCGGCAGCGCGGCGGAAGCCGTCAACACCATGAAACACGCGGGGGTGCACGTAATCGATTCGGAGGAGTTGCGGTGAGCGCCGCGCGGCCCTGGCGCACCCGCGAAGGCCTCGCGCTCCTCACGGATTTCTACGAACTCACCATGATGGCGGGATACCTCAAGGAAGACCGCGCCAATCTCCGCGTGTGTTTCGAGTACTTCTTTCGAAGCCTGCCGCCGCACACGGGGTTTGCGGTCGCGGCGGGCCTTGGCCCGTTTCTCGACTACATCGAGCACTTGCGGTTCGACGACGAGGACATCGAGTACCTCGCCTCGCTCAAGGTATTTGAGAACGACTTCCTCTCTTACCTGCGGCAGTTCAGGCCGAAATGCACCGTGCGCGCGGTGCCCGAAGGCACACCGGTGTTTCCAAACGAACCGCTCGTGCAGGTCGAGGGCGCGATCTTCGAAACGCAGTTGATCGAGTCGGCGATGCTGAACATGCTGAACTACCAGACGCTGATCGCGACCAAGGCCGCGCGCGTGTGCCTGGCGGCAAGCGGCGACCCCGTTATGGAGTTCGGGCTCCGCCGGGCGCACGGGCCGGACGGCGGCGTCAGCGGCTCGCGCGCGGCGTATATCGGCGGATGTTCGTCCACTTCGAACGTGCTCGCGGGCAAGGTGTACGGCATTCCGGTCTCGGGTACGCACGCGCACAGTTGGGTGATGAGTTTTCCGAACGAACTCGAGGCGTTCCGCGCCTTCGCGCGGCACTATCCGGATCGCTGCGTGCTGCTCGTGGACACTTACGACACCATCCATAGCGGCGTGCCCAACGCGATCCAGACTTTCAAGGAACTGCGCGAACGCGGCATCCACGCGAGGCCCGCCATCCGGCTCGATTCCGGCGACCTGTCCAAACTCAGCAAAATCGCCCACCGCATGATGCAAGAGGCGGGCTTCGACGATCCTCTCATCGTGGGGTCGAACGATCTCGACGAAGACCTCATCGCGGACCTCAAGCGCCAAGGCGCGAAGATCAACGCGTGGGGCGTGGGCACGCACCTGATCACCTCGCGCGACTTCCCGTCCCTCAACGGCGTCTACAAGCTCGTCGGCATGTCGCAGGACGGAACCTGGCAGCCGCGCATCAAGATCTCGTCCAACATCGCCAAGGCGACGAACCCGGGGCGCAAGTCGGTCATGCGCTACTACGACGAATGGGGCCAGCCCCTCGGCGATGTCATGTTCGACGCCGACGAACCCCGCCCGGCCAGCGGGTTGATCATCGGCCGCGACGCAAGCCAGCCGCACCGCGTGGTGCGACTGGGACCGGCCACGCGGTCGCAGGCCCTTTTGGAGACGGTGTTTCACGACGGGAAGCGCATCGGCGCGTCGCCGTCCGTCCGCGCCATCCGCGAGCGCTTCCTCTCGCAGCTCGCGGCCATGCCCGAGGAATACAAACGCCTGCGCAACCCCGAAATCTACCGCGTGATCCTCTCCGAGAAAATCGGCGAACTCAAAGACGAACTGCTCCGCGACCCGGAAGGGGCGTAAGAATGGATACCCACAGTTCCAGGTTTCCAGATCTTCGCGTTCCCAAGATTCCATCCACTCCTCGCTCTCAACTACTGCTCGTTCCCACGGTTCTACTTGGTATCTGTTTGGCGCGCATTCCTCGCCCGAGATACTGTGTGGACCGTGTGGACCGTGTGGACCGTGTGGACTGCGGGAGCTTGCTCCCGCTCCGCTGTTTTCGCCGGGCGAGTCCGCGTTCTCCAATTCGGACCGTGTGGACTGCGGGAGCTTGCTTCCGCTCCGCTTTACCTGAGGAAGCTTGCTTCCGTCATCAACGGTGATCCGCACGTCGCGAGGTATCAACCCGAAACCGCGAGCAAGCTCGCTCCGCAAAAGCGGCAGCGAGCTACCGCAGTCCACAGCGGTCGTGTCCCCACGGCCTGCGGCCATTGACTCACCCAACACACCGCGCGCGGACAGCCGCAGCAGGTTCCTCGTCCGAAACGGACTTCGGAATGACGCGCGGCGGTACGTACGCGGTGCAGGTGTTCCGGGAAGCGCCCGCTATCGTCGCCGAGACGGCGGGGTTTGCGAATCAATTGCCTTGCAGTATTGGCAAGGGTGCTCGGCAAGTGCGGCGCCGTTTCCTTACAGGAAACTGAACGTCCAGCGGATTTCGATGTTCTCGCTGCGGTAGACTTCGGGCACTTTGAACGGGAACGGCGGGAACGGTCCGGAGTCCTCGATGGCTTGCTTGCACAGTCCCGCGTAGGTGGCGGAATCGCCCGACTCGACGATGGTGACGTAGGAGAGCCGTCCATCGGGCGAGATGGCGCAGTCTATGACCGCTTTGGTGGACGAGGCGCCCGAGTATCGCAACTGCATCAAGGCTTTCCATCGTTTCTCGACACGGGTCCTCACTTCGCGCAGGTACGGCGCGAACTCGTTCTCCATCGCCTCGAAACTGAGGAACCCCTTGCTTTTCACCCCGCCCTCGACGCGTCCCTGTGTCTTGCCCGGGGCCGGTTGGGGAACTTGCGGGAGCGTCGCCTTCGCCAGTTCCACCCGCTCCTCCTCCGCGGGTTTGGGCCCGGGCGCC
>BTUX01000190.1:0-9423 GCA_045863315.1 Candidatus Hydrogenedentota bacterium | reverse complement strand
AAACGGGCTGTTGATGTGAAAAATCCTCACCCGATTGACTTTTATGCTATCTCCTGAGCATTTCTCACCAGTCGCTCCCGTCATCGGGAGCGACTGGTGAGAAATGCGGGCTAAAGTAGATGCAGGTGATTCAAGCCGTTTACGATTCGGCCCGTGACGGGCGGCGGGTCGAACTCGTGTAAGCCGTTGGAAGGTCGGACAATGGCGGGGCGCCGAACCGATTGGATGCTCCTGGCGGGTGGTGAGAGGAGTGGAGGGAGGTGGATAAATCCGGGGACGTGCCGTATTCTACGGACTTTCAGGAGGCGGGTAGGGTTGCATCATGACACGTTTGGAGTTCAAGCGAGTTTGTCGGGAACGGCGGTTGTGCTGGGGTGTGGTGCTGCTCGAGCACATGACTCCGATGGTGGTTCGCACCTTTGCGCGAGCCGGTTACGACTGGTTGTGGATCGACAATGAACATGCGCACCAGTCGTACGAAACCATTTACGGGGCGGCGCGGACAGCCGAGGACTTCGGGGTGATATCCCTGGTGCGCGTCGCGTCCGACGAATATGCGCGGATCGCACAGGCGCTGGACATGGCGATTGACGGGGTAATCGTTCCGCGGGTTGAGACGCCGGAGCAGGTGCGACATATCGTGGACTGTGCGAAATATCCGCCAATCGGCAAGCGCGGGTTCGGCATGCGCGCAAGTCTTTTCGGCGAACGGTCGATGAACATGGCAGCGCGCGTGAAGGACCAAAATGAGGGCCGGTTCCTGATTGTCCAGTTGGAAAGCCCGAAGGCGGTCGAGAATATCGAGAAGATGATCGAAGTGTCCGAGGGCCAGTTGGATGCAATCTTTTACGGCCCGGCCGACTTTCAGATGAGAATTGGCAAGCCGGACTGCCCGGATCATCCGGAGGTGATTGGCGCGGCGCGGGAAATCACCACGGTGTCGGCCAAGCACCATTTGTCAAACGGCGTACCCGCGACGTCGCTCGAAACGGCCCGGCGCTGGATAGATCTGGGATTCAATCTGATCACGTACAAGAGTGACGATCAGTTTCTGATCGAGGCGGCGTACGACGCGCGCGAGTCGCTGCGCGCACTCGAGGGCGGGTGATGTGTCTGAAACACGGTCGAGGCGAGTCCCTGCGACGATCCGGCGGGGCCATTTCCCTGCCACACTGATCGTGGCCGGAATCTCACCGGTCCTGTGCAGTAGCGTTTTCGCGCAGACCGTAGTCGTAGAGACCACAACGATCAATGCGCTGCGCGAAGCGGTGCGGGTCTATGCGCAGACTCTTGTCGTGGGACCCGGTGAACCCCTCCTTGTTCCGGTCCAACTGCCGGGGAAGTCGCGGACCGGCCGCCCGGTCGTAGTACCCGACGGTTCCTTGGCAGCGTTCGCGACCGAATCCCGGCACGCTTCGGCGCCATCGCAGGCGGACACTTTCGCTTCCGCGTATTCTCCGCTCAGCGGCGCGTTGAACCATGGCGATTGGCATTTGGCTTCTCCCGGCGCATCCATCAAGTCGGTTTGCCTTGCGCGCGATCGGGTGGCGGACCAATGGCTGGTCATCGCAGTAGAGTCGTTCGATGGACCTGCGGGTCATCGAATGGGCCGAATCACGTCGCGCGCGTACCGCGCCGGGGAAGGGCTGGCCCCGCGCGCCGGCACGTGGCTGCTGCCGGGCGAGCCTGTCGCTGCGGCGGCGTATCCTGACGATGCGCGTGTCGCCGTGTTGTGCGTCGACGGCGGCGGTCACTCGGTCTTGCACATCCGCGACGCTGCTTACGGCCGGGTTTATCTTGAAAACCTCAGCCTCATGGCCGACCGCCCCTTCGCCGAACCGGTCGACATCGCCCTCTCGGCTGACGGCGGGTACCTATTTGCACTGAGTTCGGGTATTGGGCAGAGCGAGATGGCCGGCGAATCCGCCTCGTGGCTGACCGTCATCGACGCCGCGAACTTCCGGATAGAGGGCGACCCGCTGCCGCTACGCGGTGCGGGAGATATCGCCTCGCTGACCCCCTCTCCCTGCGCGGGGCAGCGGTGTTGGGTGTCTACCCACTCCCGCAGCGAAGGTTTTGCGTTTCTCGCCTGTGTTGAGGTGGGTGACGACGCATTGACGAGAATCTTCCAGACCTCGTATTCGGGCGTGAGCAGGCCGGTCCGACTGGCCGAGTCGCCAACCGGCCCCGGCGTTGCCGTGGCCGTGGATCGCAGGTTGGAGATTTGGCATGACGGCAAGCCCGGCGCCTCTCCCATCATCTACACCCACCCGATAGCGGCGCTGGCGTGGTCGAACGACCTGATCCTTGCCGGGGCGGGCAATCTTCTCCACATCGTACGTCCGCTCGACGGGACGGGCCTGCAGGTCTACCGGTTCCAGTCCGGAATCATCACAGGATTGATGCCGTTGAACGCAAATCCAGACGAGACGGGGAAGGCGCTGGCAGACCCCGACCGGGACCGCATCCCGCACGCGAGCGATCCCGAACCCGACACGCCTTCTCCACGCGTATCGCTTCCATACGTGGTGCGGCTGCGCGGTGAAACCGCGGGGCGGGAAATTCGAGCGGTTCGCATCGATTCGCTGCACGGTTCGCACTCGTCGTGGACGGTGGAATACGATCGCGAACGACATCCCTGGCTGCGGGTGTACCCCGCGTCGGGAGCGCTGCCGGGGTGGTTCGTGATGGGCGTCGATCCCACCCGATACGAACCTGGCACGTCGGTCGAGGGCGACATCCGAATTACGGCGAGCGGCACGGTCCCCGACAAACCGGCGTGGGGGTCGCCGCACCGAATCAAGGTGCGCGTCGCGCCTTCGAAATCCGAGATACGGCGCGTACTGTGGTTGTTGCGATCGACGGAGGACGGCCGCGCAAGGCTGCGCGAGGAGTCGGACCCGTTTGGATACAAGTCACTCGCCGAACTTCTCGCGTCTCCCCCGTACTATTTCTCACACGTCGACGGCGCCCGGGAACTGCATGACGACCTGTCCCCTTACGGCATCGTAGTCATGGATATGGATGCATCCCGGACAGGGACTGTGACGAGACAATCCTTAATCAATTTTCTCACGGGCGGCGGCGGGCTGTTGCTGCTGGCGGAGCGGTCGTCCGTCGAAGCGGGGAGGGTAAATTGGACCGCTCCATTCGGCATCGAGCCGGTGGAGAATCCGATTGCAGACACGGGGTCAATCACCCCGCATCCGGTTTCCCGTCATTGGAGAGACCTCGGTGTACGGGACGGTACGCCGCTGCGCGTCGACGAGTCGACACTTGCGCTTGTGGGGCACCGCGATGGCGCCCTCCTTGCGGTCCGTTCGTATGGCCGTGGTCGCTTGGTCGCGCTGGCGTCCGGCGCGCCGCTGAAGTCCGACATGTTGCAAAACGATGCAAACCGGTCGTTCGCACAAGACCTCTTCAATTGGTTGGCGGCGAGCGGCGAGGATGTCGGCGACATGGACGGGGACGGCCTGCCGGACGAACTCGAGGATCGCGACGGGGACGGCGTGGTTGATCCGGGAGAGACCAGCAAGCTGGATCCCGATACGGACGGCGACGGCGTACCGGACGGAGAGGAAGATCGGAACCTGAACGGGAGGGTCGACCCCGGGGAAACCAGCCCGCTTAACCCCGATACGGACGGCGACGGCAATTGGGATGGCGCCGATCTCGATCCACTACCGCCACTGGACGCACCCGGGATCGAGTCGATGACGCCCAGTGAAGGGCCGGCCGAGGGCGGCACGCGTGTAACGGTTTCCGGTCGGAATCTAGGCCCCGACTCGCGGGTGTGGTTTGGAAACAGGCAAGCCGTGATGCTGTCGGTCGAGGGGCCCGGTTCGGTCGTCGTGGAGTCGCCGCCGTGTGAATTCGATTTGGGCGTCACCGTGGACGTCCGAGTCGAAGAACCGGCCACGGGTCGAAGCAGCATCCTGCCCAGGGGATACGCGTATACGCCGAGGAGCACCGTTGGCCTTTCGCTTGAATTGCAAGCCGCGGCCGGCCGCGTCTATGAGGGGGTCGTGACTATTTCGCTTTCGCCCGATCCCGAAGTTCGAGTCGGCCGGATCGCACTGCGAGTCGATTCCGACCCGCCGGGTGTCTTGGAATGGATCGACCTGCGCCCCTCGATAGATGCCGAAACGGTGGGAAGGCGGGTGGTGCGGCGAAGCACCGATCAGTCCGGAATTGCGTTCGACGTCACCGCGCCCCTGCGGTCGCCGGATGCGCTGGAACTCGCGACACTCCGCTGCCGACCCGTCGACGTGACCGAGTTGTCCGCGCCTGCCCGGCTTGTGTTGCCCGACGCCCGCGCATACGCGCCCAACGGGCAACCCCTGCAAGTCGTGGCACGCCCCGCGGAATTTCATTGGGGTGTTGCGCGAGGGGCGCGGGACGACTCACTCGCCGACGACGTGCCGTAGGCCTTCGCGCAGCCATTGCGCGGTCGGCCCCTCCACAAGCGCGCGCGGTTCGCCCTGCTTTCGGACATGCCGCAGATCGATGTCGGCAACCACCAATTCTTCGTCGTACGGCCCGGCTTCGCGGATGATGTTCCCATCCGGCGCGATAATTCGGCTATGCCCGTGGGACGTGCCCTCCGCCGCGGGGTTTTCACGCAGCGCGGGCGCGTTGGCGTGGACGACGAACACGCCGTTCTCGACGGCGCGCGCCTGAATCTGGGCGCGATAGGGAGCAATCTTGTGCTCTTCGGTCAAACCCGATTCGCAGGAGATGTAAAAGAACAATTGTGCGCCCGCAAGCGCCCGAAGCTGCACGAGGTGGGGATAGCGCTCGTCGTGGCAGATAAGGGTGCCGCACGTGGCGCCATCCACCCGATACGTGGACAGTGTTCGGCCGGGCGCGGCCCAGGGCTCTCCCGCCAGATAGATTTTTTCGTACGCATCGATGATGTCACCTTTGGGATCGATGACGATCGCGGCACAATAGACGCGATCGCCGTCTCGTTTGGGTGCGCCGACCACCGCGTAGATGCCGCGATCTTTGCACACGGTCTGTATGCGCGTCAGGCATTGATCGACCAACTTCCAATCGATCGAGTTCTCGAAGCCGGCGCGCTTGGTGTATCCCGTCAGCGCCATTTCGGAGAACGCCACGACGCGGACACCGTCGTCTGCCGCGCTATGAAGAAAGTCGACCATTCGGTCCGTGTTGGTCTTGATGTCAAAGGTGGTGTGAAACTGGACGGCAGCCACCCGCACGATTTGGGGGGCATCGGCCGGGGGCGCGAATAGCGAAGGAATATCAAGGGAGTTGTCCGTGAACGGTCTGCCCAGAATTTCGATCTTCGCGCCGAAGTTGCCTTCGGTCTTTTCGTCGACGGTGTAGATGCCCGGCTTTTCATCGGCGATCACGCGCATTCCGTAGGACAACGACCGGATTCGTTCACGCGCGGGGAGGTCGATGAGGTTCGCGAACGGCAGCAGAAGGAATTCGGCGCGCAAGTCTTCGTGGATCAAGTTTTCGTCGGATACGATTCGGGTCGGAATACCCGCCGAGTGCAGTCGATGCCACAAGGCGAACTGGCGCTCGTGGACCCATTCGGTGGACTCGCGGTAGCAATAGTTTTGCCACTTCGACACGTAGTAGAGGACGCGCGGTGGGTCCGCCGGATCTTGGTTTGCGCGGCGCGTATGCAGCCATTCGCCGAGTTCACCCATCCAGGACTGGGCCGCCGGGTCGGTGCTCCCCCAGTTCGTGACCTGAACGCCCATCGCTCCACTCTCGATTGCGGATCTTCCCGCGGCCGTCAAGTCGTCGTGCTTGTAACCGAATTTTTCGAGCAGGACGGGGCCGTCAATTTCGAAGACGACGGGCTTTTGGGTGATGCCGGACATGATCGCCATGGCCAGCGGCACGTTGTGCAAGCCGTCCGGCCCATGCCAAAAAAAGTCATAGGAATGCACAATTTCGTCGGCAGGCCGCGAGTAGACCCAGTAGGCCAGATTGGCGAATTCGGCCGACTGCCTGCGGAAACTTTCGCCGAGCGGCACCGAGACTCCGGCCCGGTCGTCGGCGAGGCGAACGGTGGCGGCGAAGTTCCTCACCCACTCCGCCAACGCCCATTCGCGGAACCGGATCCAGTCGGTAGAAGATGGACCAACGTCCGGCCGGCCTGACGTCTGTTCCAGCATGGGCGGTAGCGCGCGGTCCCCTAATGCAGCCTGCCGCTTTTCCGTCTGCGCGTGTCCGCTGAGCAGTTCTTCGCGATAGTCCTTCCAGCGCCGATAGCAGTCCGTCGCCGATCTCTCGTAGGAGTTCCACCCTCCGAACTTTACTTCCATATGAACGCCGAACCCCGGCGTATAGGTAAAGCCGCGACCGCGGTAATGATGTACCAGCGCATGGACGAAATGGGCCTGCCTGTGCCTGTTCTCACCGTCAAATATGCTCGGAAACCCGCCGCTTTCTTCCAAGGGCCCATTCTCGCCTCGCATCAACTCGGGTGAGTACCACGCGGGCCAGTCCGTGACATTCACACGCAAGCGAATATTCAAATTCTTGGACTCGATGTACTCGACGCGTTCGTCCACCCGCGCGAATGCAAAGCGACCGTCCTCCGGTTCGCAATCTTTCCACCCCACGCCCAATTCGATCATGTTAAATCCATTCTGCACGCAGGTGTCAATCTGACGTTTGAACCGCGCAAAGTCACGATATGAGGTGTCCCAGTCCCAGATTGTAAAGGAGTATTGCAGCGGGGACGCCTCGTTCGCAGCCGATGTAAGAAGCGCACAACATAGAATGGCCAGTGGCATGCCGAAACCCCTACGTTCCCGTTCCAAGCACTTTCGCAAGGCATGGATTCAAGAATACGCCCTTCGGATCCAGTTGGGCCCGGACCCGCGCGAAATCGTCCCACTTCGGATAGAGTTCGCGCAGATCCTCATGGCCCAAGCTGTGCAGCTTTCCCCAATGAGGCCGTCCGTCATGCTTGCGAAAAATCCGCTCGGCGCCTTCGAAATACTCGTCGTACTTCATCCCCTTGTATTGGTGGACGGAAATCGTTACGGAGTCTCGCCCGTAAAACGGGCTGAGCCAGATATCGTCCGCCTTCACGTATCGGTACTCGATCGGAAACGGCGTGAGGACATTGGCCCGAACGATCCATTCCTTGAGTTCCCGCAGGGCAGAGGCGCCGCGCTCGAGAGGTACCGAATACTCCATTTCATTGAACCGAACCATACGCCGTGTGCACAACACGTTGTGACCCACGTCGACTTCTTCGCACTCGCCCGCGCGCCGCGCCGTCAATTGACTGATCCGGGGGCAGCGCGCCGGCTTAGCACGGCAGTGCCGGGCCATTGCGCCGAACACAAGGTTTTCGTTGAACACCTCGCGCAGCCACCGGCCGGCCCGTGAGAATTGAATTGGCGCATCGGTTTCGTTGTGAAACTTCATCAACACCGTTTCGGTGTGAGGAAACAGAAACATTTCGAAGTGCCGGTTGTCTCGTGCATATTCGTGCGAGCGGACCAGCGACTCGGCGAAGTTCCCGCGTTTTCGCACATATTTCAACCGAAACGACGGCACGAGCCGGAGCTTCACCCGGGTGATGATCCCCAAGGCGCCCATGGAGACTTGGGCCGCCTTGAAGATGTCGGAATTACGAGTTTCGGAGCATTCGACGGTCTCGCCCGAGGCTGTCATAAGCGCCAGTTCGGCGACCTGCGTCGACAAACTGCCGAACCGAAGTCCCGTGCCGTGCGTGCCTGTGCCGATGGCACCGGCTATCGATTGTGCATTGATGTCGCCGAGGTTTTCCATCGCGAGGCCGAAGGGGTCGAGTTGTTGGCAGATCCGCCACAGTTTCGTACCGGCCCAAACCGTCGCGGTCCGGTTCGGCTTGTCGACTTCGATCAATCCGGTCAGATGGTCCAACGAGATGACCGCGCCGGAGGTCTTCACGAGGTCGGTGAACGAGTGGCCGGATCCAACGGGCCGAACGATCAGCCCCTTCGCCGCGCAATGCCGCACATACCGGGCCAACTCCGCTTCATCACGCGGAGCGAGGAGTTGATCCGGCGCACACGACACACGTCCGGACCAGTTTTTCCACCTCTTGTTACCCATGCTCTCCGATGCCCTCGTTTGTGCGCAGGCCACGCCTTCTACTCCGGCCGTCGTCGCCGGATCGATGATCGCGTTTCTCACTTGCCTGAGAGCGTTGCAGCCTCCGCCGGAGTTCTGCCGGCCATTGCACTTTTCTGGCGTCTCAGCGGCCGTCGGTCACAGCCCCTTTGTGGAACGCGATCCCACGCTATTGGACGCCTCAGTCTCGCGCAGTCTACCATAGGGCTGCAAGCGCCTGCGGGAATATGCGCAAGTCGTTGTATGTCTTTATGTAGTGGGATGAGTCGAGGAGGGCGAAGATGCCTTCGTGGTTTTCCAAAGTGTTCAGGAACAGCGCGCCTGCCAGGCCTGGTGAGTCTTCGAGGTCCTTGGACGAGATTTTGGGTGGGATCGACGTTTCCGAGAACGCGGACCCGGAATCGGCGCCGAAGCACACGATGAAACGAAGAATTGTCCACGCCCCGTTGATTGAAGACGCGAAAGACGCAAGCGGCTGGAGCGCGGACGTGCGGATCAAGGCCCGGGTGGAAAAAGGTAACGGCGCTTGTGTGTTCATGGTGGATCGGCCGGTGCTCGAAGGGCTGTCGGCGTGGTTTGCGGGCGAAAAGGCAGCCGAGCATTCGCCGCTTGCCAAGGCGTTGTTCGCCGTTGAAGGCGTAGAGACGGTGCTCATTCACGGTTATACGGTCACGGTGGCGCGGTCGCCAGTCGTACGCGGGGATTGGAAGCCCATGGCCCAGGAGATTGGTCGCGTGATTCGCGAGCACTTGGTTGAAGGCCGGCCGGTCGTGGATGAGGCGTACGTCGCCGCGATGCCGCCGTCGGAGGAGATTCGGGAGCGGTTGCAGAACGTGCTTGACATGGAGATCAACCCGGCAATCGCGTCGCATTCCGGGGCGATTTTGTTGGATCGGGTGGAAGGCAACACGGTTTACATCCAGATGACGGGCGGCTGCCAGGGGTGCGCGGCTTCGGACATTACGCTTCGCCAGGGCATTCATGATTCGTTCCGCAGTGCGGTGCCGCAGATCGGCGCGATACTCGATGTGACCGATCATGACGCGGGCAAGAACCCCTTTTACAAAGAATTGCCGGCGGGGATGCGATAATGCCACGACTGAATACATTTGATGTGTTTATCAAGACAGGAGAACGCGGACCGGGCGCGGCGCCGAAGTGGATCATCAACGGTTTCGTGGTGGACTTTGATGAGTGCAAGGGCGGTACCGGACCCGGCGAGGTTTTCGAGGGCGTCGGCAATCCCGGCAGTTTTCCGCATACGCTTCTGATTCGCGGGCCGGAAAACGGAGACTGGGACATCGAAGA
>BTUX01000189.1:0-9522 GCA_045863315.1 Candidatus Hydrogenedentota bacterium | reverse complement strand
GGGCAGTCCCTTTTGCGCAAGCTTGTCGCGCAACGGCGCAAGTGGGTGCCCGCGCGGGCTGTGCGATGTGTACGCGTAATCCCAGTGTATGGTTTCAAAAGGGTCGAGCCGTTGGAACCGCGCGTTCGGTTCGGTGGAATCGAGACCCAGTCCCGGGTCGATATCGCGGCCAATTCCCAATGCGTCCCACAGCGCATCACGCCGCTCGGGTTTGAACCCATCGAATGCGCCCGTCTCGGCGATCCGAGCGAGGATGCCGTCGTCCAACCGTGTGCGCGCGGCGAAATCGTCCATCGAGGCAAACGGCCCGGACCGTCGTTCCGAGACGATCCGTTCGCCGTCCGCTTTGCGCAGGCCTTTGATGTAGCGCAGTCCCATGCGGACGGCGAATCCTTCGCCACTGCCCCTCTCGGGTTCGAGGGTGCAGTCCCAGTCGCTTTTGCGCACGTCCACGGCCCTTATGATTATGCCGTGCCGCTTCGCATCTTCGACGAGCGTAGCGGGGCTGTAAAAGCCCATGGGTTGCGCGTTCAGAAGCGCGCACAAGAACGCGGAGGGATAATGACATTTCAGCCACGCCGTCGCGTACGCGATCAGCGCAAAGCTGGCCGCGTGGCTTTCGGGGAACCCGTACTCGCCGAACCCGCGGATCTGCTCGAACACGCGTTCGGCGAATTCTCGCTGTATGCCTTTGCGCGCCATACGTGAAATCAGGCGGTCGCGATGCCGTTCGATGCGGCCCGACTTGCGCCACGCCGCCATGTCGCGCCGCAGTTGATCGGCCTCGCCCGGCGTGTAATCCGCTGCAACGATGGCAAGCTGCATGACCTGCTCCTGAAACAACGGTATCCCAAGCGTCTTTTCGAGTATCGGCTTCAAACATTCGTGCGGATACGTCACCGGCTCCTCGCCGTTTCGCCGGCGCAGGTAGGGATGCACCATGCCTCCGGTGATAGGGCCGGGCCGAACGATGCTGACCTCGATTACGAGATCGTAGTAGTTGTTCGGGCGCAACCGCGGCAGCATGGCCATCTGCGCGCGGCTCTCGATTTGAAATACACCGACCGTGTCGCCGCGCTGAATCATCTCGAAGGTGTCGCGATCTTCCGCGGGCACGGTCGCGAGCGTAAAGGTCTTTCCAGAATGCAATTCGATCAAATCGAAAGAGCGGTGGACGACATTCAACGCGCCGAGCCCGAGCAGATCGACTTTGAACAAGCCGAGTTCCTCGACGTCCTCCTTGTCCCATTGAATCACGGTGCGGTCCGGCATGGCGGCGTTCTCGATGGGCACGAGATCGTGCACCGGTTCGTGGCCCAGCAGGAAGCCCCCGGGATGGATCGAAAGGTGCCGGGGAACGTCCTCCATCTGCTTCATTACGCGGAGTAGGTTGGCGTAAAGCCGGTTTTCCGGATCGAAGCCCGCCTCGATAAAACTCTCGCGCGTCGGAAACTCGTAGTGCGAAAGCAATCGCGCGAAGCGCTCGATGTTCGTTTCGGGCAGGCCCAGCACCTTTCCCACCTCGCGGACCGCGGACCGCGCTCGGTACCGGATGAAATTCGCCACCATCGCGGCGCGGTCGCGTCCGTACTTCGCGTAGACGTGTTGAATCACCTCTTCGCGACGAGCGTGTTCGATATCGAGATCGATGTCGGGCGGTTCGGCGCGCTCCTTTGACAGGAACCGCTCAAACAACAGCCCCATGCGCACAGGGTCGACCGCGGTGATGCCAAGGCAATAGCAGACCGCCGAATTCGCCGCGGAACCACGCCCTTGGCACAGGATGTTCTTGTGCCGGCAGAACTGGACGACGTCCCACATCGTCAGAAAGTATCCCTCATACTGGAGCGAGTGGATGAGCTGCAATTCCTTCTCCAGTTGCCGCGTTACGTTGTCCGGGATGCGTTCGCCGTACCGCTCTGTCGCGCCGTTAAAGGTCAGCTTGCGAAGCCATTGCGCGGAGGTCACGCCATGGGGCAGGCGCTCAGATGGGTAGCGGTAGCGAATCTCGCCCAGGGAAAAGCGGCAGCGTTCCGCAACTTCTTCAGTGCGCACGACGGCATCGCGCGCGTCTTCGTACAGCAGTTCGAAACCGCGCGGCGGGCGCAGCGCGTGTTCGGCGTTGGGCCGGATCAGGCGGCCCGCGGTCGACAGTGTGACCCCGTGTCCAATGCAGGTCAGGACGTCCTGCAAGGCGCGGCGCTCGGGTGTGTGATACAGCACCTCCATGCCTGCCAGCAACGGTATATCGTATCGCGCCGCGCGTTCGCGCAGGCGGTGTTCAATGCGCGTATCGCCGCTTTCCTTGTGCCGTGTGACGAGCGCGTAAAGCCGGTCGCCGAACGCGTCGCGCAGGCTTTCCGCCATCGCCTTAGGTTCGGCTTCTCCGGCGATGAGGCTGCGCCCGCCACCCCACAAGGCAAGAAGCCCGCCGGCGTGCTCGCATACTTCTTCGAGGCTGACCTGACTCGAGCCTTTCGGCGAACGCAGGCGTCCTTTCGAGATGAGCCTGCAGAGGTTGGCGTAGCCCGCGCGATCGGCCGCGAGCAAAACAATGCAGGAACCGTCGAACAGCGTGATTTCCGAACCGATAATGAGATGCACGCCGAGTTCGCGGGCGCGTTTGTGCGCGCGAACGACGCCATACACGCCGTCGCGATCCGTCAGCGCCAGAGAACGAATGCCGAGCCGGTACGCCTCGTCGATCAATTCGTCCGGATGACTCGCCCCTTCCAGAAACGAGTACACACTCTTGCACCAGAGCGGTGTGTAATGGACTTCCATCGCGCTGCCTGCTCGATTACGGGAAGTAATTCCGCGCCGATTCGCCCGTGCCGACTTTTCCGCAAATCACCAGCACCCGGTTGCTCGGACACCGCTTGTACCGTCGGGTCAACAGCAGGACGAAACTCGTGAATACGATCGTGGCCAGTCCGGGTATCCCCGCCCAGATGAGTAAGCCTTCCATTACTTGCTCTCCTCGATGTCGGATACGGATCGCACCTCGACTGTCTCGTCGTTTATGATTCCGACCACGATGACCGGCGCTCCCGTCGGCAGGGCGTCGCCGGCCGTTATCGCTTCGTATTCCATGGTCCGGTTCTGCACGTTCACCTGCACCTTTCCCATGCCGCTCTTCTGGCCGGGTATCGACAGGTATACGGTGCCGGTCGCTCCGAGGGCGTACTCGACGTGCACGTTTCCTTCCGCATGCAGGCTCGAATGGGCGCGCATCATCCACGCGACAATATACATGGCGACAAGGCCGGCCCCGCACGCGGTCCCGAAGGCAAGCCACGGGCCCAGCCCGCCTTCGAGGGCCGCCAGGCCTCCCAAGCCGAAAAACGCCGTCGCGGAGATAAGCGCCCGGATACTCAGCATCTTGAGAAACACCGAACTCTCGACGTCGCCATGGTTGCCGTGCCCGTGGTCTCCGGTCGCGTGGCCTGCGTCCATGCGGGACGCGTCAATGCTCATGTCTCCGTGGAAGTCGGCTCCGTCCACGCCATGATGATCGAATCCGACGAGAGCGAGCAGAAATTGGATAATGAGGATGGTTGCCCCGACGCCCGCGCAAACCAGATAGAAGGTGGCCAATTCCGCAGCCTCCCCGCCGCCTCCCCAAGGCGGTTATGCGTCAACCCGACGGACGCGGGGGGTATACGCGCCGCACACCACCCCAGTCCCACTATCAACCATGCAGACGGGCAACGCAACGACGGTATTCGTAGCGACAATCGGGATAGTCGGCTCGCTGCGATGCTACCGAGTGCGTCCCGGGGTCTCTCACTACACGCGGGCGCTTTTCAGCAAGTCCCGGATCTCGGTGAGCAACTCCTGGTCCTTGGTCAGCTCCGGAGCAGACGGCGCCGCTTCCACTTCCGGCTGCCTCTTGAGGGCCGAAATCCAGCCGAGAAACTTAACAAGGAACAGGAACAGGGCCAGTGCGACGATGAGAAAGTTCACGACTTCGCCAAGGAACAGACCGTAAGGAATCTCCTTGCCGCCGAGCACGAGCTTCCAATCGAGATAGCCCTGTTCGGCAGGCATGATCACGCCTATCAGCGGCATGATGATGTTCTTCACCAGCGAGTCGACGATTTTGCCGAACGCCGCCCCGATAATGACGCCGATTGCCAAGTCGATAACGTTGCCTTTCAATGCGAATTCGCGGAATTCCTGGGCCAACGAACGGACTTTGCTTGTGCCGATCATGACGCGTCTCCTCGTTGTTGACGAATACGGGCATTATACGACATGAAGAGGGGCGGCTCGGACGCGGATAGACCCCTCAGGAACTGATGTATTCGTCAATGGCCTCGCGGAGCGTCTTCAGAATCCAGGCCCGTTTGACGTCGTCCGTTTCAAGCAGGGTCATTCGAAATCCATCGTGATCGCATTGGAACCCGGTGAGCGGCACGACGACAATGCCGTAGGCCCCCATCAGGTAATACACAAACCGCTTGTCGGGCGGGACATTCCTGACCAACTCCTCGATACGCTCGCGAATGGCGCGATTATCGATCGTGAGGGTCTGCCGGTTGTTCAAGACGCCATCCTTGAACATCACGGTGAAGTAGAATGCGCCGCCCGGCTTGTTCACGATGACCGCGTCACAACCTTCGAAAGCCGCCATGGCCTCGTCGGCGCGTTTCTCGAACAGCGCCTCGCGACGATCCAGATGCTGCTTGTAGCGGGGGTCGCCCATCACCCGCGGGATGGACATTTGCGGCAGGGTAGTCGATGACACTTCAAGGCGCTTGGCGGCCAGAAGGCTGTTCGTATAGGTGGCGAAATTCTCGTCCTTGTCCTTGTTCAAGACCTCGAGCCATCCGCAGCGCGAACCCGGCCAGGGATACTCCTTGCTGATGCCCCGCATGGCCAGGGCGGGGACGTCCCCGATCCATTCGCTCATGTGGAGCCGCTCATTGCCGTTGTAGACGATGTGGGCGTAGATTTCGTCCGCTATCATGAACAGATGGTGCTCGCGGGCAATCTCGGCGATCTCCTCGAGAATCTCCCGAGGATACACCGCTCCGGTCGGATTGTCCGGTGAAAGCAGCAGAATCCCTGCTATCGAATCGTTGTATTTGACCTTGTTTCGAATGTCGTCGACGTCCGGCATCCAGCCGTTGTACGGATCCAAATTATAGGTGACATGGTTATAGCCGGAATGCGCCGCTTCCGCCGAGGAGTGAGTGCTGTATGCCGGGGACGGCCCCAATATGCGGGCCTCCCGGCGGAGGAAACCGTACACCTTCGCCACGGCGTCTCCCAAGCCGTTGAAGAACAGGATATCGTCGGTGGTGACACGAACGCCGCCCGGCCGCATGTTCACGTTGGCCGCCAGGAACTCCCGGGTTTCCGGAACGCCCGCCGTGTCGCAGTAGGCCCACGTGCGCGTGTCATCCACCAGATCGCGCACGATGTCGCGAATCCAGGACGGGACCTCTTCGCCCTTCTGCACGGGATCCCCGATGTTCTCCCAAGTGATCTCCATTCCCATCTGCCGGATCTGCCGGGCCACGAGCACGATTTCCCGAATCTCGTAGCTCAGATTGGCCGCGCCCATATGTACGATGTTTCTGCGCATACCGCTCCCAGGCGTCCTCCCGGCGAACCGTCGTTTCTGTATGACTGCCATGTCTTTTATGATCACCAAGCCGCGGTGAGGGTTGCACGCCCCGTCCGCGGAAACGTCCCCTGCGGGTTCCTGCGCTCGACTGCCAACGTTGCCATACTCGAAAAGTCCGTATGCGCATTCACGGGCCCCATTGGCAAAGGGTGGAGCGCTAGTGTATTTCGGGCAACGCCGCAATTGCAATTTGGAGGAAAGGCCCAGACTGAATCCAGCCGGCCTTCTGACCCGAGCGGACTTAATGGACTTGTCGGACGGTTTCAGGCCGGGGTCGGTTCATGCCGGGTGAAATGTCCGGTTCACCGGAGTGCGTGCGCAGCGCGGGCAAACAAAAGTTCCGTCCTTGGTCCGGTTTCGGGTGGCTTTCATTGTACAGTCCACACAGACGATGGCCTGGCAGCGCGAGCAGATCAGTCCGAAGTCCGGGTCCAGATAAGGGGCGTCCTTCAAGCGCCCGTCGTAGGTTCCCGGCGCCCACGGCGGCGCGCGCAGCGCCTTGCCGCAATCCAGACAACGCGCAGCCTTGGTGTGAGGCGAGTACAGATTCACACCGACCCACTCGGGTTTTCGCCGATCGACCGCGAAACAGTGCGACGCTTCGCAGTAGGGGCAGACATACTCTGCCAATTTCCGGCCCGATAGATCCGGGAGCACGCGTACGCTCAGGGCCATTTCGACATTGCTGAGCAGCCGCAGAGCGGGTGCGGGAATCACAAGCTGTTTGTGACACATCCCGCAAGTCATCCGAATGGTCGGGCCGCGGACCGCCTGCGCCGTCTTTGCCCCTCGCTCGTTCGCCCGTGCCCGCGCCGTTAACAGCAGGACGATTGCCGTCCCAATCCCTGCGCAAGCCAGTGCGGGCAGCCACGAAGGGATTGAGTCACCGTTCACGACCGCCCGCTCGCTTTCATACAGACGTCCACCGGCGGGACTAGTTGCCCCGCAAGGCCCGACACGCTACGATGAGTCGCATGCCCAAGCATCGCACACGCATGGTTTCGGACCTCTAGCGGCTTCATGATCGTACTCGCATCCACGCTCTTGGCGGTGTTTCTTGCGCAGGCGGCCGATATGCCCACGGGAACCGTGTTTCAAATTGTTCCCCGGGACGGCGGCCCCGCATTCTATGCGGAGATTGTGAAGGAAAACAACGAGAGTTACACATTTCGCTACTTTGACCCCGATCCCGCGCGCCGGCTTACGGTGCAGATGTTGCGGAGCGAGGTCGAGCCCCCCATCGAGTTGACGGAACGGAACAAGCTGCGGGTCTGGCAGTCGATGATCGACGCGCGCGTAGTTCAAACCCCGGCGGGCGCCGTGCCGAGAGAGGAATACGAACTCGCGCAAAGGGCCCTGCACATGGCCGAGGGAGTCGAGCGGACTCTGACCCCTTCCGAATCCGATGAGCTGGCGGAGTCCGAACCGGTCGAGACGCCGACCGTCGACGCGCCCCGGCCCTCGTTCGTTATGCTGTGGGGGCCGCAGATTGGCCTGATCGCCGGCGCGCTGGTGCTTATAGTGATCATCGTGAAGCTCGTTATCCTTGGAGATGACGAATAACCCAACGCCGGAAGCCTTTATTCGCGGGGGACATGCCCGCGTCCAGCACAGAGCGGGCTGCGTCAGAGCGCCTTGAATGCCTGATCGAACCGGTGGATCAGGTCGGCGGGATCTTCAAGTCCGACGGACACCCGGATCAAGTAGGGCGAAACGCCCAGTGACTCGGCCCAATCCAGTTCCTTGTAATGCGCCAGGATCACGTAGGGACACGCGAGGGTATAGCTGGTGCCGAGGCTGGGGCCTTTGGATACGCGGAGCGCCGCATAGAACCTCGCGGAAGTGTCCGGGGCATTCTTCAATAGCAGGGAGAACAGACCGCCATATCCGCCCTCTACGCGGCCGGCCTGGCGGTATTCGGCGGGCGTTTCAAATTTGGGATAGTAAACCCGCTGCACCTGCGGGTGCGTCCGAAGGTAATCGCACACGGTCTCCGCGTTCGCGTTGATACGGCACATGCGGACCTCGAAATCGCGCGAGTTGCGCTCGAGGGCGGCAGCGTCTTCTCCCCACAGCCGGTCCTCGTATACTTTGCGCTGGTGCTTCTTCAATTCGTCGAACAGCGGCGAGGCGCTGTTCAGCACCGCGGAACCCGCCATGACATCGCCCACTCCCGAAAAGTACTTGGTGAGACTGGTGACGATGACGTCGGCGAAGGGCGTGAAATCCCCATTGACAAACGACGCCAGCGTTTCGTCGACGACGAGGGGCACGCGACGGACGCGCAGCAGCCTGGACAGCCGGTCGAGGTTCGCGCTCTGCAGAAGCGGGTTGCCGGGGTGTTCCACGAACACCCCCGCGATCGGTTCATTGGTGACCTGCCACTCCAACTCCTCGAAGGTCTCATTCGACACGTGGGGATAGAACACCCCCAGTGGTCCCCACTTCTGCTGGATTTTGAGCAGGTCGACATAGGGGAATCCGATTTGAATGGTCTTTGCTGCCGGTGCGCGTGAACGAAGCAGCCGGAGCACGCCGGACAGGGCGGCCATGCCTGACGGGTACAAGTACACATTCGAGGCCTTGTCGCCGACCAGTCGCGCAATTCGCTTGCGCAGGATGCGCTTCTCCGGCGTCGGGCCGTACGTCGCGGAACGCCCCTCTAGCGTGGCCTGGGCCAGCCGGGAACTTACGATCTCGCCGTAGTGCTGCCAGTACTTCTTCGCGTTCTCGAATGCGTCGACGGGGAGGACCACGACGTGGATCTCGTTCATCCCATAGGGCTCGACGCGGGTCGTGAACGGGCCGGTATCTTCCAGGAACGCCGAGCAGCGGGCAGCGGACTTCTTCGACGGAAACGCGATGCACAGCTCGTCGTTGGACGAGAACTGCGCACGGCATTTCTGGAACAACCGGCTGACCGCCGGACCAAATACAAAACGGGGGTATCCGCCTTCGAGCGAATCGATGAGTTCCGGGTCGCCTTCCTCATACCGGATCACATGTTCCCATAGCGGCATCGCGACCGACACGGCGTGCTCAGACCTCGGAATGGGTTTGCCCACGTCTTCCGGGCGCCACAAAGGCTGGCGCAGGAGTTCCTCGACCGGGTCGGTCTCGTCGTCGAGATCAAGCAATGCGTCTGTGATTTCGGGTTTCATCTCGCCTTTCAGGTGTGGCGCCGTTTGCTGGAACCGCGCGTATGCCTACCGCGCGCCCTACGCGGGCAGCTTTCGCTTCCATCATAAGTGAAAACGGGCCTTCAAAGGTAGAAGGCCCGCCTGTCAGTAAACCTTTCAGTTATGCGAAGATCGGCGCAAGCACAAGCGAGATGACGCACATCAGCTTAATCAGAATGTTTATCGAGGGGCCCACCGTGTCCTTGAGCGGATCGCCCACGGTGTCCCCCACGACGGCCGCCTTGTGCGCGTCAGACCCTTTGCCGCCGAAGTTCCCGTCTTCGATGTACTTCTTCGCATTGTCCATCGCGCCCCCGCTGTTGGCGGTCTGGATGCCAAGCATGACGCCCGTGCAAATGGCGCCGACGAGCATGCCCGCCAACGCCTCCTTGCCCAAGAACCATCCGATGACAATCGGGAACGCAATGGCGAGGATGCCGGGCACCATCATGCCGCGAATGGCGCCTTGCGTGGCGATGTCAACGCACTTGGCGCTGTCGGGGTAGACGCCCTCCTTGCCTTCCTTCAGGCCCGGGATTTCGAGAAACTGGCGTCGGACCTCCCCGATCATGGCAAATGCCGAACGCCCGACAGCGCGGAACAGCATAGACGAGAAAAAAAACGGACTCATTCCCCCAAGTAAAATTCCCGCCAACACGTACGGCTTCGAGATCGCAATTTCTATAGGATCGACCTTCGCCGCGATCG
>BTUX01000188.1:0-9617 GCA_045863315.1 Candidatus Hydrogenedentota bacterium | reverse complement strand
ATGGGCAAGAAATTCGGGCGCGCGCTCCGGTTCACGAGCGAGTATCGCTACGACTTCACGAGCGAGTTTTCCGTCGAGACCTATCTGGACTACCAAGGCGAGCAGTTTGTAAACCGGTTCGACGCGAACAGCTACCTTTATATCACCAAAGCGATCAACTACTTCGATCTCGCCGCGCCCTACGGCTCGCTCGACAACGCGCTGGCCCGCGTGCAGGCCAAGACCATGGTGCTGTCGTATTCGTCCGATTGGCTGTATCCCCCCTACCAGTCGCAGTGGGTCGTCGATTCGCTCGCCAAACAGGGAAAGGATGTTACCTACTGTAACATCCATTCCGACTACGGACACGACGCGTTCCTACTCGAAGTGGACGTGATGAAGAAATTGATTGGCGGGTATCTCGAACACGTCGTGCATCCAATTGGGAAGACGCCGCGACGACAGGTTGACGTCGATTCGGAAGCCGATCTCGGCCCGCCGCCGACCGCGGCAACCAGCATCTACGACGGGCACCGCGTCGACTACGAGATGATCGTGGATCTGGTCGATCAGGGCAGCAAAGTGCTCGACATCGGATGCGGCGACGGCGAGTTGCTCGACCAGTTGATTCACGTGAAGGGCGTTCACGGCACCGGCATCGAATTGTCGCAAGGGAACATTGTGAGCTGCGTGCGCCGCGGCATTTCTGTCATTCAAGCGGACATTGACAAGGGGCTCGCATGGCTTCCGGAAAACGTGTACGACTATGTCATTCTTAGCATGACGCTGCAGGTCATCAAGAAGCCCGACTATGTGTTGCAGGAAATGCTGCGCGTGGGGAAGAAATGCATCGTCAGCTTTCCCAATTTCGGTTTCTGGAAGGTCCGGGCCAAGTCGTTGCTGCAGGGCCGCGCGCCGGTGACGCGCAACCTGCCGTACGCGTGGTGGCTCAGCCCGAACCGGCACGTACTGTCCATCAAGGATTTCCGCGAATACTGCCGCGAACGCAACATCCGCATCGAACGCGAAATCGCCCTCAACCGCCGCGGCCTCGTCTGGTCCGCCCACATTTGGCCCAACATGATGGCGGACGAGGCCGTGTTTGTGATTACCGCGCGCTAGCCCGGATTTTTCACACCCGCGGGCAATGAAGGATACAACTTCGTGCGGCACATACCCTTATGCAGCGACAGGGAAAACAGGCTGTTGGTGTGAAAAATCCTCACCCGATTGACTTTTATGCTATCTCCTGAGCATTTCTCACCAGTCGCTCCCGTCATCGGGAGCGACTGGTGAAAAATGCGGGCTAGGACGGACCGCCTGCGTTTCGCGGCGGACACTACGATTATGCGATAGTACTTCCGCGTGGCAGCGGCTCATTTGCGGTAGGAGGGATCCATGTTCGATCCGGTGTTGAAGAACCCGTGGGTCCAAGCGGGAATCGGGCTGGGCGCACTTGCGCTTGTGGTGGTAGTCGCGTACGCGTTGCAGGCCGTCTTGATCCCGTTGTTCCTGGCATTTCTGGTTGCGTATGTGCTGGATCCTGTCGTCGACTATTTTGAGACCAAGAGAATACCCCGCATAGCCACTATAGCGGCGTTGTGGTCGGTTGCGGCGCTGATTCTCATCAGCATTCCCTTTCTTGTCATCCCCATGGTGTATTCGCAGGGGCAGGCCCTCGTGCGGGCGGCGCGAACGGAGGTTGTCGGCAGTAACCTGCTCGAGCGGGTGTTGGACAAATTGCCGCTGAATGAGCTGGTCCATCGCTTGGGTCTCGACAAGGAGCCTGGTCAGCCTTCGCCCGACAGCGCGCCTGACCAAGCGGCCCCGGAAGAGTCTGCGGGCGCGTCGACACCTTCGGCACCGGTCGACCATACTTCGCGATTGGAGCGGGAGTCTGCCGAAGCGACCGGTGCGGTTGACGCCGCGGCCGCGGCGAATACCACGATCGATCGGGTGAACGCCCGGGCGCTCCTTGCCGAGTACATTGGACGGCGGGTCAGCGAAATGTCGATCCAATTTCTCCAGAATCATGCCGCAAGCCTGGCGACGATGGGGCAGCGCGCGGGCGCCGGTGTGTTTGATTTCCTCCGATCGGTGGGACGGGTGATCGCAAGCTTCTTTGTGTTTCTGGCTAATTTCGCGTTGTTCGCGATCGTCGCCGGTTATCTCCTCAAGGACTTTGACCCCTTGATCGCGAACGCGAGAAACCTGCTGCCACCGCGAAGGAAGGACAAGATATTGGAAATCGTGGGGAAAATCGACGTCCAGTTGAGGAGTTTCCTGCGAGGACAGTTCACGGTGTGCCTGTGCCTCGGGACTTTGTATACAATTGGATTCCTCATTACGGGCACGCCGTTTGCCATTTTGATCGGGGCCTTCGGGGTAGTGGCGAGTTTTATTCCGTTCGTCGGTGTTGCGACCATTGCGGCGACGGCCCTCTTGCTGACGGTCTTACAATACGGCCTGGATTGGCACGTGCTGGGCGTGCTGGCGGTCATTGGCATTGTGCAAGCGCTGGAAGGAAACTTGCTGACACCGAAAATCGTGGGAGATCAGATTGGCCTGAGTCCGGTATGGGTGATTCTGGCCATCCTGGTGTTTGGAAATCTACTTGGTTTTTTGGGATTACTGATTGCCGTGCCGACGGCGGCCGCACTCAAGGTGCTTGTAGTCGAGGGCGTCGAGTATTACAAAAGGTCGCCGCTTTTCGAAGGGGGAGAAGGCGGCGGCGCGCCGTGAGCGCCTACGCCGGTAGTACCAAGGGAAACGCGCCGGAAAAGTTTGCGATATACCGTGTCTCCGATGCCGAACAGGCAGTACGCGGCGGCAAGGGGAAACAGCACGACGGCGGGGTGCGAGCTTCTCGCTTGGTCGATGACCGCGATGGCCACCGCACACAGCGCCAGAATACGGAACCCCATGCGAGGCGCGAGCAATAGGCTTTTCATCTTGTTCTTGGGGTACTGGACGGTGCTGACCATCAGGCCGGCCAGCAGCAACGTGGGCAGGCCAAGCAACCAGAAGCTGGGCGTAAAATTGGAATAGATGCTGAACAAGACGAACGACGAGACCGTACCGGCGGCGGCAGGGCTGGGCAGGCCGATGAAGTATTCGCGAATTTCGGCTTGAAATACGTTGAACCGGGCTAGGCGCAGGGCGGTGCAGCAGGCGTAGATGATGGCGATGAGAGCGCCGGTCCTCATCATGTAGCCTTGTTCACCGGGAAGGAACATGCCGTACAGGAGGACCGCCGGGGCGACACCGAACGAGACGACGTCGCACAGGCTGTCGAGTTGTTTTCCGAATTCGGAGGCGCTTCTCGTCATGCGCGCAACGGCGCCGTCCAGCATATCGACGACAATTGCCGCGAGAATGAAGTATGCAGCCTTCTCGAAATGCCAAAGGGCGTTGGCCGATTCCCGCGTGCCTTCCAGGGCGGCAAAGATGGCCGCGATACCGCAGTACAGATTGAGCAGCGTGATGAAGCTGGCGAGCACGTTGATGGGGCGGCGACGATTCAATCGGCGTCGACGCTTGGCGACGGGCAGTTTGAAGCGCTTACGCATCTCGTCCGGCTTAAAGGGAGATTTTCTGTTTTTCATAGGTTGTCTTACTGCGTTTCGGTGGACGTTCCGACCTGCTTCGTTTGACCCGGAAACCGGGCGACGACGGTCGAACCACCAGCTACCCTCCCTCGTAGTTTAACACAAATCTGGGCATCCGGGGGAAGGTAGAGTTCGGTCCGCGAACCGAACTTGATCATGCCGAACTTTTCTCCGCGGGCGAGCGTATCCCCCACTTCGCATTTGCACACGATGCGGCGTGCGATGAGTCCCGAAATCTGCCGGACGGTCATCGGGCCGCGCGGCGTGGACAGACGAATGGTGTTGGATTCGTTGACATCCGTGGTGTCGGCCCGCATCGCATTTCGGAACCGGCCGGGCCTGTACACGACCTCTTCCACTGCCCCTTCGAAGGGAGATCGGTTTACATGAACGTTAAAGACGGAAAGGAAGATCGAGATGCGTTTGCACGGGCCGTCGTAATGAGGGCTCGATTCGAGATCCTCGACACCCACGACGGTCCCGTCCGCCGGCGATACGACGTCGCCGGGCGCGTCGGAGATTGCGCGGTCGGGATCGCGAAAGAAATACATGGTGAAGGCGGCAAGCGCGAGCGGCACCGCCGCGAAGAGAAGTGCAATGACGGGGTTCGACCAAAGAATTCCGGAGATGAGCGCCGCTGCGCCGAGAAAAAACCAGACGTAGAACTGCCCCTCCTTTCGCGCATTGAACGACTGCTTCACATCAGGTTCCTTTCCTTCAGACTGACGTAGCGGCCGTCGCCGAACACGATATGATCGAGGAGTGGAATTCCGAGCAGTTCGGCCGAATCCAGGAGGCGGCGCGTGAGAACGACGTCCGCCCGGCTGGGTTCGGGATCGCCGCTGGGATGGTTGTGGCATACGATAAGAGAGGTCGCGCCGTCGCGCACGGCGCGGCGGAAAACTTCACGAGGTAGGGCGGCAGCGGAATCAAGGCCGCCCTTTGATACTTCGTCCACTTTCAGAACTTCGTTTTTTGTGTTGAGCAGCACGGACAGAAACACTTCGGTTTCGCAATCCTTGAAGCGGACCATCAGCAGATTCGAGACATCCTCCGCGCAGGAAATCTTGTGGCGCTCTTTGTCGCGGTGGGCTACGAGCCGTTTGCCCAGTTCAAGCGCGGCCTTGATCTCGATGGCCTTGACCTCCCCCACTCCCTTGACCTGCCGGATTTCCTCGAGCGAAGCGCGGGCAAGCTGGCGCAGATTGCCGAAGTGCTGGATGAGTCGCTCGGCAAGGGCGACGGCGCCGGCTTCACGCGTGCCGCTTCGGAACAGGACGGCGATCAATTCGGCGTCCTTAAGGGCTTCAGGCCCAAGTTTTACAAGGCGTTCGCGAGGGCGCTCTTCCGGTGGAAGTTCACGGACGGCGGTCGAAAATGGGGGGTTGGTCATGGTGACGGATTCCTCGCGCTGACAATCCGGGAAATGCCGGCGAGATCGGGTTTGACGCGAATGTCGTCAAACTTGGCCTCTTCCAGCAGTATCCGGACAAGGCCATCTTGCCCCAGTCCGATTTCGAAGGCAAGGAGTCCGCCGGGAACGAGGAAAGGAGGCGCTTCTGCGATCAGTCGTCGAATGACGTCGAGGCCGTCCACGCCGGCTATGAGGGCATTGGGGTCCTCATAGAGCCGAATGGTTGGCGAGAGACAAGAAAACGCGTCCTCCTCGACGTAGGGCGGGTTCGAGCAAATGACGTCGTAGAGGGGACGCCCTGGAGACAGCGCTTGGAAAAGGTCACTTTGCAGAACGCTGATCCGGTCGGCGACGCCGTTCAGAACGGCATTTTCCCGGGCGAGTTCGACCGCCATAGGGTTGATATCCGTCGCGGTGATTTCGGTTGCGGGGGCATTGACGGCGATGGCGACTGCGACACAGCCGCTCCCCGTGCCGATGTCGAGCACTCGGGCGGACTGATCGCCGACGAATTCGAGCACCGTTTCGACCAAATGTTCGGTTTCCGGGCGCGGCACGAGGGCCGGCGGCCGAACGTGGAGCGGGATTGAGTAGAACTCCCACTCGCCGATGATATAGGGAATGGGCTCATACGCGAGGCGGCGTTCGAGGTAAACCTGGAAAAGAGGAAAGTCGAACGTCTCGCCGTAGAACTGGGGCAATCGACGGCGGGGAACACCCGCCGCGTGAGCCATGAGGATTTCGGCGTCAGCTCGGGGCGTATCACTGACGTCGGCGAGCAACCGGACCGCTTCGTCGATGCGGTCCCGGACCGTGACCATTAGACGGTGACCATCTTGGCGGCGCGGTCGGCCGCGATGAGCGCGTCGATGACGGGTTGCAGTTCACCCTCCATGACGCGGTCGAGAGAGTGCAGCGTCAGTTTGATGCGGTGGTCACTGACCCGGTTTTCCGGAAAGTTGTAGGTGCGGATGCGCTCGCTGCGGTCGCCGCTGCCTACCTGACTCTTGCGTTCGGCGGACCTCTTCGCGATTTCCTCTTCTTGCCTGGCGGCATACAGGCGGGCGCGGAGGACGGCCATGGCCTTGATGCGGTTCTTGTGCTGCGAGCGCTCGTCCTGGCAGGAGACGACGACCCCGGTCGGGACATGCGTTATGCGCACGGCCGAGTCCGTCGTGTTGACATGCTGGCCTCCGGCGCCTGACGAGCGGTAGACGTCAATTTGCAGGTCTTTGGGATCGATGGCGATGTCGACTTCTTCGGCCTCGGGAAGGACGGCGACCGTGACGGCGGACGTGTGAATGCGTCCCTGGGCTTCGGTTTCGGGTACACGCTGAACACGGTGCACGCCGCCTTCGAATTTTAGCTGGCTATAGACGTTGTCGCCGGCGACCCGGAAACTGATTTCCTTGTAGCCGCCGAGTCCGGTGGGATTCGAACCGAGGATTTCGATTTTCCAGCCTTTGCGTTCGGCGAGCCGACTGTACATGCGGAACAGGTCGGCAGCAAACAGGGCGGCCTCTTCGCCGCCGGTGCCGGCGCGGATTTCGACGATCGTGTTCTTGGCGTCGTTGGGGTCTTTGGGGAGCAGGAGGACCCGCAATTCGTCCTCGAGTTCGTTCATCTGCGCGGTGTTCGAAGCGCGATCGGCCTCGGCCATCTCTCGAAGGTCCGGGTCGTTTTCTTCTCGCAATAGTTGCTCGGCTTCGCGAAGGTGTTTTTCAAGGCGCTGGTATCTCCGAAACGCCTGGACGGTATCCTCGATTGAGCGAAGATGCTTGGCGAGCTTGCGGTAGCGTTCCGGATCGGTCGCGACTTCCTGGCTGGCCATGTCACGCGAAAGGCGGTCGTGCTCCTCGCACAAGGCAAGGAGCCTGTCGTACATGACCTGCTCCATACAGGCTCAGTTCTTCTTGCCGTACTTCCGGTGGAAGCGGTCCACGCGTCCTTCGCTGTCGACGAACTTCTGTTTGCCGGTGAAGAAAGGATGGCAGGACGAACAGATTTCGACGTTGATGACGGGCTTGACGGACCGCGTCTCAAAGGTGTTCCCGCAGGCGCAGGTCACCTTGGCTTTGACGTAGTCGGGATGGATGCCTTTTCTCACAATGGGAACTCCTCGAGGGGCGCAATCATTTGGACCCCGAATGCGATTCAATCCGCAAATCGACAGCAAAGTCTATCAAATTGTTTCAGCCAACTCAAACCCATGTGGCGACCTGCCGGCCGCAGAAGAGGTTGGGGGCAGGGGCCTTCAGGCCCTGCCCCCACCTGGAGGACGCGGATGACGACCAGATTAGTAGCCGGCGGCCCACAACACGGAGTTGCCGAACGCCGAATTGATGGGGAACCTGCCCCTGATGTCGTAGCGATGGAATTCGACATGTCCATCGAGATAGAGAACGTTGCCGCCGCCGGGAACATGGTTGTACTCCCCCGCCCCCGTCGGACTGACGTTAATGAGGTCCCACATGACCACCGTCTCGCTCTGTGCCTGAGACGTGCGGGAAGGATCGTTGATGTCGGTGATCATGAACCGCTCGATGCCTTCCTTCAACCGGTGAATCGTGGTGCCTTGGTTGTTGCCGGCGCCGGCGGCTACGTCGAGGTCGTCTTTGAGCGCGTTGATGGCCTGCGTCGCTTGTGCCAGGTTGTAGGTAGTGGGGCCTCCCAAAGCCAAGTCATTAAAGAGCGCCAGGAAGCCCTCCAGCAGTTGCACCGGAATCGGCGGTGTGCCGCCGCTGCTGATGGGAGGTGGCGTCGTCGTTGGATCGTTGCCATCGGCCCGGTCAATGAGGTAACCGAGGTAGACATAGCTCTCGTCGCCATCCGACGAGAGGTTCGCGAAGAGGCAGCCCTCGCGAATGATCGATAGGTCGGCGTCCGGGTCCGAAGGACACATGATGACGTTCCAGTCGGTCAGATACTCCGGAAAAACATCGGGGGGATTGAACGTGAAATCGTCATCGTCCTGGCCGTTGCAATTCGTGCCGAGTGCGGCCTCGTTGAGACCGACGAGACGCCAGGGGTCAGGGCCCTGTAAGCGGGGAAGGAACTCGCCCTTGCTTTCGCCCGCGTACATCTTGAAGATGATGCCCATCTGCTTGAGATTGTTTTGGCAGCTTCCCCGCCGCGCGGCCTCCCGGGCACGGGCCAGCGCGGGCAACAGGATGGCGGCCAAGATACCGATTATTGCGATTACTACCAGTAGTTCAATGAGCGTAAAACCTCTTTTGGACTTCATGTCTGCAACCTCCTCACGTAGTTCGTGCGAGGATCGTACCCCCCGCACCTGTTGAACTGTGTTTGTTGCTGCAATTCCAGGTCCACTCACTGCCGCATTTAACTGGGTAATGCAAGATCTAGGTGACTTGTTGGCCCTCCTCTTTTACTCTTTTATTGACGCGAACCCGCCGTACGTGCCGGGCCGCCTCCTTCCGGTCCGTATCGTCGGAGGTGGTCTCAGGGCACCCCGGAAACAAACCCGTTAAAAATCCCGAACCTCACCCTCAGCCCGCGGGCGAAGCCGGCGATCCACTTTTCATTCGGCCAACGAAATGCTTGCAGCTACAACCCACGCGCAGTCGCATGAGCGAGAAATCAATTACGTTCACCGCGTCCGCGCGCCATCGCGAACAGCCGCGCATGTTTGAAAGTGACCCGGGGGCGGCGGTTGGTTCACCGCCCCCAAGGTCGATCATACGTCAACGAGTATGCGAAGGCGCTTGTACGCCCCTTTCCCTTCTTAACCGCGCGCCCAGAGCACCGCATTCCCGAAGGCAATGTTGATCGGGAACCGGCCGCGAACATCGTACCGGATAAACTCGACGTGACCATCGAGATAAAGCGTGTTTCCACCGCCCGGGACGTGGTTGTACTCGCCCGCGCCGTTGGGATTGGCATTGATGAGGTCCCACATGGTGACCGTTTCGCTTTGCGCTTGTGAAGTACGGGACGGATCGTTGATGTCGGTAATCATGAACCGCTCGATCCCTTCCTTCAAGCGATGCACGGTGCTGCCCGCGTTGTTTCCAGCTCCCGCCGCCACATCGAGATCGTTCTTGAGGGCGTTGATGGCCTGGGTAGCTTGGGCTTGGTTATAGGTCGCCGGACCGCCCAACGCGCCTTCGTTGAACAGCGAAAGAAAGCCTTCCAGCAACTGCACGGGAATCGGGGGCGTGCCGCCGCTGCTTATGGGAGGCGGAATCGTGGTCGGTTCGCCGCCGTCAGCGCGATCAATCAGATAGCCGAAGTATATGTAGCTTTCATCGCCGTTGGACTGTAGATTGGCAAAGAGGCACCCTTCAGCCACGATCTCAGTATCGTCATCGGGGTCGGACGGGCATCTGTTGACGTTCCAGTCAGTCAGGTACTCGGGGAAAACATCGACCGAATTAAAGGTGAAATTGTCGTCGTCGTTGGCGCCGCAATTCGTGCCGAGGGCGGCGTTATTGAGCCCGACGAGCCGCCACGGATCAGGCCCCTGCAGCCGGGGCAGAAACTCGCCTTTGCTTTCACCGGCGTACATCTTGAAGACTATACCCATCTGCTTGAGATTGTTCTGGCAGCTTGCGCGCCGCGCCGCTTCGCGGGCCCGCGCAAGGGCCGGCAGGAGA
>BTUX01000187.1:0-9646 GCA_045863315.1 Candidatus Hydrogenedentota bacterium | reverse complement strand
CGCGAGCTGATGGAACTGCACACGATAGGCATTGGCAACTTCACGCAGAAGGATGTGATCGAAGTGTCGCGCTGTTTCACCGGCTGGTCGATAGTCTACGACTACCAGGATCCGAAGTGGGGCACCTTCCGATTCTATCGTTGGGCGCACGACAAAAAAAGGAAAAACGTGCTGGGTCACGATATCCCGCGGGGCGGGGGCATCGAAGACGGAGAAACGGTGCTGCGGATCTTGAGCGAAGACCCGGCGATTTCGCAGTTCACCGCACGGTTTCTCGGGAAAAAGCTTGCCAACTACTTCTGGGGATACGGCCCGCCGGGCGAACTGGTCGACAGCATCGCCGCCGCCTATACAAGCACGCGCGGCGACATCAAGGCAATGGTCCGTGCCGCACTGGATCCGACCTGGATGGAATCCGCCCCGCCAAAACTGAAGCGCCCGTACCACTACGTGGTGTCCGCACTCCGCTCAGTGCCGTCCAGCATCAACAATTTTTGGACGGCCCGCTATGTCTTACGGCTGATGGGGCATGAGCCGTTTCACTGGGCAGCGCCGAACGGATATCCGGACGCCTTGAATTTCTGGTCCGGATTGCTCCTGCCGCGTTGGCGATTTGGCGCGCTCATCTTCCTGCAACAGAACGAGATTTCGATGGACCTCTCGCAGTTCGAAGGCGCCATGCCCATCGATCAATTCATGAAAAAAGTAAACAAGGTCTTTTTCAACGGCAAGATGCCCGCATCGGACAAGAACGCAATCCGCACCTATATCGAAGGCAATCCGAACTCGGCGTTCCGCCGTCTGGAGGCGCTGGGACTGGCCATCTCGTGTTCCGGATATCAATGGTACTAGCGCTGCCGCGCAGAACGTTCAGGAGGTCGAATCATGCAAGGCTGTTCTCATCGCGGTTGCCGAGAATACCGGGATCTGAGCCGTCGCCGGTTCATAAAGACCGGCGCAGCCGCCGCGGCACTCGCAGGCGCGCCGGTCTGGCTGCCACGGGTCGCGTATGCCCAAAACGAAGTCAGTGATCGCGACGTCATCATCGCCGTTTTTCTGCGCGGCGGCGCTGACGGCCTGACCTTGTGCGTACCCCACGGCGATGACAACTACTACGCGGCCCGTCCGACCTTGAACATTCCGCGGCCCGACAGCAACAGCCCCTTTGCCGCCATCGATCTCGACGGGTTCTTCGGCGTGCCGCAAACTTTCGCCGGACTGATGGATGCCTACGCGGCCGGAGACCTGCTCATCGTCCACGCCTGCGGATCACCGGATGAATCGCGCTCGCATTTCCAATCGATGACCGTGATGGAGACGGGCCAGGGACCGGACCCGACGGTGTTCACCGGCTGGTTGGGGCGGCACCTGGCGAGCAGCGATCCGAGAAATCCGACCGCAGTCCTACGCGCCGTCGGCATCAACGAAGCGCTGCAACGATCGCTTTCGGGCAGTCCTCTCGCGCTGCCAATTCCAGACCTCGCGGATTTCGGATTGGACGGATGGAACGTGACCATGCAGGAACGATTGCAAACCCTTGGCGCATCGTATGCGCAAGGCCCATCCGCGTTGCGGGCAACCGCCGCCAACACGATTACGACGATCGGCCTGCTCAACGCGATTGACTTTGTGAATTACCAGCCCGGCGGCGGGGCGGCGTATCCCGACACCCATTTCGGCTACTCGATGAAATCGGCCGCCGCGCTGATCAAAGCCGATCTTGGCGTCGAGGCCATCGCGATCGACCTTGACGGTTGGGACACCCACGACGGACAGGGGTCCCGCTCGGGGTGGATGGCTGGTCTGATGACCGAACTCGGCGACTCGCTCGGCGCCTTCCACGCCGACTTGTCCGCCGCGACGGGGAAAGGGTTCGTCGTCGTCGTGATGTCCGAGTTTGGCCGCGTCGTCATGGAGAACGCGAGCCAAGGGACGGACCACGGCCACGGCGGCGCACTGCTCGTCCTCGGAAACCATATCGCGGGCGGTCGAGTCTTAACCGACTGGCCCGGGCTCGGCCAAGGCGAATTGTTCCAAGGCCAGGATCTCGACACCACCATCGACTACCGCGATATCTTGGCGGAAATCGTACACTATCGACTCGGAAATTCGGCGCTATCCACAGTCTTCCCCGGCTATGCGCCAGTTTACCGCGGCGTGACGGCGTAGCCATTCGATTCCCTCAAAGTTTCCACCGGACAATAGACTACCGATAGTTTTCTTGCGCCTGTTCCCCTCTCCCCCACACAATAGTGGTCCGCGCCCATAACCCATTCGAGACGAGTCAGCGAACTATCATGTACAAGAAGCCCAAACTTGAACTTCAGACCACGACACTGTGGGACTATCCGTCGCAGCATTACGGTGAAGGAATGCAGGGTGACCAGCGGTATGTGGGGGCGACGCCATCGTACGTGATCTGGAACCTCCTGCAACGTTACACCCGAAAGAACGACCTAGTGGTCGACCCGATGTGCGGCAGCGGCACGACCCTTGACGTGGCGCGAGACCTGGGCCGCCGTGCTTTAGGGTACGACATCGCCCCGTACCGGGACGACATCTTTCGCGCCGATGCGCGGAAGCTTCCACTGGAATCCGGCAAGGCCGACTTCGTGTTTGTGGACCCCCCCTACTCGACCCACATCGAGTATTCGGACGACCCCAAGTGCATTGGAAAACTCGATGCGCGCGCGCCGGCCTACTTCGAGGCGATGGAACTCGCGATCAACGAGATGCACCGCATTCTCAAGCCGAAACGGTATATCGGGCTCTACGTCTGTGACACGTTTCAGAAAAAGAAGCCGTTTTGTCCGATTGGGTTCCGGCTTTTTGCGATCATGGAGCGGTATTTCGAACCGGTTGACATCGTGTGCGTCGTAAGGCGCAACCGGACCTTAAAGCGGCGCCACTATCACACGGAGGCAATCGCGGGAAATTACTTCCTGCGCGGATTCAATTATCTCTTCATTATGAAAAAGACGTGACGGAAGGCCGGCAAGAACGTATCGCAACTCGGGGGTTCGGGAGCGTACACGAAACCATTCAACGCAATTGCCGCGTCCCGGCTTCGGCCCTTCGTTTCTCGACCGATTTCACGATTTCGGTCACGCGCTTTCGATCGACCTCGTCGCCGCGCCACGACGTGTAGCTCCGCACGAGCCCGCCCTACGTCGTGCCGAGACAGGTCCCGACTCGCATCCACGAGACCATGGTCATACGCGCGCGGTATCCCGTAGCCAGTTCCGGAGTCAGGGCGGTATAAGGAACCTGTGGGTCATGGTTCTGCCAATGGTGATCAGGACCTGTATCGTCATCAGGAACGCATAGAACTGGACCGTCGTAAGTCTTGCCGGTGCAAACCACATCCCGATGACGACCGAGGCATAAAGCAATGTTCCCACTGCGATGCACGGCATTCGCCTACCGACCCGTAATTAGAAGCTTGCTTTCCCTGCCATTCCGTTCAATAATGCTCTCGTCTTGGTTGGAGTCCGCATCTTTTGTGCCGAGGGAGGTGCGCCATGGGTCATGTCACCGAGCAGGAGTCGCGCACGGTCGCCGAGGAGTCCCGGCAAACCGAATGGAAGCAGCCCAGTTTTTTGCGGGAACTGTTCCTGGGCAATTTCCGGTTGGATTTACTGCCTCTGTATCCCATCGAATTAGGCCGGCCGGAATTTGCGCGGGTTTATGACGAGTTCAAAACGTTTATCGCGCAGAAGATTGACCCAGTGGCCATAGATGAGACGGGCGAATACCCGGCGGAGGTGCTGCGCGAACTTGGCGCGATGGGCGCGTTCGGTTTTCTCGTGCCAAAGGAGTACGGCGGCCACGGTCTGAACAAAGTCGAGTGGTGTCGCTTGATGGAGTTACTGGCTAGTTACGAGGGCAGCCTGCTCGGTCTATTGTCACCACACCAATCCGTGGGCGTTCCGGAGACCGTAAAACAATTCGGCACGCCTGAGCAAAAGCAGAAGTATCTTCCGCGTTGCGCGGCGGGCGAAATCTCCGCGTTTGCGTTGACCGAACCCGACGTCGGGTCGGACCCCGCCCGGCTCGCGACTACATGTGAGCTGACACCGGAAGGCGACGCATATATTTTGAACGGGACCAAGCTGTGGTGCACCAATGGGACGCTCGCCAAACTGCTCATCGTCATGGCGCGGCACCCGGATACCAAAAAGATCAGCGCGTTCATCGTCGAGACGGATTGGCCGGGCGTGGAGGTGACGCATCGGTGTCGGTTTATGGGGCTTCGCGCGTTGGCCAACGCAGTGATCCAATTCACGAATGTGCGTGTACCGACGGAAAACCTTGTCGGCGGCGAAGGTAATGGGTTGCGTCTTGCGCTGACCGTTCTGAACGTGGGCCGCTTGTCGGTGCCGGCGGGGGCGGTGGGCACGGTGAAGAAGTGCCTCGAGATTTCGCGCAAGTGGGCCGCTGAACGCGTCCAATGGGGGCGACCGATCGGCAAGCATGAAGCAATCTCCCACAGGATCTCCGATATGGCGGCGGACGCGTTCGCGATGGATGCCATCGCCTACATCGCCGCGGAGATGGCGGTCCGTGGCAATTACGACATCCGGCTCGAGGCTGCGGCGGCGAAGGAGTGGAACACGTGCCGTGCGTGGGAGGCCGTGGACAACACCTTCCAGATTCGCGGCGGGCGCGGGTATGAAACCGAGCGGTCGCTGCACCAACGCGGCGAGCGGCCCATCGGGGTCGAACGGATGATGCGCGACTCCCGCATTACCAAGGTGTTCGAAGGCGCCAGCGAGATCATGCATCTGTTTATCGCGCGGGAGGCGGTGGACAAACACCTCCAAGTCGCCGGCGCTTTGATTGAACCGGATTCGCCGAGAAACAGAAAACTCGCCGCAATGCCCGCGATCATCGGGTTCTACGCCAAGTGGTACGCGACGCGCTGGCTGCGCACGGGACGTTGGGAACGCTATGGCGAGCGCGGCGTTCTCAAATACGGGATACTCGAGCCGCATCTCGAATTCATCGAACGCAAGACTCGGAAGCTTGCCCGGCAAATCTTCCATGGTATGGTCCGGTTCCAAGCAAGACTACAGAACAAGCAGGCGTTCCTGTTCCGCGTCGTGGACATCGGCATGGAGCTATTCGCCATGGCCTGCGCCGTCCAGCGCGCACAGACGCTGCGTGATGCGGGGCACGCCGACGCGGACAATGCCGTTGTGTTAGCCGATGTGTTCTGCAAGAAGGCCCGGGGCAAGATTCACGGGCTTTTCCATGACCTCTGGCACAACGACGATGACGTGAACTACAGAAATGCGGTGGACGTCCTGGACGGAAAGCACGCGTGGCTGGAAAAGGGCATTTTGTCGGAGGAGGAAACGCGGATTCCCCCGTCGCTGCTCGAACCGCTCGATACGTATGTGCGTGACGAGTCGCACGAGCCGGCCGGCGTGCGTTAGCGTTCCATGAAAATCAGCGCCGGTTTATGGCGGACAACTCCTGGAAGGCCGTAGCGATCCCATGACGACCCCCCTCGCCGGTATCAAGATCCTCGACTGCACCCGGCTGTTGCCTGGCGGCTTCTGTACGATGCTGCTTGCCGACCTTGGCGCCGACGTAATCAAAATCGAAGAACCGGGCCGCGGCGATTACATCCGCGAGTATCCGCCGTTCAAGGGTTCCGAGAGTTACATGCACCTCGTGCTCAACCGCAACAAACGGAGCATGACGCTAAACCTAAAAACGGAGGAGGGACGTGAAATCCTGCGCAAACTCGCCGCGCAGTCCGACGTGCTCGTCGAGGGCAACCGGCCGGGCGTCATGGACCGCCTAGGCGTGGGCCACGAGAACCTGCGCGAAGTGAACCCCCGCCTAATCTATTGCGCGATCACGGGCTACGGTCAGACGGGGCCATACGCCAACCGTCCCGGGCACGACCTCAACTACATGGGCGTGGCGGGAGCATTGGAGCTATTTGGAGAGAAAGGTAAGCCGCCTTGCGTGCCGGGCCTGACCGTCGCCGACATCGGCGGCGGCGCGCAGATGGCCATCGTTGGCATCCTGGCAGCCTTAATCGCGCGACAATCCACCGGCAAGGGACAGTTCATCGATATCTCGATGACAGACGGGGTCGTGTATTGGCTGTCGCTATTCGCCGCTTGGTATTTCGGCACGGAAATCAGCCCGAAACGCGGCGAACATATCCTCCTCGGTCAACTTCCGTGCTACGCCGTCTATCCCGCCAAGGACGGCCACTACACGGTCGGGTGCCTCGAACCGCACTTTTGGAAGAACCTCTGCACGGCCCTGGATCGGGAAGGGTATATCGACGAGCAATTGTCGCTGGACCGCGCCCAGGAAATTCACGACGACCTCGCCTCGATTTTTCGGACCAAAACCCGCGCCGAATGGGAACAGTACTTCGCGGACAAAAACGTTTGTGTGGGCCCCGTGTACTCGATCGAAGAAACAATGAAAGACCCGCACATCAAGAAGAGGAACATGTTCACGACATGCGAACATTCCGTCGAGGGTGAAGTCCATCAACTGGGTATTCCCATCAAACTCTCCGAGGGGGGCTGTGAAATTCGAACTCCACCTCCGAATCTCGGAGCGGACACGTTTGCGGTCCTTGCCGCGCTTGGATACAGTGAAGCGGAATCGAGCGAGCTAAGAAGTAGAGGCGTTATCTGAAGCGCAACGCTCTCAAGGCTTGCCAAACTGGCAGCCATGTAACGGGGAGTTCCACTTCTCGTTACTCCGCTCCAGCATGGTAAGGAACTTCGTGGGCGCTCCGCGCCTCGCGCCAAGACGAAAACATCGAATCTCTATCTTGGCGTTCGATCGCGGCGCAATGAGGTGAAGAGGAAACTTCCGCGATGCAGACCGTCGTACAGGTGTGGTGCACCAAAGGAAAGAGTCTTCGCTCTTCGATTGCCGACAACCGCCACCTCATGGATTACGGTTTTGTTCTGATACGTCAAAAGCAGCCGGACCGCAAGCCGGGCTGGACAAAGATTCGAAGCACCCGGGACGGGCGGCAGGGGGTATTGAACCTGGAATGGGACCCGAATACGGCGATTCTGACGTGCCGGGTCGTCAACAAAGGTGGCGGGCGACCCAACGAAATCGTGGGCGACTTTGCCGCTTACCTTCTCAAGCACCATCGAAAGCGCATCAAGCTGCTTGCGATTGTTCCGTGTTTCCCGTTAATGAATCCCGTCTGCGATCATAAAGCCTTGGCGTGAAGGGCACCGCATGAAGACCTGGCGAATCGCCGGCATCAATTTTGATCATCTCCACATGGGCGACAACCTGCGGATGGTGTTCGAGCATCCGGGCGCTGAGATTGTCGGGGTGTGCCACGAGGAGCCGGAGCGGATGGCTACGGCGATTGCGACCTTTTCGATCCCTTCCGAGCGCGTCTTCACCGATTACCGAGCCTGTATTGAGCAGACGAAACCCGACATTGTACTGCTTTGTCCGGCGACCGCCAGGCATGGCGAGTGGACGGAAAAGGTAGCGCCGTACGGTGTGCACATCATTATGGAGAAGCCGTTTGCGGCATCCCTTGTCGAGGCCGACCGCATGATTGCGGCGATGGCGAATACGGGCAAAGCCCTGGCGATCAATTGGCCGTTGGCCTGGTATCCAAGCCATCGCACGGCCAAGAGGATTCTCGATGCGGGGATGATTGGCGAGGTGATCGAGGTCCACTATTACGATGGGAATCGGGGGCCCTTGTGGCATGTGGCCGACAAGGTGGCGACAACCTCGGAGGAGATGCAGCGCGAGAAGCCGAAAAGCTGGTTCTACAAGAAGGACCACGGCGGAGGATCATTGTTGGATTATCTTGGGTACGGGGTTACGCTCGGAACCTGGTTTCTGAATGGTCGAGTGCCCGTCGAGGTGACCTGCGTAGTCGATCGCCCGGAAGGGCTTGAGGTCGACGAGCACAGTATCACGGTGGCGCGGTATGCGCAGGGCCTATCGAAGTTCGAGACGCGCTGGGGGACTTTCACCGACCCTTGGGTGGCGCAGCCGCAACCTAAATGCGGATTCGTGATTACCGGCACTCAAGGGACCATCAGCAGCTATGACTACGAATCCACAGTGCGCGTTCAGACCTCTGAATGCCCCCAAGGGCGGGACATTGCCGTGGACGCCGTGAATCCGCCGTTCCAAAACCCCGTTCAATATGTCATTTACTGCCTCGAGACGGGCGCCCCCATCGAAGGCCCCCTCTCGCCGGCCATCGCACGGATTGGGCAACAAATAGTCGACTCCGCTATCCTCAGTTCTCGAGAGAAGCGGACCATACCGCTGATCGGGTAGCCCAAACATCCAGCCCCCCCGTAAATTGGCAACGGTCAAGGGGAGGTTGCTAGCTGGAAACCCTTACTCGATCGCCGAACCACGCCGATGTGGTTGCATACGACGCCACTTCCACGGGCACGGCATGTGCCCGGCAGGCTCCGATATCGGCACTGTGGCGCCTATACAGCCTGCTTTAGGGCTGTGAAACGACGATGTAGTCCGGCTTCGTCTCGCTGTCCGACCCGACAATCGTCGTGACGTTCAAATAGACCGTGTATGAAGCCGCCGCGGTATAGATGTGCGTCGGGTTTTGCGCCTGGCTGGTCGTGCCGTCGCCGAAGTTCCAGAGCCAGTTGGTGATTGGCGAAGTACCCGGATCCGACAAGTCCGTAAACTGTACCTGCTGGCCGATCGCGGGAAAACGGTTACTCGCTACGAACTCCGCCGTGGGTCCCACCGGCTGCACTTTAATATACTTTTTTTTCGTTACCGTGTCCGATCCGAATTCGGTGGTGGCCGTCAGAGATACATCGTACTTGCCCACCACGCTATAGGTATGGATTGGATTCTGCTGGGTGCTTGTCCCCCCGTCACCAAAAGACCAGAGCCAGGACGTTACCGCAGCGGCGTCGCCGGGATCGGACTGGTCGGTGAACTGTACAGGAGTTCCCGCCGGTGGTTTGGTATTCGATGCCACGAAATCGGCTGTCGGTCCAATAGCCTCGGTGACCACGATAAGGTCAACCTCGACATGGGTATCGCTCAGCGTGGCGGTCTGCACGGACAAGGTCACCGTATACACACCGGGATTCTGGTACTTGTGCTTGGGGTTCTGCTGTTGGCTTGTGGCGCCATCGCCGAATGTCCACAGCCTGGAGACAATCGGCCCATCTTCCGGCACGACGGTCGATTCATCCGTGAACTGAACATTCTGCCCCACGAGCGCGTTTTCCGGACTGGCGGAAAACGCGGCCACCAGTCGGGCTCGCGCACTCACCGGCACCGTACGACTCGCAATCCCCGGAGCGGTAATCAGGATGTTCGCCGTGTTTGTTCCCGCCGTCATTCGATCCCGGTTGACCGTCACGGTAAAAGCGGCCGGGTCGTCGGGCCCCGTGCTGTTCCCCGTCTTGGGAGACACATTAAGCCACGGCGTTCCCTGATCGGATACGGAGAACTGGGGAAGCGGCTGCTGGGTGTAATTCTTAGAGACGAACAGGGTAAGCGTGTTCAGGTCGGTTCCAAAATCAAGTTGTTCAGGGGAAACAAGGAATTGCGCGAGGAAGTTCGGAGGGGTACCCCCGCCGCCGATCGGACAGCCGGCACCCCCGAGGACGATAATCAACGCCAG
>BTUX01000186.1:0-9660 GCA_045863315.1 Candidatus Hydrogenedentota bacterium | reverse complement strand
GGCGCGCGCGTCGTGGTGTACAACCCGGAAAACAGCAGTGAGGCCTATGGGCCGTACTTCGGTCCGTCATCGGGCCGCGAGGACCTCTGGAGTGCGACCTGTTTCAGCGAGTCCGCGGTGATCGAGTGTTATGTACCGGCGACTTCCGACTTGAGCGCGGTAAATATCGAGATCGATCAAGTTGTTCACAATTACGTCGCGTTCGGTGATCTACCGTGGGCCAAGGTTGCCAGAGGCGCCGGGGCGTGTAATTTGGATGTCACGTGCTACGCGAATTGGCAGAACACCTCATACGGAGTGGGAGGGGTGGGCAGCGTTGGCGGAAACGGGAGTTTCTTCTGCACGGGCAGCCTGCTGGCCGACTCCGATCCGAACACGACCATTCCATACTTCCTGACGGCGAACCACTGCGTCGGTACGCAGAGCCAGGCATCAAGCGTCGAGATATATTGGCTGTACCAGACCAGCACCTGCAACGGCACCCCGCCGAGTCCAGCCTCCGTGCCGCGGACGACGGGCGGGGCACAGTTGCTTGCAACGACGACCGCGAATTCGGGAACAGATTTTTGTTTGCTGCGCCTGAACAACAACGCGGCAAACGGCGTCAGCTACCTCGGCTGGTCCAGTTCCGAGGCCCCAATCGGCACGCCGACCGTTTGCATTCATCATCCCAGCGCGGATTTCAAGCGCATCACGTTCGGCGACGTGACGAACGTGCCGGAAAGTTCCCTTTCATCGCGGCCGCGTGATCGGTATCACCAGTCGAGTTGGAGGCCCAATCTCGGCGTAACCGAACCCGGTTCGTCGGGCAGCCCGCTGTTCAATGAAATAACGCAGCAGGTGATTGGGCAATTATGGGGCGGGCCGTCCTCGTGCAGTCCGTCGTCCACCAAGCTCGATTATTACGGCCGGTTCGACGTGAGTTATCCGCTCATATCGGATTATCTCGGCATGCCGTCCACCGGCACCATCCAAGTGACCAATCCGGTGGCGGGAAGAAAGTGGCGGCAGGGGACCGTCAGACGGGTGAAGTGGGTCTCCATCGGCGAAGTCGGAAACAAAGTCCGCATCGAACTGTGGAAGGGCGGCTCGTTTGACTCGGTGATCAAGGGCAACACCGCCAACGATGGAAAGGCCAAGTGGGCGATTCCGCTGACCCAGCCGGTCGGCAGTGACTATACGATCAAAATCTCATCGGTCTCGAATCCCTCGATCTTCGACGTGAGCGACCCGTTTACCATTCGAGCACCGTAGTTCCGTTCTTACCGGAACAGGTCCCGACCGTTTACGGCGCATCTACCGTCAAATCAGTTAGCAGTTTGTCGGACTTTGCGTGTAAGTCTAATCATAGTAATGGCGCTCTATTTTGGATCGCCTAGCAACAAGCATTGATACATAACGACTTACACATTTGTCCGATGCCTAGTCCGACAAACTGCTAGCCCGGATTTTTCGCACCCGCGGGCAATGAAGGATACAACGTCGTGCGGCACATACCTTTATGCGGCGACAGGGAAAACGGGCTGGTGGTGTGAAAAATCCTCACCCGATTGACTTCTATGCAATCTTCTGAGCATTTCTCACCAGTCGCTCCCGTCATCGGGAGCGACTGGTGAGAAATGCGGGCTAGGAACTGTTTGTAAGCGCAGTCACCGCACCCGATCCCAAATCCAGCAGCATGGCGTCCGTGCCCACCGGCCAACGATACGCGGAAAAAGTCAATAGCTCATCCGTCGGCGGCACGAAGTTCTGCGTGTCCAATCTGCACTTGAACGAAATCGCCGAGTTGTCGATCAGCATCCTCTTGTTCACCAGCGTCGCTGGACCGTTTTCGTACAGAATCTCGCCCCACCACAGCAGCCATACGCCCTCCGGAATCCGGTCCGGGTAGTCCCGTGATCTACAGTCGAAGCGATGCGCAGCCGTATGCGGGATACCGCCGGTCCTTCCCAGCACTTCTCGCCCAACCTCACCGGAAGGCGCGTAAGCGACCTGTCCAGCACCCAGAGTTCGACGTCCCGCGAGCGGCTCTTCATTGGATCATCGACATCAAACTCCCTGCCGCCGGATTTTATGGGCGCAATCCCTTCCCGGCTCAACCGACGAATCCAAGCTTGCAGAAAGGTAAAGGCCCAAATCCTCGGCCCTGTCGCACCGTTTCTCTAAAACCGTGCGAAAGGGGATATGCCGTCGAGGTTGAAATGGTGTAAGTTTGTGGTGGGCTTGATGAAGCGCTTGTGCTTCGTCAGCGATGCCAGGGGCAATGTGAATGCGAAAGCAACGGCTCCACAATTTTGCCGCATTTCTCACGATGGGGGCGTATCTCGCCCTCATGGCCCTGTATTTCAACTATGTCTCCAGTCAAACGCCGACCGATGACTCCATGATTCTCGTCCGGTCAGCGGAAATCTTTCACGAGACCGGCAAGATTTCATTCAACAGGAGCAGCCTCGTGGAGGCCAACTCAAGCTTTCTCTACGTCCCGATCGTCGCCCTCGGATTTAGCCTTGTGCCACGCTTGGATATTCACTGGTATCTTGTGGCCATTAACCTGCTCTTCGCATATCTCACGCTGGTTGTGTTCTACCGCTTTTGCAGGAGGGACATGCCGCCCGGTTGGGCCGTAGCGGCGTGCGCACTCGTAACCATCTGTCCCGCGACTGCATTCTGGACCGCCTCCGGCACGGAGGCTACGCTCGTCGCGCTCCTCGAACTGTATCTCATCGCAGCCGCCACTTTTTCGCACTGGAATAACCGCCGCACCCCCCTCGCGCTGGCCGCAGCTTCGGCGCTGCTGGTCCTCACCCGAATCGATGGATTCGTCGTCACTTTGTCCGTTGCCGTGTTCCTGCTCTGTAAACGGAGGTGGCGAGACGCCGCGGTCACCGCGAAAACCACGCTAATCCTCTTCGCCGTAATGACGGCATGGCGGCTTCATTACTACGGTCAGCTCCTTCCCAACACCGTCTATGCAAAAGTGACGGGTTCCTTGGGCGATCGCCTCGAATCCGCATGGCACTTCTGGAAACTCTTGTTCGTTCCATCCGGATTCTGGATCGTCATCCTGCCATTGGCGACCTTGCTGGTCCTCGAATGCGTAGCGGTGATTCGAAGGCTTCGCGCGCGGTCGGACGATTTGCTTGCACCCGTCACTCTGGTTCCTTGGCTCATGGCGGCGATGATCGCCTATTGGTTCGTCCACGGCGGCGACATTTACCGCGAACGCCATCTCATACTCTTCTTTCCCTTGGGCATCTACGCGTGGGTCAGCATGATTCAAACGCTCGCCGCCGATCACAAGCCTTCCCTGGCCTTGCTACCGGTCCTTCTTGTTGCGCTGCTCATGCCCCTTACGACCTTCCCTCACTATTACGACTTCCGCGGTACCCACCTACCCGCGCACCATGTCCTCGAACGAGATACCCGTATCGCCGACACCTTGCGGAACAATCATCCCAATCTGCGCACTGGCGCGGTGGACAAACTGGGATTCATCAGTTTCGTGCTGGGGCCCGAATACGAAATCTACGACCCCATGGGCCTTGCCGATTCCCACATCGCCCGACAGGCCCCCAAACGGTCTCGTGATGGAGGGTTCCTCCTCGGCCACGCTAAATTCGACATTGACTACGTGATCGGCAAAAAACCGGACTTCGTCTATATGCTGGTCTACAGTTACCCGACGCTCCAACATCCCTTCATTCCAGGATTCGACCGCCACCGCCTCGAAAACGCGGGATATCGCCTTTCTTACATCAGTTCCTCACAAACCTACGAGTGTCTCGACGTTCGCCACAAGACCAACGAAGAATTGGATCGTCTGTTTCAATCCAACGAATACAATGTCGCTGTCTATCTGCGTACGCCGCAATAATGCGCGTTCTAGCCCGGATTGTGCACACCCGCGGGCAATGAAGGATGCAACTTCGTACAGCACATACCATTATGCAGCGACAGGGCAAAACGGGCTGTTGGTGTGAAAAATCCTCACCCGATTCACTCCCATGCTATCCCCAGAGCACTTCTCACCAGTCGCCCCCGTCATCGGGGGCGACTGGTGAGAAGTGCGGGCTAGGCGTTCTCTTTGCCCGTCCATCCGTTTACGTAGGTGCGCCGTCACAGGCATTCCGATGTCGTGTAGTTCAACGCCTCGTACGCTTTGTCAGAATTCTGTCTGAAGGAATAAATTCCACTACCTCGTTCGCTACACCCCTCCGAGTACTCGGCGAAGCTGCCCGGCGTTATCTGTTGTCCAGCGGCAATCGTCCTCGGATTTGACGGCTTCGCCGAGTTCAGTACTTGTCTCGTTTGGATTGCCCGCTTCTCGAGCGCCGCGGATTACTGGTCATGAGTCTCAGCGACTCCGTTAGTGCGGGATCCTTGGTTTTGTTTTCGCGCTAGTCACTACATTGACAGCATCAGCTAGAGAGAGGAAAATAGTCGGTACATGATGTCCCAGGGTTGTAGGGTGGCTCCTATGAGAAAGGTCGGGATGAATCAGTTCCTTGCGATACCCTCTTTGGCACCGCTCCTGGTGTGCGTGTCTGTGTGCGCGGCGGAGCCGCGTGCAGCGCTGCCGGTCCATGTGGGAGCATTCAGCCAACAGATCCATACTGGTTTCACCGAAGCCGATGGCCTGCCATCGAACGATGTGCGCCGCATTACCATCGACAGCGACGGGACGGTCTTTGTGGACACCTCCAGCGGCCCTGCGCGGCTGGACGGCGGGCGGTGGGCTTTTTATGATGGGGACGCCCCCTTTGCAACGGAAGTCCGTATTCCAGCAGACGCCTACACTGAGCTAATGAATTTTGCCGGCCGCAGCGCGACAATCCGCGCGATTGCATCGCATGACGGCGAGTTCGCGGCAGCGGCCGAATCGGGCCTCTATATCGGCGATGGAAAAACCTGGAAGCATGCGCTGCCAAGACAAGGCGCGGTGTGTTGGGCCCCGATAGACGTGCGCGCCGTAGCGTATGACATGAACGGCCGTTTGTGGTTCGCCTGCCCACAAGGTGTGGGTTATCGCGTGAACGATAACGAGTGGCGCTTATTCTCCGGCGCAGACGGACTCCCCTTCAACAATTTCACATGTATGGCCGCGGGACCGAAAGGTGTCTGGTTTGGCACAACCAATGGCGCGATCCGTTTTGCAAACGACGACTTCGAGTACCGGCAAGGCCGGCGTTGGTTGGTCGACAATCAAGTCCGCGACATTGCGATCGCGCCAGATGGTTCAGCTTGGTTCGCCACGGCTGGCGGCGTGTCGCGCATCGCGTTCGAAGAGATGACACTCGCAAAAAAGGCTGCTTTCTTCGATAGCGAGATCGATCGATACCACCGGCGTACGCGCATGGGGTACGTGTGCCCGGCGATACTCGCGGCGCCGGGCGACAAGAGTTCGGCTCACGCGGAAGCCACGGACAACGACGGCCACTTCGGCGGGCTGTACCTCGCCGCGGCCAGTTTAGGGTACGCCGCTACGAAAGACCCGAAGCTACGCGCGGACGCCGTGCGCGCCTTCGAGGCTCTGGCGTTTTTGAGCGAAGTCACCGAAGGCGGCACGCACCCCGCGCCGAAAGGTTTTATAGCCCGAGCGGTCCTTCCCACGAGCGGGCCGGATCCCAATGAACGGGAAAACGAGGACTACAATCGACAGCGGAGGGACCGCGATGCGCTTTGGAAATTGATTACGCCGCGGTGGCCCGTGGACGCGACCGGCGAGTGGTACTGGAAATGCGATTCGAGTTCAGACGAGTTGGATGGACATTACTTCGGGTTTGGCGTCTACTATGATCGGGTGTGTGAAACCGAACAAGAACGAGACGCCGTGCGCGTCGTCGTGCGGCGCATCACCGACCATATCATCGCGCATGGTTTCAACCTCATCGACCACGACGGGAGCCCCACACGCTGGGCGCGCTTCTCGCCGAAAGAGCTGAATGGCGACATCGACTGGTGGGTCGAGCGCGGGCTAAACTCGGCGAGCCTCCTTACATACTTGAACATAGCCCATCACATCACCGGCGACCCGAAATACCGCAACGTATTTCTCGATCTTGTAAACATCCACGGATATGCCATGAACCTGATGTCGCAGCCCAAGGCGGTCCTTGCGCCGGGCGCATTCGGCCAGGCCGACGATAATATGGCGTTCATGAACTATTACCATTTGGTTCGCTATGAAACGGATCCGAAGCTGTTGAATATGTTCCAGAACGCGATGTTCTACCACTGGCGTGTGGAAAAATACGAGCGTAATCCGTTCTTCAATTTTGTGTATGCGGCGTGCTGCCTCGGCAAGACCCGAACGGACACCTGGGGCAGGAAGGACCTGTCCCCCTACGGACCCTGGTTAGAAGACAGTATCGACACGCTCAAACGGTATCCGCTTGATCTCGTCGACTGGCCGATGTCGAACGCACACCGCACCGACATGGTGCCGCTTGGCGACCATACGCGCGACCCGGGCGGCGGCCACCTTGGTGCGGGCCACCGCGTCGATGGCCACCCGTTTCGCATCGACGAGAACCACGCGATTTATTGGGGCGACGACCCCTGGGCCCTCGAGCGCAACACGCAAGGTACCCGCCTGCGCGAGGGTGTCTCGTTTTTGTTGGCGTATTACCTCGGTCTCGTACACGGCTTCATCGCCGAACCGTAGGGCGCGCGACGGGTTCGTGTATTTGGCGGCGGTCATGGGCTGGTTCCGCCGCCTATTCGCCGCGGCGAACGCGCGTGGGACCTCTCGAACACCCTGGACGCCGGACTCTGCGTGGCCGCCCTGTTCCGTGCCTTGTTGGACGGCCGCGGCCGGTGTTTCGACAACAGCTTCATCGAGCGGTTGTGGCGAAGCATGAAGTACGAGGAGGTCTATCTCAAGGTATACGCCTACGTGCCTCAAACCTACCGATGCCTCGGCGCCTACTTCGAGCGGTACAACCATGAACGGCTGCACCAAATCCTGCGAAACCGTTCGCCGCGGTCAACCCGCCGACGTGCCCTTCAGCGCCTCGGTCCCAGCCCCGGCTTGACGCACAAAGTGACGTCGCCTAAGCCGTGCCTGCCCCACAAGCGACCGAGAGGAACGACGCTCCACCGCCGCGCGGGCCCATTCTTCTCTGTCGAATATGGTGCGTATTATTGTACTAAAGCTCCCTTATCCATGCCCGTTTTGTGTCCAACGATCGGGGGAACCTCACAATCCCAACACGGGCCATGTCCCACGCGCGGCGTATGCACCTCGTCAAACTTCCTCGAGGCCATTCGTAGCCCCCGGCGTTTCGCGCTCCTTCGCATAATACCGAGCCCTGCGAATCCAAATTCGCAACGATAGCAGTATATCTGCTGCACCCTGAAAACGGCCTCGCTTTGGCCTGACCGCGCCCGCTACCGTCCGCCATGCCTCCAAGACGCCAAGGCCGGTGCCGCCCCCCTGAAAACCGATCCACGCACCGCCTCCCGGTAAAACACGCGAAGTTATTCGGCGATTGGGGCATTTTTCAAAGCCTGTTTAGGACTAAAGGAATTATGTTACTCTCAGTTGCGCCAACTCAAAGGAGTGGGGAGTAAACCAGCAGTGCCACGATTCACCGAAGAGCAGGGCATACGGTGGCTCTACGCCCATCTACCCTCCCTCGTGGCCAACGGCGTCCTCGATCCACAGTCCGCCGAAAGGCTCCGCGCCCACTTCGGCGAGCCCTTGGATCGCCCACGTCGTCCCTACGCGATTATCGTGTTCGCCGTCCTCGGCGCCATCTTGGTTGCTCTAGGCATCATGCTGGTCCTCGCCCATAATTGGGAGTTTCTGTCGCGTCCCGCCCGCGCCGCGATTTCGATCGGCGGGCTGCTGGCCTCGCAGGCCGCTGCGGCTTGGGCGATGCTCAGGCGCCCCCAATCTCTGGCTTGGCGCGAGGGCGCAGCCGCCTTTCTTATGATCATGATCGGCGCGTCCATCGTTCTCGTCGGTCAGACCTACCATATCCCCGGCGATCCGTCGACTTTTCTGCTCACCTGGATGCTGCTTGCCCTGCCCATGGTCTACCTGCTTGATGCCGTCGTGCCCGCCGTACTTTACCTCGCGGGCATCCTCATGTGGGCCGGCGACCTCAACCGGAATTCTGCCTACCAAGTTTGGGCTTGGCCGCTTTGCGCGCTCATCGTGCCCTACTGGGTATTCACGATCCGGCAACGCCCCGACGGACCGCGCGCCGCGGTCCTCTCGCTGGCGCTTTGCGTATCCCTATTTTTTACGGCCCTCATCACGTCGGAAGAGCGGCTGCCGGGGCTGTGGATCATTACGTTCAGCATGTTGTTCGGCGTGCTCTACCTCATCGGCGCGCGCCGGCGCGAGCACCGTGCCCACCGCTGGCAGGCGCCTTTTCTGCTCTTGGGCTCTCTCGGGATCGGCGTGCTGGCCATCGTACTGACGTTCGAACATCCATGGGACGATATCGGCTGGCGCCACGTGAACGGCGTTGACGACTACGTCTCCGCCGTCGCTGAGCCGGCCGTTGCGGCGATGCTCATTGCAGGCGTGGTCATTCTCTTGGCCGACGCCTGCAAGCGTTCCGCGTGGCGCACGCTGTACTTCGGGGTTATGCCCATCCTTGCCATCGCTGCTTACGGCATTACTAGCCTCATCGAGACTCCAACGATCGCCCAGATTCTGTTCAACGTCTATGTCGCGACAGTCGGCCTGGCCATGATTGTCCGCGGCCTGCAAACCGAAAACTTGGGCAAACTCAACGGAGGCTTGCTGATGGCGGGCATACTTATTGCCTGCCGGTTCTTTGAAACCGAGCTCCCCTTCATCGTGCGCGGCCTGGGATTCATCCTGATCGGAACGGGATTTTTGTCCGCCAATCTCATTATGCTGCGCCGCCGCAACCGGCCGCGTGAGAGCATGATTCCATGAACATCCGCGTCAAAATAGCGCTGTTCGCCGTCGCGGCGGTCGCGCAGGTCGCCGCCCCCGTCTCCATGATTGTGAAGCGCGAGATCGTTTTGCGCCAAGGCGTCACATACAAATTCAAGACCCAACCCGTGGATCCCGCCGACGTGTTCCGCGGCCGTTACGTTCAACTCGCCATCGCCGAAAACACCGCGCCGCTTCAGAAGGGCCATACCTTTGACTACAACCAGACCATCTACGCCGTCCTTACCATTGGCGAGGACGGATTTGCCAAGTTCGCGGGTGTAACCACTTCGCCGCCCGCCGGCGCCGAATACATAAAGACCACAGTTGCGTATATCGATTACGAAAACCTTATCGCCCGCCTGAACATCCCGTTTGACAGATATTACCTCGATGAAGAACTCGCCCCTGAAGCCGAACGACTTTACAGAGCACACAGCCAGCCTGGCCAGCACGATGCCTATATCGCCGTGCGCGTGCGTAACGGCTTTGCAGTTCTCGAAGAACTCTATATCGCCGATACCCCCGTCTTGGATTTCATAGCGCTACATGCAAGCGAGATAAGCCAACCCTGACTGCCCCGCAGCGCCTCGCTCTCATCATCCGCCGTTTCAGCCTCCGAATTCCTGCTGTATCGCAAACTTTAACCCGCATTTCTCACCCGTCGCTCCCGATGACGGGAGCGACGGGTGAGAAATGCGGGCTAACAACGGAGGCAAACAGCAAGGCAGGTCGGAAGCCTG
>BTUX01000185.1:0-9680 GCA_045863315.1 Candidatus Hydrogenedentota bacterium | reverse complement strand
CCCGATTGACTTCTATGCTATCTCCTGAGCATTTCTCACCAGTCGCTCCCGTCATCGGGAGCGACTGGTGAGAAATGCGGGTTAAGGCGTTGAGCCGGCGCGGGTCCGTGTACTTTTGCGCTCTCATCCGTTGGTGCAAATTACGAGGGGCCGCCCGGCCCAAACCGGACGGCCCCTCGGGTTGAATTCGAACTTCGGTCCGGCTTACCAGCCGCGGTGACCGCCCCGGCCGCCGCGTCCGCCGCCGCCGTCGGTCTTCGGGCGCGCCTCGTTCACATTAAGCGCGCGGCCGCCGAGTTCCTTGCCGTTCAGCCCGGAAATCGCGGCTTGCGCTTCCGACGAGTTCGCCATCTCGACAAAACCGAAACCTTTGGACTGGTTCGTCATCTTGTCCGTGATGACCCGCGCGGAGTCCACGCGACCGTACGCTTCGAATGCCGAGCGCAGATCGTCTTCCGAGGTCGTGTACGACAGGTTGCCTACGTAAATGTTCATCTTCACTTTTCCTTTTCTCTAGCTGTCCACTTCTGAAAAACTCGATGGTCCAGGACGTCTCAGGTAGCGAGTCACCAAGAAACAGCAAGCGAGCGGAAAAGCGCGTCAAGCAGGATCTTTGGGAGCGTCGTCATCAAAGAGTCACGAACACCGGACGCCAACACAGCGCCCCATCAACAGAAGTATCGCATACATCGGCCGGAAAGCGCAATATAATTCTCAACCGCCCACATTATTTGTGGATGGGCCGGATTATCGCTTTGATCGATGCTCATGAGACTTCGCTTTTGATGCGCGCCTCGAAACATTCGAGCCGGCGCTCCGACAGGTACGCGATGCTCTCCGGAAGACTGATGCGGACATGCGGAACGAACCCATACACGCCGTGCCGTTCAAATTCATCGATCTGCCCCACGAGTTTCTCCTCGCGACGTTCATCGTTCAAGAGCCAGAATGGAATCAAGGTGTAGGCCCGGGGCGGGTCCACAAACGTTTCGTGGATACTTCGTGCATTCGCCGTGCCGCCCCTCACTCGATGACCGAATACGCCCGCGCTTTTTTGAATGGGTTTGCCACCGCTTGCTGCCGCATGCCGCGGGCCAGCACCAGCCACTTGTTGGCCTTCAACCGCGGCTCCAGTCCGCGCGCCATCCGCTTCATTTGGTGGTTGTACCAGAAACTCTGCAGCATGTCGTCGAAAATCGCGATGCCCGTTCGCACCTCTACCGACCGCGCTCCTTCGGACCGTCCCTCCAAAATGCGCTTGCACAAGTCCGGCTCGACGCACAAGGGCCGCGCCAGTCCGATCACATCCACCGCGCCGCTCGACACCGCCTCCGCCATGCCCCGCGTTGTACGGAATCCTCCCGTCAACATCAGCGGTATTGTGGTCACCGCGCGCACCTTCTCCGCATATTCGATGAAATAGGCCTCGCGCCTCCGCGTGCTGTCCCTTCCGCCCATCATCGCCGGCCGCTCGTAGTTCCCGCCGGAAATCTCGAGCAGGTCCACGCCTTCGCGCTCGATCGCCTGCACAACGCCCATCGATTCCTCTTCGCTGAACCCGCCCCGCTGGAAATCCGCCGAATTCAATTTCACGCCAATCGGAAACGATGGACCCACGGACGCGCGTGCGGCGCGGATTATCTCCATCAGGAATCGCATTCGGTTCTCCGGCGTGCCGCCCCAATCGTCCGTACGCCGATTCACGAGCGGCGAAAGGAATTCGCTGATCAAGTAACCGTGCGCGGCATGAAACTGGACCCCGCCGAATCCCGCCCGCTGCGCGATGGCGGCCGTTCGCGCAAATCGCTGAATGAGGCCATGTATCTCTCGCTCGGTGAGCGCCCGGGGTTTGCCGAACATCGGCTTCAACGGTCCTCGCTGAAACCCCACCGCCGACGGCGCCACCGGTTCGCGCGTCACCTTCTTGGGCGACTGCCGCCCCGCGTGGCTGATCTGCATCCACAGGTGCGAACCGTGCTTCTGTGCCGTCTCCGCCCAGCGTCGGAGCAAGGGCAAATCGCGCTCATCTTCGACCGCGACATTCCCCTCGTTCTCCATGCACACGCGATCAATCATGACGTTGCCCGTCAACATCATGCCCGCACCCCCGGCGCCCCAGCGTTCGTATAGACGAATGTGCCCTTCGTTCGGCGCGTTCGTCCTCGGGTCCGCCATTTGTTCGGTCATTGCGGCCTTGGCGAACCGGTTCGGCAGCGTCACCCCACATCGCAGCGCGAAGGGGCGACCAAGAATGTATCCGGCCGAATTCTCTGTATGTTCCATCATCGCTCCCCACACTCGCCCGCGTTTCGCCACAGTATAAGGCCGCCAGATAATCTCGCCAACCAACTGCACCCCTACGCCGCAAATACGTGAATCCCCCAGCGAATCCTGATAGTCTGACGCCCTTTGAATCCATTCCACCGTACACTCGGGGCCGGTTCATGAAAAAGCGCGGTTGTGGGTATCGACTCGTGCAGGCGTCGTTCCTGCTGGTGCTCGTGCTCTTCACCACAATCTACTTCTACTGGGTCTTCCCATTTTGGGGCCTTCCTTTCCATTCGTTCCGCCATGGGAGAGTCCCCCTTACTCCCCCCTGGGCACTCGAGTGCTGGCTGTGGGAGGACGACTCCAACACCTCACAGGCCATCCTGGACCTGCTGAAGGGATATGAGGAGCGCGATTTCCCCGTGCGCACCGTCCTCATTGACAGTCCGTGGAGCACGCGATACAACGATTTCATCGTCGACGAGGCACGCTATCCGAACCCGGAGGAGTTTTTCACCGGTCTGCAGGACCGGGGCTATCGTGTCGTGCTGTGGATGACGCCGAACGTGAACAGCAGGAGCAGCGACACGGCGCTCCAGGACTCACGAGACTGGTACGAAGAAGCCCGCGACAACGGCTACCTCGCCGGCGGCGGCGAACAGGTGGGCTGGTGGAAGGGCCGGGGCGGGTTCATCGACTACACCAATCCCGCGGCAATGAAGTGGTGGCGCGCATTACAGCAACAAGTCTTCGACTGGGGCATCGACGGATGGAAACTCGACGATACCGCCACGCTATTCCGGTCCACATACCGGGGTATCCCGGTTCCTTACATGCGCACGCACAAAGGCCTCATGACCACCCGAGGTTACATGGACCGCTATTACCGCGACGAATACCGGCACGGCCTCACACAGAACCCCGATTTCATCACGCTCTCGCGGTCGACCGATCGTATCGGACTCCTCGATGAACAAGGCAGCAGCGACTTCATGCGATGGCTGGACACGCTCGCGCATCCCGAAGGGTTTTCCCCGCGCGATGCCTCACCCGTCAATTGGGTCGGCGATCAGGACCACGAGTGGACCCTCGAAAAAGAAGGAATCGAGGAGGCCATCACCGACATCCTGCGCAGCGCCGCCAACGGCTACAACGTCATCGGCTCGGATGTCGCCGGATATTCCGGCGGCGACATTCCGCCTAAGCTCTACCCGCGCTGGGCGCAGTTCTCGGCGTTCTGCGGTCTGTTTCTGAACGGCGGACACGGCAACCGCGCCATCTGGGAAAAAAGCGAGAAAGAATGGGAAATCGTCCAGAAGTTCGCGTGGCTGCATACGGAGTTGATTCCCTACATGTACACGTACGTCGTCGCGTGCCACGAAGGCGGCCCGCCTCTCATGCGCCCGCTTGAACAGAAGTACCAGTATCTCTTCGGTGACTCGTTGATGGTAGCGCCAATATACGAAGAGGACGGCCGCCGTCCCGTGACAATTCCCAGCGGTCGCTGGCGGTATTTTTTCAACGACCTTGAAATCTTTGAAGGCCCCAAGACCTTCTGGCGCAGCTACCCCTTGGACGAGTGCCCGGTCTTCATACGGGACGGCGCGATCATCCCTCTGAACGTGACTCGACCCTACACCGGTTTCGGCGACAAGGACTCGGAAGGTTTTGTCACCTGGCTTGTCTACCCGCGCGCAGGCTCACGGTTCGAGGTTGTCCATCCCGACACGCAGAGCAGGACCAAGCTCGAGGTGCGGCAAATGGATCCCTTGGTCCTCGCCATGACGGGCGACCACAGACCGCACATTCTGCGAATCCACGCGCTCCGCAAACCCAAATCCGTCAAGCTGGACCAAACCGAATTGGCGGAAGGGACCGACTGGTCCTACGACTACGATCGCGCAAAACTAATCGTCCGAACGAAGGAATACAAGCAGGGAAATTACATCGTCGAGTTGTAACTGAATGCACTAGCCGCTGGAAATCCCGCCCCTTTGACGAGGAATTCTGAGAATGTCGGATTTGATCCTTTCGCGCCTCCTCACGCCAGACCATGCATCCAAATGCGCATCGCACTCCTGATTGAAAAATGACAGGCCCTGATCGTCCTACCCTCGCTCGTCGGCTACCTGCGTTCCTTTGTCCGTTCCGAGTAAATTTCTTTCAGGTAGTCCGGCTTGCTTTCGTCCCGCACCAGTTGCAGATACTTCGGGCCTCCATTGTAAACCACGATTTCATTGCGGAACACGTCGCCGTCCAGCAACAGCAAGTCGATCGAGCCCGTCGTGGGAGACTTCTTGATCGCCTCTCGCAGACGGTCCGCCGAGAATCTTCGACTGTTCACGCCGACGATCTTCACGCCGGGCGCGAGACCCGCGCGATCCGCCGGCGTAGCAGGAATGAGATTGCCATACACGGTGCCGTCGTTGGCCACGTCCATCCCAAGCGTCGCCAACGCCGTCACGTACCCACGCTCCCTTTCCCGCTTCTTGATGTATTCCGGGGCTTCGCCCACGTACTCAATCCGGTAGCCGAGCTTACCAACCAGTTCGGTCGGCAGCACCTCAAGCGGTCGTTCGACGCGCGACTTGAGGAAACCGTTCCAATCGTACGCAACAATCGCGTTCAACGACCCGCATACGTCCTCGAATGTGTAGGGCGAAGTTGGCGCTGCGGCCGGGTCGTATGCAAAAAAACTTCGGCAAAAATCGTCAAGCGATTTCTTGTTCCGCGTCATGCCGCGAATCATCGCGTCAACTTCCAGCCACAAGAACCGGCCCTCCACATAGTAGTCCTGGCTGCGCCGTAATCCCGACCAGTGCCGGCTTCGCTCGCGCAAGTTGGCGGAGTCAATAGCGGTGTCCTCGAGCGACCGCCACTGCCGACCGGTCTGCGCCTGCAGGAACGCGAGCTCGGCCGCCTGCACTTGTTTCACATGGTCGAGGTCCCACAGTCCTGACCGTACACACAACACCTCGCCGAGGTATTGGGTGAGACCCTCGTAGATCCACAGCAGGTCCGTCTTGCACGGAGTGTGGTAGTCCGCAGTCACCATCCCGACGGGACGCCTGTATTTGCCGCACCACGCGTGCGCGAACTCGTGGGGCAACAGGTACCCGTTCCACCCCTTGATAGATTCTTCATCGATCAACCCGCGCTCACTAACCCCGTTCAGGCTCGACTTCAAGTGTTCAAGGCCGTTGGGCGGAAGGTCGTTGCTGCACGTCACGAGGAAGTGATACGTGTCGAACGGCGCGCTGCCGAACATCGCACCCGCCTCGGCGACCACGCGGCCGTACGCGGTGATCAAGTCCTCCTTCAGGTTAATCGCCTCCGGCGCTTCGGATGCGAGATGCAAGTACACGGGTTTGAAGTTCTGTTCCAAAGGAACTGTGCGAAGATGCTCGCCGCAGAGCAGCGGACTGTCAATGACCTCATAGAACGAGGTCTCCCGAAAGCGTACCGCATTGTCCGACTTGTCCGCGGTTTCGAGGGCCGTCGCGTGCTTCCACCCTTCCGGCAGCCGAACGGACAAACCGACCATCAAGTCCTTCACATTCGCTCCATCGGGATACAGCAGGCACGTGTTCCAATTGATCACGCCGAGCAATGAATTCCCATAGGTGTCGATCCCGATCGTATTGGCACTCGGTTGGTTGGCAATATAGTCCAGCTTTACAACCAGGGTTGTCGTGCCCGCCGGAACGTCCACGTGAAACCTGCACATGTCCACGTCGTCACGCCGCCACGTCAACGGCGCGCCGTCCGGCAGTTCGAAACGCAGCCCGCCGATGTTCTGGACCGGACCCGACCCCGCGTGCACGCCCGGCACCCAATTCGGATACCAAAAACTTGTCCTCCCGCCAACCACGGAAAACTCCATACGCGACCGCAACATCTTCCGTGGCAAGTCCGTCGCATCCACCTCAGCTCGCATCGTGGCAAGCGCGGACGCGCACGCGAGCAGACCGACAACAACCAAGACCGGAATCGCCCGAAACCCGATCACTGCGCTACCTCCGATGTTGTTGTGGCCGCTCGCGGCTCCAATTTCCCCTTGTGCTTCCACAGCCGCGCCTCCAATTGCGGAAACAGAGTGAGCGCGTTCTCCCGCAGGATTTGTCGTCCAATCCGCACCGCGTCGTCTTCCCGCAACTCGCCGCGATCGACTTTCTCGCTCAGCGCGTCCGCCAGACACCGCCTTGTGAATTCGGCCGCGCCGTAAATGCCCTCCGCGTGATTGTAGTCCGCACCCCACATGATTCGATCGGACGGCATGACCTCGAGCCATTCCTGGTAGGCGCGCTTCGCCATGGTGTAACTGATGGTGGGCAACCAACACGAATCGACCCACACATGCGATCCATGCCGCGTCACAATGGCGCCGGTCTCTCCAATCCAGGGATAACCGCCGTGAAACAGGATGAACTTCGTCTTTGGGTTCGCCTGAATCAAATCCGCCAGCAGCAGCGGATTCGACCCCTGAATCCGCGCGTGGCCTGTGTGAAACTGAAACGGCAGATCGAATTTTGCGCTCAATTCCACGAGCCGCCACATAATGAAATCTTCGAACGCCTTGACGTCCTCGTGCGTCAGTTGGTCGCGCACCCGGCCGAACACGCCCTCCGCCCGTTCACGCGGCACGTCATCGAATGAGAGCGTGCGCTCGTACGCCAGCGTGGTCTTCAGGCAGACCGCCCCGGCCGCCTTCGCGTTTTCGAACATCCGCTCGAGAACAGCGAGGTAGTCGTCCAGCGTTTTGACCTCCATTCCTTCGTGCTTTGCGAAAACATAGGGGCTGTCGTTCGGATTGATGAACTCCGACGGGTTGAATCCGCGCGTGAGCGTCGTCACATTGAACACCAACACCTCGAAGGGGTAGTACGTCTTGAATTTGAATCGCGCCCAGTAGGGATCGTTGAACATCAGTTCGATGTTCGCGCGTTCCGTAATCACCTCGTACAGCCAGCGCTGATCGCGATAGTTCTCGAAAATGCGGTCGTTCAGCCGCCTCGCATCCTCATCGGATATCGTGTCGAAATCGACGCCATACAGGTCTTCGAAGGCGGGCAGCATATGCCGGTAGAAGCTGGTGGCGCGTGCATCATCGAAATCGTCCTTCGCAAGCGCCCACCAATCGTCGAAGGCTTGGTTCGGCTCCCACGGCGTCAAAGGGTTGAACCACGTGTAGTAACTGTTCCGCCAAATTCCGGCAAGGTTCATTCCCCGGCCCTTGTCGGTCTCGACGTATCCCGGCAGTAACTCGAAGGGCCAGAGATGATCGTGCGTGTCAATGATCGCGACTTTGTCCAGCTCCGCCTTTATGCGCAGGTAGGTTGCGCCCTTGTGGGGTGAGTGGGTGGATACGGTCTGGCACCCCGCGACCAGCAGCAGAAGAGACGCAGCGATTACAGGCCTTGACATGCAGGACGATCCTCCATGCAAACACTTTCGTTTCACAGGAAATGGCGACTATAATGCCTTCGAATGCCGCGAAAGTATAGCTGCAGGGCGCTCGATGCGGCGATGTCGTCAATTAGTACGCATCCGCGCCAATCGGGCGGAATCAGGCCATGTTGGAACGTAATTCCCGCCAGACTCAGCATTGTTCCGTGCTCAAGGCGTGCGACGGTCCTGCGCCGGATCGCCGGTATGAATCATCGTGCCTTCCAAGGCAACACGAGGGACTTGATTCGGCGCGGCGGCGTGGGCGCCATCCGTCGACTTCGGGCATGCCTCAGCGCAGCGCGGCACGCGCGTCTTTTGCGGTCATATTCCTCTCATCGTTCACGCTTGCTCTTTCCGGGTCCTCGCAGGCCGAAATCGACTTCAACTACGAAATCCGCCCGATACTGGCGAAGAACTGCTTCGTCTGCCACGGGCCCGACGACGCCAAACGCAAAGCGGGACTCCGCGTCGATACCGACGAGAACATGTATTCCACCACGAGATCGGGACTCGTTCCCGTGGTGCCTGCGAACCGGGGCTCGAGCGAACTCTATCGGCGAGTCAATGCCGCCGATGCGCACGATCGCATGCCGCCCGTTGATTCCGGAAAGTCCCTGAGCGCGGCCGAAATCGAACTCATCGGCAAATGGATCGACGAAGGCGCGAAGTGGGACCTCCACTGGGCGTTCAAACCCATACAACGCCCCACCGTACCGAACGTGAACGACGCGACATGGCCGCGCAACGACATCGATCGATTCATCCTCGCACGGCTCGAGACCGAAGGACTCGAGCCCTCTCCGGAAGCGGACCGGCGCACGCTTATTCGCCGACTCAGTTACGACCTCCTTGGATTGCCGCCGGCGCCGGATGAAATTGGCTCCTTTCTGGCCGATGCCTCGCCGGACGCTTACGAACAACTCGTTGACCGCATGTTGGCGTCGCCGCGTTATGGCGAACGCTGGGCGCGGCATTGGCTCGACGTCGTCCACTACGGAGACACGCATGGATACGACAAGGACAAGCGCCGTCCCAACGCGTGGCCTTACCGTGATTATGTGATCGAATCGTTGAACGCGGACAAACCCTATGGCCGGTTCGCGCGAGAGCAAATCGCCGGCGACGTCTTATTTCCCGGCGATCCGAATGCCGTCATCGCCACCGGATTTGTCGCGGCGGGACCCTGGGACTTCGTCGGACATGTCGAACTGCGCGAAGGCACGACGGACAAGAAAATCACCCGCCTGCTCGATCGCGACGACATGGTCATGAACACGATGACGACTTTTGCGAGCGTGACGGTCCACTGCGCTCGGTGTCATAACCACAAATTCGACCCCATTTCTCAGCAGGAATACTACGGACTACAAGCCGTCTTCGCCGGCGTCGATCGAGCGGATAGGCCGGTTGACGCCGATCCCGCAGTTTTCGTCCAGCGCGTGGGGTTGATGAGCGAGAAAAGAGAGATCGAGGCCGCACTGAGCAGAATTGACTCTGCCTACGCTGCCGTGTCCAGCCCCGCGCTCGATACGATCAACTCCGAGCTCGCAGCCGCGCGGGATCAACTCAAGTCACTTCGGCAGAGCCCCGGCAATGGTTACCACAGCGCCATCGAGCGCGATCGCGACGTCGTGAAATGGTTCAAGTCGATCTCGGGGAGCCAAAGCCCATCGGTTCCATCCATCTGATACCCGCGCGCCCCACTGACTTCCCCGACACGCCCGGGTTCGGCTTCCCTATTCGCTTCAGGATCGAAGTCTCGAACGATCCCGAGTTTAAGACCGCCAAAGCAATCATTGACGAAACCGGCTCCGATTTCCCGAGTCCGGCTGACGTCCCGTACCGCGTGGATAATACCGGCGAGACGGCGCGCTACGTGCGCGTCACCGCCACCAAACTCCGGGAGAGGTCCAGCGATTTCATCTTTGCGCTGGCGGAACTGCGCGTCACGACCGACGGCAAGG
>BTUX01000184.1:0-9702 GCA_045863315.1 Candidatus Hydrogenedentota bacterium | reverse complement strand
TATCCTTCATTGCCCGCGGGTGTGAAAAGTCCGGGGTAGAGGCAGGCGCGGAATTTCATCTCAACCATTTCGACTTCAAGTAGGCGCAGTTCACGACCTTTTCGGCCAGATCGATGGGTATGTAAAAGTAGTGATTCGATGCTTCGAACCCAAACCTGGAATCGCTTGATTGGATACGCAGCAAGCGGGCTGCCAGCCCGGTCTCGCTGTCAAGCGCTGCGAGCATCGACGCCCGGGCCTTCTCTTTGTCGTCGTCGGAAGCCGCGGCGGCGTGCGCGCGCTGCGCCGTCACGTACTGCACTTGATTGGCGACGCTTCGGAAATGAATGGCTGCGACCTGGGCCACCCGCATCTCGGCGTCGAGCGCCTTCTCGAATGCTGGCGCACTTGGTGCCCGTTCCTTCGCGAGTTCCTTCAGCGCCGCGTCGAATTGGTCGGCCATTGTTCTGAATTGCGCCGCAAAAACCTCAGTCGGATATACCGAACGCCAGCCGTCAACGTCGTCATAGGGAAACCCGACCATGGTTGACCGGTAGCCGGTGCTTTCCGCGTACAGCAGGTTCGCCGGCCCCATCTGTTGGGGGCCTTGATATACGGTCCCGATATGGTATGGGTACTCACTGAAGGCCGTGCTGAAGGCTTTCCATGCCTTTACGATCGCCGCCGCATTCGCATCGCCGAACCGCTTACGCGCCACCGCCTCCATCGCTTCGTCGGGAGTAATCGTTTCGCTTGCGCCAATCGCGGCGACGACTTCCAGATTCGGCGACGGATATCCGCCCAGTGTCCACCCCAACATCAGACCGTCCACGCTTGCCGCGCGCAAGTTTGCCGCGTGACGCGCGACATTCTCCACGGCGGGAATGTACGGCACCGCCGAGAGTTCCCATGTGACGTTCGCCTGTATCTTGGCTAGGGTTCGAAGGGGGGCCTTGCGTTGCTTCGCCAATTGCCAGTGCTTGGTCGCGCGCGGCCCCGGCCCGACTTCGGAAATCGAATACTCGCCGACCACACTTTCGACGCCGCCGCGCTTGATCGGGATACTCCATTCGCTCACGCTCTGGAGCATGGTCTTGGCGGGGAGCCTGCGGATGGCATCGGCTGCCCAGTCATCGCCCCAACCCCAGTCCCACGCGATGAGCGTCTGGCCGCCGCCGCCCACCTCGATGCCGGCCTGCACAATCGCATTTACCTCCGCGATTACTTCGGCGGGTCCGCGTTCCGAGCAGCGCGGGCACGCGGCGCCTTGGCCATGCGACCAGCAGTTCGTCAGATTCTCGGAAGCGGTTATTGTAAAGAAACCTGCGAGATTGGGCACCGCCGCGCAGACGGTTGCGATTGCGCCGGAGATGTAGGACTGCACCAAGGGATGGCTCGTGCATAGCGCGGCGTGGTCGCCTTCGACAACTCCCTTTAGCTCCGGACGATCGTCGAAGAAGGGCAAGGGCATCGCGCGCGGCTCATTCAGGTAGAGGTACACGCCTATGCCATGCGATTTCGCCCGGTCAACCAGCGCCGCGAGATTCTTCAGGCGCTCCTCATAGCGATCGCTGAGCGACCCATCCCACGGAAACGGCGCCAATTTGTAAAGCACCGCCTGCAACCACACTCCATTCGCGCCGGACTGCGCTAACCTCTCGAGATACGCATCGGGGTATGCGTCAGGAGCGCCGTCGAGCAAGGGATCTCCATACAGCGCGAAGTACGAGTAGCAGTACCGTGGCGAAAACCGGCTCGGCGGGACTTCGGCTGCATCGGGTCCGGTCGGCGCTGTCGACAATTCGCGCACGAACGAGAACAACGGTTCCTCGAGTTGCCCGACACCCTCCGGGAAGACACGCTTCAACGTATCGGCTATCTCCACCTGCCTCTTTTTCGCGGCTTCGTCGGGCGTCTCCCACTTCAGTGGTTCGCACTTGGGTTTCGAGCTTCCCAGTTTGATCCATAGGAAATCGTCCTCACGCAAGGTGAAGGCCAATTCCGCTTCTTTCCACTCCAGCAGTTGCAGCAATTGCTCGTACGGCAGTAAATGCCAATTCCGGCGAATTACCGTAATGTACGAGCGTTGGCGCTGTTCCGGTGTAATCATCGGAGGACCCTCGAGACCCATGGCGTGCCCGAGTTCGATCACCTCATCCGGCGTGGTCCCCAACACTCGTGCCATGATATCGGCCGGCACTAGCTGCCAGTTGCGCCATACGAAGGCGTGTACGCGATCGGGAAAGTGGGGGACCGGCACCGGTTCCGGGCCGGGTCCGAGGGGTAGGGAGACGGCGGACAGGGCTGCCGTCAAGAAGACATGCAACATCGGGCGCTCTCCGGGTGGTGGTGTGGTCGCCACATACTGCGCGCGACATGCGCGGAATTCAACCTTCCGTCGGCATGTATCGCATTGAATTGTCGACGGTGAATCCTTATAGTCGCGCCGCCAGACCAAACGATTGCCGCGAAACTCACCATGTCCGCCGCTCATATACGAATTTGTCTCGTCGCATTTTTTCTGGACTTCGCGATCATGGTCGGCATGCTCGTGACGCCGTTCTTCGTTTTTAATCAACTCGGAGGGACCGCGCGGACGTCGGGACTTTTCGGGTCCGTGCAGGCGGTTGTATATGCGGCGGTATGCCTGGCATCCACGCGATATGTCGCACGGGCGACGAACGGGCTGAACTGGGCGCTGACCGGCATTCTTCTATATGCCGTCCTTTTCTGCCTTATGCCGTTATTTAGCGACTGGAGGGTATGCCTGCTGGTGAGTAGTGTCGCCAGCGGGGCGCTCGCGCTCGTTTGGCCGGCCCTCCACTCGTGGGTAGGGGCCGAAGCCGACCCCGCGGTCCGCTCACGGACCATGGGTTGGTTCAATATCTCCTGGAGCTTCGGGTTTTGCCTCAGCCCCCTCGTCGCGGGGCCCCTCTACGACGTAATCTACTGGTATCCATTTGTTCTCCTTGGCGCCTTGGCAGCCCTCGCCTGGGGCATCGTATGGTCGTTGCCGCATGAATCGTCACACTTCGCCGAGCCGACCGAGGAGCTGCTCATGGCGCGCGCGAAGCACGATCAGGCCAGTGAAGCGTTTCTGTACTGCGGATGGTTCGCCACGTTTGTCGCCAACCTGATCGCCGGTGCGTTCCGTTTTGTTTATCCGAAGCGCATCGAGGAACTTGTCGCGGCGGGTGAGTTGCGGTTGTTCCTTAACGGTCCGACTCCTGAATTTCTGTCCGCGGCCCCAGCCACGGCCTTTTCGGTATTGGCCTTCACGTTTTCGCTATGCACCGCCATCACCTTTCTTGTACTCGGCGGCACGTCGGCGTGGCAGCACAAGTTTGGATTGATGGTGGCGGCCCAAGCAGCGGCCGCGCTCGGGCTGCACGTCCTTGGACGGACCGACAGTCTGCTGGTCATGATCTTGTGCTGCGTCATTGGCGGCGCCAATCTCGGGCTCGGATTTTTTGCGGCCACGTACTACAGTCTCGCCAGCGCCAGGAAGAAACACGGCCGCCTCGCCGTGAATGAAGCCGCGGTAGGGTTTGGCGGATTTGTGGGGAGTCTTGCCTTTGGTTTTCTGGCGGAACGTTACGGAATTTCGGCGCCGTTCGTCTATTCACCGCTGATTGTCGTCGTGGCCATCGTGGTGCAGTATGTCCTCCTTCGAAGGGGTTGGAGGGCGGTGAAGCAACGTTCCGCGTAACGGGTCGAGGGACGCAGAGGTCCCCCTCAATCTTAGTCGAGATCATTTGAGCGCGGTGCGGGAGTTACTCGTATCGCCATGGAACCTATTTCACGCGATGATATCGTGGACGACGGTGCCTCAAAGGTCCGTCAGCCGATAGTCGCGGCCGGAATAGCGGTACGTGAGCCGTTCGTGGTCAATGTTTGTCCGCCGCCATCGAGCGGATGACGCACCGATCGTCCACGCACCTTGCCGTGTGGGGCAACAGTTCGCTCACCTCGGTGCCGCATCGGCCGTAGCGTTGAAAGGTCCACGGCGATGCCAGCAGATTGCCCGTCTTTGTGCGTTCCAGTTTCGGCTTCTCGAACGGCAATGGCTTGCCGTTGTCCGAGGTCGGCCGCGGCGTGGGGTCGAAGAGTCCGACATGCGAGGGTCCGCCGGACATAAACAGGAATATGATACTGCTTGCACGTGGAGCATGGTGCGGCGAGCGGACGGCGAACGGGTTCGCGGAATCGGTGACGCCAAGAAATTCCGCGCGCGGCCTGTTCGAACAGTCCGGCCAGCCCCAGCATGCCGAAGCCGTTGGCAAACGAGCGAAGCATCGGTCGGCGCGTCAGAGTGTTACGAAACTGTTCCGACAGCGTTGCGGTTGATCTTCCCATGCCGATTCCGACGCCTGCATTTGTTACAATACGGCGAATAGACTCTCATACAGTGCGCGATATTGCAATAGTTCGCGGGTTCTGGGCGTTGATGGCTGCATCGCCGGCACGTTTCGTCAGCAAGAGGAGTGGGGTCTTTTATGTCATCGTCGGCCGATAGGCGCCGCGTTACGTTTTCCGGGGCGTGGGGCCATGCCAAGTCCCTGCTTTACGTCCACCGCCGGCGTCTGGCCTTGGGTGCGGTGCTCATGCTGATAAACCGGGCCTCGGGATTTGTCTTGCCGTATTCCACGAAATTCGTGATCGACGACGTAGTCGGACTGCGGCAACCCCAGTACCTCATGCCCGTGGCCGTTGCGATTGGAGTTGCAACGCTCATTCAGGCTTTGACCTCGTTTTCGCTGTCCCTGGTCATCGGCGTGGCCGCGCAAAAGGCGATTACCGATATGCGCCGGCGAGTGCAGGAACACGTCACCCGCCTCCCGATCCGGTATTTTGACACGACGCAGACCGGAGTGCTCATTTCGCGCATCATGACCGACGCGGAGGGTATTCGAAACCTGGTCGGAACCGGTATAGTGCAATTAGTCGGGGGGAGCATCACAGCGCTCGCCGCGTTGGCAATCCTGTTCTGGCTGAACTGGAAGCTGACGTCCCTCACCCTGCTGACGCTTGCCGTATTTGGCCTGTACATGGCCGTAACGTTCCGTTGGCTGCGTCCGACATTTCGCGAGCGAGGGCAAATCAATGCGGAAGTCACCGGGCGGCTCGGCGAAACGCTCGGCGGCATTCGTATTGTGAAAGCCTATACCGCGGAAGGACGAGAACATCTGGTGTTCACGCGAGGCGTGCATCGACTGTTTCGAAACATCAAGAAATCGATGGTCGGCGTATCGGGGACGACGGCGGTGTCAATCGTGACGATGGGCACCATCAGCGTGATGATGATCTACTTCGGCGGCCACGCGCTGCTGAGCGGTTCGATGACGCTGGGAGAAGTGGGGCTGTATGTGTTCTGTGTGGGATTGATCGCCGTTCCCGTGGTCGAAATTGCTTCCATCGGAACTCAGATTACCGACGCGTTTGCGGGCCTCGACCGCATCAACGAAATCATGAATCTTCGCACCGAAGACGAGGACGAGGCAGGGAAAGGCGCGCTTGACCCGATTCGTGGGGACGTGGTCTTCGAGGACGTGTGGTTCGAGTACGAGCCGGATACGCCCGTGTTGAAAGGCGTGACCTTTCACGCCCCGGCCGGGACGACCACCGCCTTGGTCGGATCAAGCGGCTCGGGCAAGAGCACGCTCATCTCCCTCGTGATGGCCTTTAACCGGCCGAAGTCGGGCCGCATTCTCATCGACCACAGGGAACTCGGCGATATCAGGCTTCGCGATTATCGTAATCACCTCGGCATCGTCATGCAGGACAATTTCCTTTTTGACGGCACGATAGCCGACAACATTCGGTTCTCGAAGCCGCGCGCGTCGATCGAGGAAGTGATAGCGGTCAGCCGCATCGCGCACTGCGACGAATTCATCGAAGAATTTGAAAAGGGGTATGACACGATAGTCGGGGAGCGCGGCGTCCGCCTTTCCGGGGGGCAGCGCCAGCGTGTGGCGATTGCCCGGGCCATACTTGCGAATCCCAGCATACTGATTCTCGACGAGGCGACGTCGAGTCTGGACAGCGAGAGCGAAGCGATGATTCAGGACGGTCTGCGCGCGCTGCGCGCGGGCCGTACGACGTTCGTCATCGCGCACCGGCTGTCCACGATTCGCAGCGCAGACCAGATTCTTGTGCTTGAAAACGGTGAAATTGTCGAACGCGGTACGCACGACGAGTTGATCTCGCTCGACGGCCGATACAAGCAGCTTCATGACCGGCAGTACCGTCGCGTCGAACTGGATACCTTTGTGAATCCCGGGGAGGAACTTGCCCGGGAAATCGCGAACCATCGCCCCTCGCTGTTCCCCACCAAGGCCTCCGAGTAGGGGTCATTCGATGAATACAATTTCCAGCGCCTGCCGAATATCGGGATTGGCGACAGCGTCGAGCGCGTCCGTGAAGCGCGCCGCGGTGTCTTGTGCAATTCCCGCCGACGAAAGTTAAACCGTGCTCAGGACGACGCGAAACAAGCGTGGAAGTGCACGAAGACGCCCGCCATGTTTGCGCCGTCCCGCGAGGTCCCATATTATGGCGCGACCTGCTCCAGTATGGCGAAATCACCGGGGTTCCATGCCTGGGCGATAATATGGAGCCGGCCGTCGATTTTCACCCCGACCGCGTTGTGAATGTGTGTGAAATTGGCCAATCCAAGTTCTTCCTTCGGCATGATCGTGGAGACTAGTTCGTCACCCTTCAGAATGTAAATCGGTGCGCCTTTGCTGCGGTCCGGACCGTGCAAACACCCGACGACGGCGTACTCGTCGACGTAATCGATGTCGCAGGGGAACGATCCCTCGGGGAGTTTCACTGTATCGCGATAATGGCCGTAGCGCGTGAAACGGTCAATCTCGGCGTTCGGTCGGTCTGCAACGGAAACTCGGCTTCGATCCGGAGTGATGGTTATGCCGTGGCCAGTCCCGAACTGTCCAGCCCCCGAGCCCCGCCCGCCAAATGCCAGATCGTTCCAAGTTATGGTCATCGGCTTGTTGCCGGCGATTTTGGCCGTCAACACATAGTCAAGATCGGAGTAGCCCGTCGTAATGTAGTAAAGTCCTCCCAATTCGTCCACGTCTGTTGGCACGAATTTCTTGTTTTCATTGAAGTAAACCGTCACTACGGGTTCATCGAGATTGTCACCTGGCGTTGGCGCTCCGAGTATATTGACGAGTTCCCCCTCGATGGTCGTCGTAAATACCTTCCCGATGTCGTTCCCCGGAAATACCAGATAGGGCGTGCCGTCCGTCGCGTACCAGATGGACGTGTTGTGCATGTTTGTGTCTTTCATTTCCGGCGGTGTGGCAATCAGCCTCGTTTGGGAGAGGTCTGCGCCGATTTCGATGATGCCTGCGCCGGGCAGCGCAAAGTAGATTTCGCCCTTGCCCGGTCGTCGATCTACCGCGAACCCGCCGTGCGCCCGCGTCAGCACGGCGGCATCCGCCGCCTCCGCCGGCAGATGGCTGCTCGTATACAGCACTCTAAACGTCAGGTCTCCCTGACCGCTTACGGCCGGCACGCCGGTTGCCGCATCACGCACTTCCGCTTGGGCGAGCGAAACCTGCCCGTCTCGCCCGAAATCATGCCCGCGGTCGGCCGCATCCGAATGCAGTCGCGACGTCGGTTCATGGGGGTGGCCGGGATGCGCCGACACGTCGGCGGACCCGAGTAGGAGCGATGCCAGGAACAGCGAAAGAAACGGCACAGCAGTACGGTTCATGGGCGAGTCTCCCTGCTCGAATTTGATCCGCCCTCGCTGCGAGACTTGGACGGACAGACCTTTGGCAACCTTCACACCGGATCGATCAGGGAAGGATTATACTCTCTGCCGCCGCGCGGAACGAATGTAAGCGAAGGGGACGCTTACGGCCCGGATTCATATTCTTAGTGGAAGAGAGTGGGCCTGAGTCCTTTCCCATCTGATCTCTTCCGTTGCGATGATCGGCCAATAGTCGTTGCCCGAATCGGTTGCCGCATCGGAATTCAGGGCGGCGGGTTGGCTTATCCGGTCGGCCTACCGGTCAGGCCGGCCAGAGGACCAGCAGAGCAATGGCGAGACAGGCGCCCACGGCCGGGACGACGACCGTCAGTGCTCCGAAGGCGGGGTATGCCGCCCCATATGATTCCCTGCAGATCGCCCGTAACGTCGTAACGACGTAACCATTGTGAGGCAGCGTGTCCAATGCGCCGGACGAAATCGCCACGACCCTGTGAAGCGCGTCGGGGTCGACGCCCATGTCGATGTAGTGAGGGCCGATCAGAGGCAGGGCAATGGTTTGTCCGCCGGACGCGGAGCCGGTAAGCCCTGCGATGATGCTGACGGCAAGCGCCGCGCCCACCAAGGGCTCGCCGGGCAGTTGCGTCATTGTGTCAACGGCCGCCTGGAATCCCGCGGTCAACTTGGCGACACCGCCGAACCCGACGACCGCCGCAGTGTTGGCAAGCGCAACGAGCGCGCCCAGCGCGCCACTGGTCGCAATCTCCGCCAGCCCGGCCCGGGTCAGGAACCGCGCGTTCAGGATCAGCCCGGCCAGCACCCCGGCACCCAAGGCGACGATCAGTGCGGATTCCTTAAGGCGTTCGTGTAGGAGAAAGGACACTGCAAGCACAGCCAGTAACGGGACGGTGCCGCGCCAGACCGCGGGCAGTTCGCGCCGTTCGGCGCGCGGGTCGTGTGTATATGCCGTGAATCGTTCGCCGCGCTCCCGGGCGCGCCGCACCATCCACATCAACCATGCGTATCCGCCTAACGCCATCGCCGCGGCCACAACGACGCTGACTTCCCAGGCAGCATATGGCGTGGTGCCAAGGTATTTGGTCGGAATCCAGTTCTGAATCTCCGGCGATCCCGCCGAGGTCATCGTAAATGTGACCGAACCGAACCCCAGTGAAGCGGGAACAAAGCGGCGAGGAAGGTCAGCGGCTCGAAACAGACTGAGCGCCATCGGATACACGGAGAATGCGACGACGAACAAACTTACACCGCCATATGTCAACACAGCACACGCGATCACCACGGCCGCCACGGCGTGCCCAGACCCGAGCTTGCCCACGATCCGACTCGCGACACTGTCTGCCGCTCCACTGCTCTCCATCAGCTTGCCGAAAATAGAGCCGAGCAGAAACATGAAGAACCAGGTCTGGAAGAATCCGGTGAATCCGCTCATGTAGGCGGTGACGAAATCAGGCGCGCCTTCCACCGCCACCTGAGGGAACAATGCAAACCCGCTGGTTACCGCTACCAGCAAGGCGCACATCGGCGCCGCCACCAGCAACTCCACACCCCTCATCGTAAGAACGATGAGCAGTCCAAGCCCTGCAAGCAGACCTATCAGGCTCAGCATCGTATCTCCCCGACGCCGGTGAAAAGAATGAGCATCGCGGAAAAGCGTAACGTATCCGGGATGGACGGGTGAAGTTTTCTCAGCGAGTCGTAGCTTTGCGTCGTAAGGGACGTTTTTTCGGAAGGGGGACCCGCAATGTGTTGGACGGAACGCGATCCGCGCAGGACTCGAACGCCATGCCCGATCCGCTCGTGCGTATAGCCCGGATTTTTCACACCCGCGGGCAATGAAGGATACAACTTCGCGCGGCACATACCTTTATGCAGCGACAGGGAAAACGGGCTGTCGGTGTGAAAAATCCTCACCCGATTGACTTCTATGCTATCTCCTGAGCATTTCTCACCAGTCGCTCCCGTCATCGGGA
>BTUX01000183.1:0-9724 GCA_045863315.1 Candidatus Hydrogenedentota bacterium | reverse complement strand
GACAAGTGGGCAGTCCGCAAGGACAAGTGTGCAGTCCGCAAGGACAAGTGGGCACTCCGAAGGACAAGTGGGCACTCCGCAAGGACAAGTGGGCGGCCCGAAGGACAAGTGTGCGGTCCGAAGGACAAGTGTGCGGTCCGCAAGGACAAGTGTGCGGTCCACAAGGACAAGTGTGCGGTCCACAAAGACAAGTGTATGGTCCTCAATCACCCGAGTGCGGCTAGTAACGGGACGGACGCGGTTCACAGGCATACGAACGCAGTTTGCATGGACACCGATGCAATTCCCAACGACAAGTGTGCAGTCCGCATGGACGCGACTGCGATCCGCAAGTACACGAATGCAGTTCGGGGTGACACGACCGGGGTCTGCAACGACCTGGTCGCGGCTGCTCATGAAAAACGCAGGATTCTTTTGACGTGTACACCATAGGGCCAACAACAGGCCACGAGGAAACTGAAATGACCTACACTATGTGCATGCGACCGATAGTGTGGCTTGCTTTGGCCTTATTGACGTGCGGACTCCAGGCCTTGGCGCAGCAGCCCCGCGGCCTTGCAAGCATCCACGTGCCCGACGGCTTCGAGGTCATGGTCGCAGCGGACCCCAATCTCTCCTCGTATCCCATGTTCATGGCGTTTGATCACGCCGGCCGGCTGTTCATCGCCGAGTCGTCGGGCAAGGACATCAAGGGCAAGGACATGCCGGCGCATCCGGAATGCACGATCCTGATGTTGGAGGACATGGATCACGATGGCGTATTCGACACGCGCACGCTGTTTGCCAGCACCCTGAGCTTGCCAATGGGTGTTCTGTGGTATCGGGGTGCGCTCTACGTGGCTTCGCCGCCCGATTTCTTTCGGTTTGAAGATACGGACGACGACGGCGTAGCGGAGCTGCGCGACGTAATTCTCACGGGATGGAACGTGCTAAACACAGCGAGCCTTCACGGCCCGTTTCTGGGTCCCGACGGATACATGTACCTGACCCACGGCCGTCACGGGTACAAGATTGCGACGAAAGAGGGCGAGACGCTCGAGGGGATGGCGGCGCGGATTTGGCGGTGCAAGCCCGACGGTTCGCTGCTCGAACGTTTTTGCGGCGGCGGCTTTGACAACCCCGTCGAACTGGTCTGGACTGATTCAGCCGACCTGATCGGCACGATGACGTACTTCACCGATCCGCGCAACGGGCAGCGGGACGCGCTGAATCATTGGGTGGAAGGCGGCGTCTATCCCAAACCGCACGAAGTGGTCGGCGAATTTGTACGCACGGGCGATTTACTCCCCAGTCTGACCCACTTTTCGCGCATTGCGCCGTCCGGCCTGATGGTATACCGCGGAACGGCCTTCGGCGACGAGTATCGCGGAAACCTGTTCAGCGCGCAGTTCAACCCGCATCGGGTACAGCGCCACAGACTGTCGCCGAACGGCTCAACCTATTCGAGCGACGATTCGGACTTCATGACGTCAAGCGACCCGGATTTTCACCCGACCGATGTGATTGAAGACGCCGACGGTTCCTTGCTGGTATCCGATACGGGAGGCTGGTATGTGGACGCATGCCCGATCTCGCGCGTCGCGAAACCCGAGATGCGAGGGGCGATTTACCGAATTCGCAAAAAGGACGCCCCGGCGGTCGACGACGCGTGGGGAGCAGGACTCCATATCGATCAGTTGCGCACGTCGAAACTCGCGGCACTGCTCGACGATCCGCGTCCGCTCGTGCGCGACCACGCGTTCGAACGGTTGGTGGAATCGGGCGAGGACGCCGTGAGGCCGTTGGTGAGACTCTGCAATAACGCGGAGAATCCCGAGACACGGGTGACGGCGGTCCGCGCGCTGGCGCAAATCGGCGGCGGGCGGGCGTGGAAACGAATCAACGAAGCCTTGCGCGACGAATCGCCCGCGGTGCGTCAAAATGCCGCGTATCTTGCAGGCGTTTTGGGCAATTCCGGATTGACCGTCGAAATCACCCCCCTGCTGAACGATTCTGACGCGCGCGTTCGACGCGCGGCCGCGGCCACGTTGGGAAGAATGAAGGACAAGTCCGCGGTTCCCGCGCTGTTGGCGGCATGCGCTTCCGGCAACGACCGCTTCCTCGAACATTCGATTATCTTCGCGCTGATCGAGATAAACGAACAAGCGCCACTCGTCGAGGCGCTTGAAGGCGACAACCCGGCGGCGCGCAAAGCCGCGCTGATTGCGTTGGACCAACTCGAGAGCCCGGCGTTAACGGAACGACATGTGGTGGCATTCCTCAAAGCAGAGGACGACGACTTGCGCCGGACCGGGCTATGGGTGGCCTCGCGGCATCCGGAATGGTCCGGCGCGATACTGGCCTTTGTCGAAACTCGATTGCGCGACACGGCTTTCGCGGCCGATCGCGCCGAAACCTTGCGGGAGGTATTGCTGGCGCTCTCGCGGGAAACGCATACGGAGGAACTCGTTGCCCGGATGATGAGGGACGAATCGGTCGATGCCCCGCGAAAGATTTTTCTGTTGGACGTGATTGAGAAATCGAGCGTGAATCCGCTGCCCGAATCCTGGATTGCGTCGATTGGGACAGCGCTGGATTCGCCTGACGAGGCGACGCGCTGGGGCGCGGCCTCTGTAGTGCGTTCGCGGAACCTTGCGCAATTCGACGAACGGCTGCTGAATATCGCCGACGACGCGAGCCAACCGGCAGCGCTGCGCGTGAACGCGCTGGGGACCCTCGTTGCAAGGCAACCGGACCTTTCGGATGCGCGATTGAAAATTCTCCTCGAAAACCTCGGGCACGTCGATCCGGCGGTGCGCCTGGAAAGCGGAAAGGTCATTGGAAAGGCGAAACTGAATCCGGCGCAACTGCGGCTGTTGGCGTCTGCGTATCTGGCCAAGGCCGATGCGTTGACGTTCCCCGCCCTGTTGGATGCGTTCAAGGGCGGCAACGATGCGGGCGTGGGACTGGAACTCGTCAAGAGCCTGTCTACCGCGGCCATCAGCCCGAATCAGATACCGGGCGGCCTGGACGCGTTGTTCGAAACTTTTCCCGCCACGGTGAAGACGGCGGCGGCGCCCCTGCGCGCGATGGCGGAAGCCGACGCCGCCGCGCGGCTCGAGAAGTTGGCAAAGCTCGAACCCCTGTTGGCAACGGGCGACGTGGGACGCGGCCGTCAGTTGTTCTTCAACGAAAAACTGGCCTGTTCAACCTGCCATGCAGTCGGCCAGGAAGGGGGAACGCTCGGGCCCGACCTGACGACCATCGGCACCATTCGATCCGGCCACGATCTGTTGGAGGCGGTCCTGTTCCCGAGCGCCAGCTTCGTTCCCGGGTACGAGCCGTTCCGGATCGAGGCGCGCGACCCCGAGTTCGGCGGCACCCAGGTATTCGTGGGCGTGATCGGCGATCAGACGACCGAGGCCATCACGCTGCGGACCGCCGCCGACGCGGAGTCCCGTATACCGAGGTCCGATATTGTGTCGATGACACAGGCTACGGTCTCCGTCATGCCGGAAGGGCTCGAAGCCCACCTCACGCAACAGGAATTGTTGGATTTGCTGGCATTCATGCAATCGTTGAACAATGAACAGTGGCTGCTGCCGGAACGACGGGAAACCGCAAGCAGATGAGCCTGGATTCTCGATCTTGGATTGAAAGAATGGTCCGGACAACGGTTAGGTCAAGAACGGCGTCAAACGCGGCAGACGTTGGGTTGGCGATCGGCGCTGCCGGGCGATCGGCGCAGGCCGGGAAGCGACGTCGCGGTGGTTCGCCGATTCAGACGGAAGGACGATGAAGGTGCTCAAGGACCACACGGGAGCGCATCGTTTCAGGAAGCAGCCCGAGACGCGGGTCTGCGGCAAGTCGCTGATATCGTCCATGAAGGACTTTTTGTTGTAAATCCCGTTTTTGAAATCGTTCCGGAATGGGTTGTTTGGACCCTATCTTGGCGATGTCGCTATGGGATTCGCTGAAGACGGGTGGATTTTGAGAATCGAGGAGCCTTGATAGAACGAACCATGGGGAGGAATCGCATATGGACCAGGGTGAATCCGGTGTTGCCAAGGCCTGCATGGAGGCAGGCATTGGTCGGCGCGAGTTTCTGAAGCGTTCGGGCAAGGTCGCGGCCGCTGTGGCGGCGCCGACTATCATTCCGGCGTCGGCGTTGGGAGCCGACGGAACGGTGGCGCCGAGCAATCGCATCGTTATGGGGTGTATCGGCGTGGGAAGCCAGGGCACCGGCAACATGCAGGGTTTCCTGAAGTTTCCGGAAGCGCAGATTGTCGCGGTATGCGACGTCGATCGGGGACACCGCGACAACGCCAAAGGCATCGTCGACAAGACCTACGGCAACAGCGATTGCAAGGCGTATAACGATTTCCGCGAGGTGCTCGATCGCGACGACCTCGATGCGGTTTCCCTCGCGCTGCCGGACCACTGGCACTCCATACCTTCCATTATGGCTGCGCAGAAGGGACTCGATGTGTACGGGGAAAAACCCCTGGCGCTGACGCTGTACGAAAGCAAGAAAATCGTCGAGGCGGTGAAACGGTACGGAATTGTGTGGCAGACGGGTAGCTGGCAGCGCTCGCAGGCGCACTTCCACAAGGCGTGCGAACTGGTGCGCAATGGCCGCATCGGCGAGGTGCACACGGTGAAGGTCGGCCTGCCCACGGGCAGCACGATTGAAACACAACCCGAAATGCCGGTCCCGGACGGGTTCGATTACGACATGTGGCTCGGGCCCGCGCCGTGGGCGCCGTACACCGAGAAGCGATGCCATTGGAACTTCCGCTGGATTCTCGATTATTCGGGCGGTCAATTGACGGACTGGGTGGGACATCACGGCGACATCGCAAACTGGGGCATGGGCACGGAGTACACCGGGCCGATCTCGGTTGAAGGACGCGGGATTTATCCGAAAGACGGTCTCTGGAACGCCGCGACGAGTTATTTTTTCGAGTGCATATACGCGCCGGGCGCAAGCCCTGTCGCGCCGAAGGGGTTCAAGATGCTGGTCTCGAACCTGTTTCCGATGGGCACGCGGTTCGAAGGCACGAAAGGCATGATCTACGTCGATCGCGGCAACCGGCTCTCGTCCGAGCCCGCGAACATCCTGGATTCCGAAATCGGGCCGAACGAGGTGCGGCTCACCAAGAGCGAGAACCACGCGAAGAACTTCTTTGACTGCGTTCGCAGCCGCGAACAGACGGTGGCCCCGGTGGAGCCCGCCCACCGCGCCATCAGCATCGGTCTGCTGGGCAACATCGCTATGCAGCTCGAACGCAAAATCGTGTGGGACCCGGTGACGGAAACCTTTCCGAACGACCCCGAGGCGACGCGGAAGTACGCGCGGGCGATGCGCTCGCCGTGGCACGTGTAGGGAATTGTGAACGACGACTTGCAGAACGAATTACGGAACCGTGGCGCATAATTATAGGGACGACTGTCCGGAGATGGGAAAGACTATGAAAATCGACAAATCGTGTGTTGGCGTGGCCGTCATTGCCGCACTGCTCTCGGCGCCGGCGTCGGCGGGACCGCAGGAAGACGCTATGGCGAAGGTGAGAACGTACAAGTTCGGCGAGAGCACGGCGCCCTTGTCGAACGTCGAAGACATCGTGCGCGGCAGTCTCGGCAGCCCCGATCGCCGAGCGGCCGTAGCGGCGTCGCTCACGGAGTTACTGACTTCTGACGCGACTCCGGACGCTAAGCAGTTCGCCTGCCGCCAGCTTGCACTGTGCGGAGGACCGGAGAACGTGCCGGGAATCGCGGCCCAGCTCACATCCGAGGAACTGTCCGACTACGCGCGATACGCGCTCGAACGCATTCCCGGCCCCGAAGCGGACAAGGCGCTGCTGGGGGCGCTGTCGAAGGCGCAGGGCAAGGCGAAAGTCGGAATCATCAATTCGTTGGGAGTGCGCGGGGTGGACGAGGCGGTAAACGCGATCGCGAAGTACACGTCGTCAAAAGACGAGGAACTCGCCGATGCCGCGATCTGCGCGTTGGGGGATATCGGGGGCGACAAGGCGGTCAAGGCCTTGAATGCGGCAAAACGTCGGGCCGGCAAACGCCATGCGGATGCGGTCGCCAACGCGTTGTTGACCTGCGCGGAAGACTTTGCCAAGGCGGGTGAGAAGCAGTCGGCGGAAAGAATCTACCGGTCGCTTAGCAGCGGAGAATCCGACGCGGTGCAACGCGCCGCGAAGGCAGGCCTCGACTCATTGGCATCGGCGAAGAAAAAAGACTGAGGCAAGCGCGCCATGAAGCGTACACTCCTCGTCCTGGCAGTCGTGGTCATGGTCCTGGGGCTGTTCGGCGCGGGCTTCGTGTTTCGCCAGATCACGAAGCGCACGGTCGGGGAGTTCTTTGACTCGAACGGGATCAGGATTCACTACACGGTGGAAGGGGAAGGCGAACCGGTCATTCTGGTCCACGGCGTCGCGGCCAATGCGGACGTCAACTGGCGCGCCCCCGGCATCACCGAGGCCCTGGCGCGCCACTACAAGGTCATCGCACTGGATAATCGCGGCCACGGGCTCAGCGACAAGCCGCACGAGAAGGAAAAGTACGGCACACAGTTTTGCGAAGACATCGTGCGACTGATGGACCATCTCGGAATCGAGAAGGCGCGTGTCGTGGGGTATTCCATGGGCTGCTTTGTCACCCTGAAACTCGTGACGATGCACCCGGATCGGCTGGTGTGCGCGGCGGCCTGCGGCGCGGGCTGGGCGGACCCGGGCGAGGAACCGGGTCTGCGTGAAATGATCGCAAAATCGCTCGAAAGCGGAAACGGTTTCGGGCCGTTGATGACGGCTATCTCACCGCCGGGTGAAGCGCCACGGGGAAGACGTGTCCGGTACCTCAACTTCATGCTGTCGCTCACGAACGATACGACCGCACTGGCGGCCGTGTTTCGCAGCCTCGGCGATCTCGCGATCACCGAAGAGCAATTGCGGGCGAATACGGTCCCGGTATTGTCCGTTGTGGGCACCAAAGACCCGTTGCGCCGCGGCGTGGACCGCATGACCGGCGTGATGGCGAACCATAAAGCCGTGTACATCGAAGGGGGAAACCATCTGTCCACGCTGAGCGATCCCAAGTTCCTGCAGGCGATCCGGGAGTTCCTCGAGAATCCAGCCGAATATGTTGGAACGAAGGAGTCGCATCCCGAATCCTACGAGAAAGAAGCGGCATGACGTTTGGTGCAGTTCCAGCGCGGGTGTTGTTTTTCGTTGCGTGTTGCGCCGTTGCCGTCGCTCAAGACTTGCACGTCGCGACATTCAAGATTGACGTGACCCCTCCGAAAGGATCGCCGCTGTGCGGCGGCGCGGTCATGCCGGTTCGCGAAATCGACGATCCGCTTTGGGCGCGGGGGATCGTGCTTTTCCCGAGAGACCGGCGGCCGATCGTGCTGCTCGCGGTCGACTGGGTGGGTGTTGCAAATGCGGCGCACGACGCCTGGCGCGAGGCGCTGGCGGCCGCATGCGAAACGTCCGCGGAACGCGTTGCGGTCCACACGCTCCATCAGCATGACGCGCCGTTCGCCGATTTCACGTCCGAAGAACTCCTGGCCGCGCACGGCATGGCCGGCGCTATGTTTGACGTCGGATTCGCAAAGGACGCCATCGAGCGCTCCGCGGCAGCCGCGGCGGAGTCCCTGGAGAACAAACGCGCCGTGACCCACATTGGCGTTGGTCAAGCCGTAGTGGTGGACGTCGCGTCGAACCGCCGCGTGTTGGGACCGGACGGGCAAGTGAAGTGGATTCGCTGGTCGGCCACGCGCGACCCGGAAGCCCGCGCACAACCCGTCGGCACGATTGATCCCGTCGTGAAGGCAGTCAGTTTTTGGGATGGCGAAACGGCGGTGGCGGTGCTCACCTATTACGCGACGCACCCGCAAAGTTACTATGGATTTGGCCATGTTTCCGCCGATTTTGTCGGAATGGCGCGCCACATGTTGGAGGACTCGCTCGAGCGCATCCCCGTCATCCACTTCAACGGCGCGAGCGGAAACGTGACGGCCGGTAAGTTCAACGACGGCAACCCCATGAATCGTCCGGCGCTGGCGGGCCGCCTTGCCGACGGCATGATCAAAGCGTGGACGGCGACTGATAAGAGACCGATCACGGCCGGCGAGATCGAATGGAAGGCGCTGGACGTGAAGCTTCCGTTGCGGGAAGAGGTGTCCGTGGAGCACGAACAGGCGGTGCTCGCCGACGCCAACGCCGACGCGCGGGCGCGCGCCAACGCCGCCCGCGAACTGGCATTGCGCCGACGCTACGCGCAAGGTCGAGGGACAACGCTCTCGATGCTCAGGCTGGGTGATGCGCGAATCCTGCACATGCCGGGAGAACTATTCGTGGAGTATCAACTCGCGGCGCAGCAAATGCGTCCGGACGCGACGGTCTGCATGGCGGCCTACGGCGAATACGGCCCCGGTTACATCGGGACCGAAATCTCGTATGGTCAAGGCGGGTACGAAACCGCGGTGTACGTGTCGCGAACCGCCCCTTCCGTCGAAAAGGTGTTGACGGAATCGATGCGGACGCTGCTGGAATAGGGAAGGGCGGGGTTCCGCAGGCCGATCGCGGGGGTGATATTGGCCCGGCGGGAACTCCGCCCTCTTAGCCGGACTCGCCGCGTGCTCGGAATCGCGGGCGAATCAGGATCTTGGTTTTGTCAGGTGCGCCGAAACCGGCGGCGCAATACGCTCAACGCGGCCAGTCCCGCGCCCATCAACACGACGGAGGAAGGCTCCGGGACCACCGTAATTCCCTTCGTATCCGATGAGATCAGCCGCGCATTCACCTCATCCACTTCGGACAGCGTAGAGGTCAAGTATTCAAAATCGGCGCTGCGCGCATCGGAGAAATCGATCGCATCGCCATACACGGTGTCATAGGCGTCCGGGTAGGTCTGGGGGCTTTTCGATGTGCTGTACAGGGCTTCCAGAAATTCGTCCTTTGTCAGCGTGTCCGACACGGATTCGCCCGACGCGGCCTGCGCGGGCGAGCCTTCAACCAACCTACCGGAATGCTGCTGCGCGATCAGAGGCGCTGTGAGGGCGGCAAAACCGGCGCCGGATAAGGCCGCGAGAAGCGCGAAAGCACCCGCGACTTGAAGCAGATGTATCGACCGAACCTCAGACAATCCACCACTCCTTGCCGGCCGCCGCGGCTCCCTGAGCTAGTTTGCGGTGTCCGGCGCTGCCAAATAGGCGGTTTAGCGCCAAGAAAAGATCTCGATTGCGTCTCTCCGCCGGCCCCTGTCAATGAACACACTGCACCCGTGCACTCTGGGCACCGAGGAGAAGCAGCTAATTGAAAATGCCTTACAGAATTCCATCATCTGAACGGGGTCTTCCCCGCGGAAGAGATGGCAACAGGAGAACAGCAAGAATCTTGCCAAAACAGGATTGCTATCGTAACACATTGATATATATATGGTTAAACTTTATCTGGCGGAAGTTCTGCATTCTGCGTAACATGAAAAAAACGCCAGACAGTGCAGAAATAACTCATGCCTGATAAATATTTGATATCGTCCCCAGCGCGAACCTGCCGGCCGATTTCGATGAAAAAACGTAGCCACACTTGGGGCTAGTCCGGATTTTTCACACCCGCGGGCAATGATGGATACAACTTCGTGCGGCACATACCTTTATGCAGCGACTGGGAAAACGGGCTGTTGGTGTGAAAAATCCTCACCCGATTGACTTCTATGCCATTTCCTGAGCATT
>BTUX01000182.1:0-9740 GCA_045863315.1 Candidatus Hydrogenedentota bacterium | reverse complement strand
GGAAAACGGAGACTGGGACATCGAAGAGGTGAAGGTGACCTACTACGCACAGGGCGAGGAGCCGTATTCGGTCCGACTGGGGCCGGTGAGCCTCAATTCGGAGTCTGATTTGAACATCTGGTACGAACGGCCGCAGCCCGTGTTCGACGTATAAAGGCAGATGCCATGAGCAGCGAACTTGCGAAGAAGGACTGTATCCCGTGCCGAGGGGGTGTGCCTCCCTTGAAGGGAGAGCAACTGGCGGGGTTGTTGAAACTGCTCGGCCACGACTGGGTGTGCGTGGACGAACACCATCTGGAAAAGGAATACAAGTTCAAGAATTTCGTGGAGGCGCTGGCGTTCACGAACAGGGTCGGCGAGATCGCGGAAGAGCAGAACCATCATCCCGATATTCTGACGACGTGGGGCAAGACGAAGGTGTCCATCTGGACGCACAAGATTGACGGGCTGACCGAGAGCGATTTCGTGTTTGCCGCGAAAGTGGAAGAAGCGCACAAAGCCCATGCCGTGCAGTGACGTAACGGAGATTATTGAAGTCAGGCTGGACGAACGGGATCGGCTGAAGGACTACTTTTTCTCGAAGCGCACCTGTGGGCAGGGCGTGGGCGCCGGCAATCTGCTGATCGAGTGGTTCAAGGGTTGGACCGCCGACGAGATTCTGGCCTACAACTCCGATCGGTTCCTCGCCGACCATCCAATTGAGGACGAACTGGAAGAGTTCCTCAGTCTCAAGCATTTCTTCGCCATCGAATCCGTCCTCGAGGTCCTGACGGGCAAGGAACCCGGCGGTAAAGACGATCCCTGCGCGGCCGCCGAAATCCGCACGGAAGACGGCGACCTCATCATCACCGGCCAAATCGAAGTCGACCTGGTGACCGAGAAAATCAAGGCCTGCGGCAACTGCCGCGCCTGCGGAAACGCGAAGAAGAAAGTTGTATTTCGGTAGAACTCATCCCTCTTGTGCTCCGTAAAAGCCAACGACAGAGGAGCGCTACGTCGATTCTGATAAGCCTTAACGTAGAACTCGCATTATTGTAGTCGAGCTCAATATGCGACTCGGCTCTGCGGGCTCATGAGAGCACTCTATATGGGAGGGTTGGTAAAGCCACTTACAGGGAGCCCGACTTGAATGAAGTAGTTCTTCGGGTCAGTATAGACTTTCGCGGGGCAGATAGCGCTGTCAAGCCGAATGTACAAATGCGGAGGGTTGTGTGTGATGGAATCAATCAATCGGCGTGAGTTTATCGGGCGGACGGCGAAGGTGGCCGCGGCGGCTACGGCTGGGTCGGCGTTTTCGATCAACGTGTTGGGGGCGAACGAGAAGGTAGTCATCGGCGTGATGGGGATTCACGGCCGGGGCAATTGGCTGGCGTGCGAGTTCGCGAAGCGGCCGGACGTGACGCTGAAATACCTGTGCGATCCGGACAGCCGGCTGTTCCCCAGCCGCGTCAAAGCCGTCGAGGAGGCGAGCGGACAGAGGCCGGAGTGCGTGCAGGATTTCCGGCGGATGCTGGACGACCCGGAAGTGCACGGCATTGTGAACGCCACGCCGAACCACTGGCATGCGCCGGGAACGATTTGGGCGTGTCAGGCGGAAAAGGACGTGTACGTCGAGAAGCCGACGTGTCACAATATTTGGGAAGGCCGTAAGATGATCGAGGCGGCGCGCAAGTATAAGCGCGTGGTCACCTGCGGCATGCAGAACCGAAGCGCGGAGTACTGCTGGAAGGCGAAGGAGTATATCGCATCCGGCGCGCTGGGCGACGTGCACTTTGTCCGCATCCTGAACAGCAAGGAGCGCGGCACTATTGGAAGGCGGCCGGATGGCGAACCGCCCGAGGGCGTGGATTACGATTTGTGGCTGGGCCCGGCGCCGAAACGGCCGTTCAACGAGAACCGTTTCCATTACGCCTGGAACTGGTTCTGGGACTACGGCGCGGGCGATATCACAAACGACGGGTGCCACCAGGTGGACATTGCGCGCTGGGTGACGGGCCTGACCTGTCCGAAATCGGTGTATTCGTCCGGCGGCATCCACTTCTTCAACGACGATCAGGAGACGCCGGACACGCACTCGGCGATTTGGGATTTCGACAAGTGCACGGTGGTTTACGAGCAGACGCTGTGGACGCCGTACATGAAAAAGACGCCGATGGAAATCCGCGACCTGGACAGGCTGCCGACTTGGCCGTTCAGCGGCACGCGGTTCGAGGTGTACGGCAGCAAGCAGTTCATGTATTTCGGCCGGCACGGAGGCGGCTGGGAAACCTTTACACCCGACGAGGGGTACGGGCATTCCGAGCGGATCGAGCACGGCAATTTCGCGAACGCCGAGCATATCGCCAATTTCATTGACTGCGTTCGGTCGCGCGAACTGCCGAACGGCGACATTGCGGAGTGCCACTTGTCGACGAGTTTATGCCATTACGCGAATGCGTCATATCGCGTAGGGCGCAAGCTTCACATCGACGCCGAAACAGAGACGTTCAAGAATGACGACGAGGCGAACGCGCTCCTGAAGCGCGAAGGGCGGGAGCCCTGGCGAATCCCCGACGTGGTCTGAGACCATTTCGATACGGTTATTCGGCGGCGCCGGGCTCGTCGGGCACGGCGCTGCCCGTTCCTCATACCGAAACGAGAACAGGGTGAGGACTATGGTGTTGTCTCCTCGCGTTCCCCCGTCCGAGGCGGAATTTCTCATTCCATGAATGGTATACTCCGCCGGACCGGCCGGGGAGTGTATCGCTCTTCTTTCATTACTTGTCTTTGCCTGTTAGACGGAAGGGGATTGAATCATGAATTTTCCTATTGATGTATCCGGGTACAAACCGATTGCCATAGACCCCGCGACGAAAACATTAAGCGCGGACCAACTCACACAGCTCCAGTCCAACATACAGCTTGTGCGCGACACGATCATCTTTTACACGGCCATCGCAGGCATCAAGGGGTACGCGGGGCACACGGGCGGCGCATACAGCATCGTGCCGGAAGTGCTGATTGCGGACGCGTTCATGCGGGGCAGCGAGAACATCTATCCCGTGAATTTCGACGAGGCAGGGCATCGCGTGGCGATTCAGTATGCGATGGCGGCATTCAACGGAGAGATGCCGTTCGAAAAGCTGTTGCACTATCGCGAGTACGGCCACGGATTGTTTGGCCACCCCGAACTCGACCCTTCGATCGGCGTGAAGTTCAGTTCAGGGAGACTCGGCCACCTCTGGCCGTTCGTGAACGGCGTGGCCAAGGCGCACCCCGATAAGATCGTGTTTATTTTCGGCAGCGACGGTTCGCAGCAAGAAGGCAACGATGCGGAGGCGGCGCGGTTCGCCGTCGCGCAGAAGCTGAATGTGAAGGTCGTCGTCGACGACAACAACGTCACCATTTCAGGGCATCCGAAGGACTATCTGCCGGGGTTCGACGTGGCGAAGACGCTGGAAGGCCACGGATTGACGGTGAAGGCGGGCGAGGGCGAGAACATCGAAGACCTGTACGCGCGCATGCAGGCCGCCGTTTCCACGCCCGGACCGGTGGCCGTCGTCAACCGGCGCGTAATGGCGCCGGGCGTGCCGGGTATCGAGGGGAACCACGCGGGGCACGACGTCATCAAGAAGGAATTCGCCGTGCAGTATCTCGCCGCGCGCGGGCTAACGGGGGCGGTCGATTACTTGAACGGAGTGAAGGTCGAGAAGACGAAACACACGTACGCGGGGTCCACGAGCGAGACCGCCAGCAACCGTTCGGAATTCGGCAATATTGTGAACGGAATCCTCCAACGCATGGCCCCGGAAGAGCGCAAGTCAAAAGTTCTGGTCATAGACAGCGACCTCGAAGGGTCAACCGGCCTTAATGTCATCCGCAAGGTGCATCCGGAGGTGTGCGTGAACGGCGGCGTGCAGGAACGCGGCAACTTTTCCGCCGCGGCGGGTTTTGGGTTCACCAAGGGCAAACAGGGCATCTTCAGCACTTTCTCGGCATTTCTTGAAATGGTTGTGTCGGAAGTAACGATGGCGCGACTGAACGAGGCGAACGTGATCTGTCATTTTTCGCACGCGGGGTGCGACGAGATCGCGGACAACACCTGCCATTTCGGCGTGAACATTTTCTTCGCGAACAACGGATTCGGGGAAAAGGACCACAATCGGCTTTATTTCGCCGCGGACGCGCTTCAATTGAAAGCCATCGTCGAACGGATTTGGGACGATCCCGGCCTTCGGTTCGTCTTCACGACGCGGTCGAAGGTGCCCTATATTCTCCGCGGACGCGGCGAGAAGGTGTTCGACCCCGCTGGGGGTTACAAGTTCGTGCCGGGCAAGGACGAGTACATTCGCAAGGGGTCGCGAGGTTACGTCGTGTCCTACGGCGAAATGCTGTACCGTGCGCTCGACGCCGTGGAACAGGCGCGAGGCATGGGAATCGATGTCGGCCTGATCAACAAGCCCACGTTGAACGTGCCGGACAACGACGTGCTCGAGGTGGCGGGCGAAACGCATTTTGTATTGGTGGTGGAAGGCCAGAACATCAACACGGGTCTTGGCGTGCGATACGGCACGTGGCTGCTCGAACGCGACCTGTCCCCCCGCTATGGGCGGATGGGTGTCTGCAAAGACGGAGGCGGCGGCATCGAGGAGCAGGTGTCGCACCAAGGGCTGGCGCCGAGCAATATCCTAGCCAAGATCATTGAACTGGCCAAGTAGCGCAATCGCACCAAACATGAGGCAGGCGTTGTGACCGGGCCCTGTGGAATGGAATGAATGCTGCCACACGTGTCCTTCGCGGCGGCGGTAGCGCCGGCGCTGCTGCTTGTCCGGTACTTTCATCTGCGCGACATCTATCCGGAGCCGCCGAAGGTGCTGTGGACCACATTCTTCTTGGGCGCGCTGATCGTCGCGCCGGTGCTGGGGATCGTGTATCCGCTCCATTATTGCGTCGGCGTGCCGGCCGGTTACGCGGCGCAAGGACTTTGGGTCGGGTTCGTATACGCGGCGATTCCGGAGGAATTCTTCAAGCTCGCGGTCCTGCGCGGGTACAGTCTGCGTCAGCGCGCGTTCGACGAACCCATGGACGGCGTTGTATACGGGGTCGTGGCGTCGCTGGGATTTGCGGCGTTCGAGAACGTGATGTACGTGATGCAGGGCGGTTTGGGCCTCGCCCTGATGAGGGCGCTGACGGCGGTGCCCGCGCACGCGTTCATGGGAGTGATCATGGGGTATTATGTGGGGCGGGCGCAGTTCGATCCGCAACGACGGGCCCACCTCATGGGGAAGGGGTTTCTGTACGCCGTCCTTGTGCACGGGTTTTACGACGCGCCCTTGCTGACGGTCCGGGCGATGGTGGAAGCCCACGGCGATGTACCGCCGGAAAGACGAGCGCAAGCGGCGCTGCTCATACTCGCCGCACTCGGGGTGCTCGTGTTCGCAATGATATGGGCTGCTCGGCTTGCGCGCAGCGCCCGACGCGACCAAATTGAACGGCGGGTACCGCCGCCCGTGCCACTTCCTCTTTCACTTCCGGAGCCGGTCGGGCGAGCCCGCGGCCCCTTCCTGCTCGCGCTGGGAGGAACGCTGTGGACACTGGGCGGCGTCGCGGCGGTCGGGGGCGGCCTCATGCTGGTGTTCGGCGAGCACTCGTTCGGCCATACGGCCGACCGCATTCTGATGATCGCGTTCCTTGGCGTCTTGCCGATTTGGATAGGTCGGAACCTGTTTCGGCGCGGCGTTATCATCCTCAACACGGCGCGGCCATCGAGCACTCAGCATGATTAAGGCCGACGAATTTCGTGACCATCCGGCCCTGTATGGGGCGCGCTTCGTGCTGTTGGGTGTGCTTTTTAACGCGGCCTTGGCGGCGATCAAAGGCGTCGCCGGCGTATTGGGCAACTCGTATGCACTCGTGGCCGACGCGATCGAATCGGGCCTCGACGTGTTTCAATCGCTTGTCGTGTGGGGCGGTCTCGTCATCGCGTCGGCGCCTGCGGATCACGATCACCCGTACGGCCACGGCAAGGCGGAACCGCTGGCGGCGCTGGTGGTTTCGTTGGGGCTGCTCGCCGGGGCCTTTCTGATAGCGGTGGAGAGCATTCGGGAGATTCGTTCGCCGCACCATGCCCCCGAATCGTTTACGCTCATTGTGCTCGTACTGGTTGTGGTCACGAAGGAAACGCTGTTTCGGGTCATGCGCCGCGTGGGGCAAGCGATACAGAGCACGGCCGTGCGCTCTGACGCCTGGCACCACCGAAGCGATGCGCTCACGTCGGCAGCGGCCTTTGTCGGCATCGGCGCTGCGCTTGTCGGCGGAGAAGGGTATGAAGCCGCGGACGATTGGGCCGCTCTTTTTGCCTGTCTAATCATCGGATACAATGGGGTGCGTCTTGCGCACCCGGCGTTGAACGAAGTCATGGATATAGCGCCCGATCCCACAATCGAACAGGGCGTGCGGGCGATCGCGCTCTCGATACCCGGAGTAATGGGTTTGGATCAGTGCTCGGTGCGGAAAATGGGGTTTGACTACTTCGTCGATCTCCATGTCATCGTGGATGGCGACCGGAGCGTTCGGGAGGGACACAGGGTGGCGCACGACGTGAAGGACGCCGTGCGCAACTCGAACCCGCGAATCCGGGACGTGCTTATTCACATTGAGCCGGACGACGCCGTCCACGCGACGTAACGGCGCAGGACGACAAATGGAAACGGGATCGTCGGTAAGCAAGGGAACTCGAATCGTTGAAGTCGATCGGGTGACAGTGAAGTACGGCGCGAGGATCGCCCTGGACGACGTTTCGCTCGTCATCGAGGAGGGCGTTGTCGGGTTGCTTGGTCCAAACGGGGCGGGCAAGAGCACATTGCTGAAGACGCTGTTGGGATTTTGCAAGCCGGTAAGCGGGACCGCATCGTTGTTCGGCCGGCCCGTGGGCACGGGTGATCGCCAACTGAGGGCGCTCATCGGATACATGCCCGAAAAGGACGTCAGTTCGCCGAAGTTGAGCGCCGTGTCATTTGTCTCGTACTGTGGGACGCTTGCCGGGATGCCGTACAAGGACGCGCTTCAGCGGACGCACGAAGTGCTGAACTACGTTGGGTTCGGCGAGGAGCGGTACCGGGCGATGGAGACGTACTCGATGGGGATGCGGCAGCGAGCGAAACTCGCGCAGGCGTTGGTGCATGATCCGCGCCTGCTGTTTCTCGACGAGCCCACGAACGGATTGGATCCGCTCGGGCGCGTCGCCATGCTGGACTTGATTCGCGAGATCGCGCGGATGAAACAGGTCGGCATCGTCTTGTGCTCTCACCTGTTGCCGGACGTCGAGCATGTGTGCGAGCGCGTCATCCTCATCAATCAAGGCAGAGTCGTGCAGCAAGGAATGGTCTCGGAACTGACCCGGCGCGAACAGCATCGGTTTGCGGTCCGAGTGAAGGAAGACGGCGAAGGGTTCGCCCGGCAACTGCAAGAACGCGGCTATGCGGTCGAGTTCGCGGAGGATGGAAAGATCTTGATCGAACTCTCGAACGACGGCGGGCCGGGCGATCTGTTTTGCATTGCGCAACAGTGCGGGGCGCAAATACGGCATCTGGAACCCGTGCGCCAGCAGCTGGAGGAGGTGTTCTTGCAGGCAGTGGGCGGCGATACCCGAATAACGTAGAAAGGCGGACGTATCCGATGGCCGAAGCGAAAACTCCGGGGCGGCTGCTGGCCCGCGCTTACGCCGAGAATCCCAATCTCCCCATCAAGACGTGCCACATCGGTCATGACGCGGCCGCGACACTCGGATCGTTTGCCGCGGCCGAGTGCGGGGGCGCGTGCCTCGTTGTGTCGGACGAGAATACCCGGGGCGCCGCCGGCGAGAAGGTATTCGAGGCGCTGACGACCGCCGGCAAGTCGATTCGCGAGCAGGTGTATCCGGCCGCGCCGCTCGACGCGACGGAAGAACTCGGCGACGAAGTGGCTGAACTGGGTAAGGATCGGGATTTCATAGTTGCGATCGGCGCGGGCACGCTGAGCGATTTGGCCAAGCACGCCGGCACGAAACTGAAGATACCGGTGCTGCTGTATGCGACGGCCGCATCCATGAACGGCTACACGTCGGGCATCACCGCAGTCAAGGTGCGGGGCCTCAAGCGAACCGTGCCGTGCACGCCGGCGTGGGCCGTGTTCGCAGACCCGGAGGTGGTGGCGCGCGCGCCGCAACGCATGTCCGCGGCGGGCGTCGCGGACTTCCTCTCGAAATGCTCGGCAGGGGCGGACTGGCGGGTGGCCGGCATACTGCGCGACGAGTACTACGACGAGAATGCGCTGCAATTCTACGACGGCGCACTGGATAACGTCCTCGACTGCGCGGAACGCGTCGGCAAAGGCGAGGCCGAGGCGGCGGCCATAACGCTCGAGGCGCTGCTGTTGTCGGGGCTGTCCATGTTGGTGGCGGGGTCGTCTTCGCCGGCGTCGGGCGGTGAACATCTGATCTCGCACTACATTGACATGAAAGCCGCCCTGTACGGGACGCCGCACGACTTGCATGGAATTCAGGTCGGTGTGGGCACGTTGTACTGTCTGGGGCTTTGGGAAAACGTGCTCGGCATTAGACCGGCGCAGATGGATTTGGATGCGCTGCTTGAAATCCAGCCCACGGACGATCAGGTCGCCGCATGGGCGACGGAGGACTGGGGCGAGCGCGTGGCGGCGGAAGTCTTGGCGCAATGGCGGCAGAAATCGCGAAGTCGAGACGAAATGCGGGGGGAACTGGCCCGGTTCCGAGACAATATCGCATCAATTCGCAAAGCCGCAGGTAAGGATTTGTTGCCGGCGGAGACGGTCGCGCACGCGATTCAGGCGTCCGGCGGCCCAACGACACCGGAGGGCATGAACGCCCCCCTCGAGGAGTATCACAAGGCATTGAAGCGCGCGCGCTTCATTCGGAGCCGGTTTACGGTGTTGGATTTGGCGGCGGAACTGGGCATCGGCTGAGCGGAGTCACGACTTCGACTTCGGCCGTTTGACCTTCTTGCCGAGCCGTCGGCCGAGTCGTTCCATGGCGCGCGAACAATCATACGCATCAAGCTGCAGGTTGATAATCGAGTAGCTGTCTTTGTTGGCGGCGGCGATGCTCAGCGCCTTTTCGAGGTCCTGCTCCGTATGCACTTCGCAGCCCCATCCCTTGCCCAACAGGTCGGGCATACGATGGTAGTTCCAATTCAGAATATCGTTGTAGGGCCCATCGTCGATGTATCGTTCCGTGGTATACCCCTTGTTGTTGAGGACGAATATGATCGGGTCAAGCCCCGTCCGCACGATTGTGGAAAGCTCCTGGCCCGTCATCTGAAACGCTCCGTCCCCGACGAACACAAGCGGGCGCAGCTTGCGCCGGTTGATCTGCGCGCCAATGGCCGCGGGCACGGCGAAGCCCATGGAGGTGTAGTAGGCAGGACTTAAGAACTCGGTATGCCGTTGGATGGTGAGGTCCGCGGCCCCGAACAGGCTGTCTCCGATATCGCAAATGACGATATGGTTCTCGTCCAAGAACTGATTGATCCGTTCGAAAAACCGCACGACCGTGACCGGACTTTTCGGTCGGGGTTTGAACGGTTTGTGGTCGCCGCTCCCGCGCGCGACTGACCGCGTCTTGGATTTCGGGAGTGCCCCAATCAGACCCTCGATGAAGTCCTTCAATTGCAGTTCCTCGTACACGTGGCGTTTGATCACAATGCGTTCCGAAGTGGCATTGATGGTTTTCGACACGTCGAGCCGCG
>BTUX01000181.1:0-9764 GCA_045863315.1 Candidatus Hydrogenedentota bacterium | reverse complement strand
CGTCCGACTTAGCCCGCATTTCTCACCCGTCGCTCCCGATGACGGGAGCGACTGGTGAGAAATGCTCAGGAGATAGCATAGAAGTCAATCGGGTGAGGATTTTTCACACCAACAGCCCGTTTTCCCTGTCGATGCATAAAGGTATCTGCCGCACGAAGTGGTATCCTTCATTGCCCGCGGGTGTGAAAAATCCGGGTTAGTTCGAATCTTCGTTGGGCGTGACGGCCGTAGACTTCTCGCTCCGAGCCGGGCAATCCGCGCAACCGCAGGAGCCGGCGGACTTGCCCCAGAGCATGCGGCCCCACGTCCATGCTAGATAGACTACGGCCGCGGCAACAATCGCCGCGACGAGAACGGACTGCATCTCACGCTCCTCCCCAGCCGAGCCACATGGTTGTCTGATAGGTGATTAGCGCGGCCGTGTAGGCGAGCGTGGTCATGTAGGCGAAGGTAAACACCGGCCAGCGGATCGACCGCGTTTCACGGCGAATGATCGCGAGTGTTGCGCCGCACTGACAACACAACGCAAAGAACACCATAATCGACAGCGCGACGGGAATGTTGAACAGTCGCCCGCCTTCCGGTCGTTCGGCTTCGCGAAGCACGGACTTCAGTGACTCCGAGGTTTCGTCCACCTCGCTGCCCAGGTAAAAGATTGTACCCAACGTCGCGACGACTACCTCACGCGCGGGGAATGAGGCGATGGTGGCCATGCCGATGCGCCAGTCCCATCCGAGGGGACGGACGAGCGGCTCGATCGCGAGGCCCATCCGTCCAAAATAGCTGTTGCGCAAGTGCGCGCCGCTTTCCCGCGCGTCGATTTCCTGTAGTTTCGCCGCCCGATCGTCCGCGCGCAACCCCGAGGCTTCGAGGCGGGCACGCTCGGCATCAAACTTCGCGCTTACTTCCGCCGATCGAGGGAAATAGGCAAGTGCCCACACGATGATGCTGATCGCGAGAATGACGGTGCCGGCGCGCGTTACGAATTCTTTACCCTGCCGGTACACTTTCTGGCACACGGTGCGAAACTGCGGCCATTTGTACGAAGGCAGTTCGAGAAGAAACGCGGGCGTCTCGCCTCGCAGCAGGGTGCGCTTCAACAGCCAGGCGACAGGCACGGCGACGACAATCCCCAGCGAGTACATGGCAAACAGGGTGAGACCCTGCAAGTTGAGGACCCCGTCAGGCCGCCAAAGTCCTCGATCCGGAATGAAGGCGGCAATCATGATGGTGTAGACAGGCAATCGGGCCGAACAACTCATGAGCGGCGCGACCAGTATGGTGGTAAACCGGTCGCGCTTGTTGCCGATGGTGCGCGTGGCCATGATGCCGGGAATCGCGCACGCAAAGCTCGAGAGCATGGGAATGAAGGACTGGCCCGACAGGCCGCACCGGCTGAGGAGCTTGTCCATAAGAAACGCCGCGCGGGCCATATATCCGCAATCCTCGAGAAGCGCGATAAACAGCATGAGGATGAGAATCTGAGGAAGAAATACCAGCACGCTGCCGACTCCGGCCACGATGCCGTCGACAACCAGACTTCGCAAGACGCCCTCGGGAAGCATCGCCCCGGCCGCCCCGCCCACGGCCGCGCACGCGGCCTCGGTAAGTTGCATCAGCGGTTCGGCCCACGCGTAGATCGCTTGAAATACCACAGCCATGATCAGCGCGAAGATGACGGCGCCATAGATCTTGTGCGTCAGTACGGCGTCCAGTTTGTCCGAAAACGTGGTAATGCGGACCGGGGGACGGCGGACCCCCGCGGAGACCACGTGTTGAATCCAGCGGTACCGGCTGCGGGCCTCGAGCGCCGCCAGCGATCCGGACGAGGCGATATTCCTCCGGTGCTCTTCCACCAGCTCCCCGACGGCCGGGGCCACGTCGCGCAAGCGCTGCTCGACATAACCGCCGCGATCAATCAACAAGCGAAAGGCTTCGAAGCGATGCACCGCACGTCCCAACTCAGCCTTTCGATCGTTCAGCGCGTGCTTCAGGGCGTCGACTTCCGCGACCAGCGCCTCGGGAAACTCGGGCCCGACGCCGTTTGGCGGCCGCTGCTCATGCGTGGCCGCCGCCAACGCCTGCCGGAGCTTTTCGATACCGATGCGCTTGTGCGCGCACACGCACACCACCGGCACGCCGAGTTCGCGGGCAAGTTGCGCCTCATCGAGCCGGATATGGCGCCGCTCGGCAAGGTCGCACATGTTCAACGCGACCACCAGCGGTTTGCCGAGTTCGCGCAACTGCGACACCAAATACAGGTTGCGTTCGAGGTTGGTGGCGTCCACTACGGCGAGCACGGCGTCGATGGGGTTTTCTCCCTGCTGCTGCCCGAGCAGCACGTCGACGACGATCATCTCGTCCGGCGAGCGCGCGGCCAGGCTGTACGTGCCGGGCAGGTCGATGAGGTCGGCGGTGGCGCCGTTCAAGCGCAGCTTGCCCACCTTGCGCTCGACCGTCACACCGGGATAGTTGCCGGTCACTTGCGACAGCCCTGTCAGCGCATTGAACAGCGTTGTCTTGCCGACGTTGGGGTTACCTATGACCGCGACCGTGGTCCCCATACCTTCACGAATCCAACTCGACGAGCGCGGCTTCCGATTTACGAAGCGAAAGGTGGTAGCCCTGGACCCGTATTTCGATGGGATCACCCAACGGCGCGAGGCGCACTAGCTCGACCTGCGCGCCCTCGATCACGCCCATCTCCTGAAGGCGCTGATGAATAGCGCCGTCCCCGCGGAGCGCCATCACGACGCCCGACTCGCCCGGCCTTAATTCGTCCAGTGTTCGCACGTACTGCGCACGAGGCAGATCAGCCGAGATCGGTCTCGCCGAGCGCGGGCACCAGCATCGAACGCGATTCCGCAAACTCAAGGGGCGGAGCGAGGCGGACCCGAACGCGCGCCGCGTCGTCTCCCCTCATGCAGACGCGCGCCTCGCCGATCTCCAGGATCAACGGGCTGCCGCCCCGGGCCACCCGCAGCCGCGCTCCGGAAACCATGCCCATTTCGCGCAGCCGCATGCTCAATTGCGAATCGGCGTGTACATCAATGACTTCGCACTCGTCGCCGGCGCGGCAGTCCGTCAACGCCAGATTGACCTCGCCCCATTCTTCACCGATCATCGTGTCCCCCTACTCCTCATACTTCAGTGTCGCGTGAGCCAGGCTGCACACTATGCCAGGCCTCGCCCACCTCACTTGTCTCGTTGCTTTTGCCGGCGGCTTCCGGCATGCCATTCGCACTCCTCACCGGGAGGCGTCAGACATTCTCCCCCTTCGCACAGGGGGCAATGTTCTGCGGACTCGCAGCCCGGCCGAAATTTTGACATCACCTCGTGTATTTTTGCCGCCCTCGATTCATCGCTCAGAATGTAGCGCATCAACCACACAAGGCGACGACCGGTTTCGAGGCTCATCAGGTGTTCCATTTTGCAGGCGTCAGACAGCGCGACATCTCCCTGCACCCCGAGCACTTCTTCGAAGAACTTGGAAAGGATGCGGAAGTTCTGCTCCACGAGGCGCGCCATCGCCCTGCCTTCGTCCGTCAGAAGAAGAAATCGGTGGGGGTCCTCGGTGATCCACCCACGCTTCTTCAATTGAGAAATTGACATCGACGCCGCGCCCCGCGAAACCTCAAGCATCTCGGCGACATCCGTGACGCGGGCATACCCAAACTCCTCGCGAAGGGCGTCGACCGCCATGAGATAATGGGCAGCGGAATGGGTGATGTCGTTCTTCTCGAAATCACGCCATCGAGTAGAGTCGTTGATGGGTTTGCTCATAACTGTCACTCGCTGTTCAGTATACTGATCCCGTGTTCCCGCTATTCTACAATCTGCTCTGCCCACTGTCAAGTTGTCTGAAACCAATAACTTCGGATTCCCACCGCAGCATTCCGTGCGTGCCCGTCGACCTTGACCTGCTCTCATATCTGCTTGTAAAATAAGTAGTTGCGCATTGGTATCGGCCTAATGCGGCAGCCGCGAAGGTCTTGGCGCGGAGGTACTCGAGGTGGATTCAGTCGATGTGTCCGTGCTCCTTATCGCGCATAATGCGGCTGATCTGCTGCCCATGGCGCTGTCGCACCTCGAGCAGCAATCCCACCCCGCCGCCCGTTTTGAAATCGTCGTCGCCGACTGCGCCAGTACCGACAGCACTCCGGAGATTCTGGAGCGTTACGCAAGCGGCTCGCCGGTCCGTATCCGTAGGACTGCTGTAAGCAGGCGCCATCGAGGAACCGCCTGGAACTCGGCAATCGATGCCGCAACCGGCACGTGGATGGTTTTTATCGACGTGGAACTGCTCGCCAGCCCCAGCCTCGTCGAGAACCATGTCCGCGCCCAGGAACGCCACGGCGGCGAAGCTGTCATAGTGGGCCGGATCGCACGGCATCCCCAAAGTTCTTCCGTGGTCCTGCCGTTGCGATACGCCCGACCCGAGATTGCAAGCGCCATCGCGAACCAGCCGCTCCGGTTCTTGGATTGGCGGATGAACAACTTGAGTCTGCCGCGTCAACGGGTTTCCAAAGGCCGGCCCTTCGACGAGAGCTGCCCGGTTGACGCGTTGGTTGACGTGGAGCTCGCATGGAGGCTCGAGCAGCAGGGAGTCCAGGGGTTCCTCGGCGACGCCGCCACGGCGTATGTGTGGACACCGCCTGTCCTGGACCGTGAACTTCGACATTTCTACGAGGAAGGATACGCCCTCCATGGATTGCAGGCCGCCACGTCGGCGGAGGTGCTCAAACACCGATACTTTCGGACCGAACGCGCCGCCCGCTATTATCTTGGGCGTGTATCGGCGCCGCTTCTGCGCAGTCTGTGCGAAGTCCTTGCGCAAAGCACTCCACCACGACGGTGGATCGAGCGGCGGCTGGTGGAACAGGCCCTGCGCGAGGGATATCGTGACGCGGCGGCCGGGCGTCCGCCGCGACCTTCACCTTGAAGTGTCCATCTCGAACGAACGGATGAATGCAATTGGACAGGGCCACACGGTATAGTGTGGAGTTCGGAGAGGATGAATCAGGGACTGACGGGTGGATTGCCCGATTCGATACACCGCGGGCAGTCTCACCCCTCCGAACTTCGGCGTGCGCGAGCTGCGGCACACGTCAAGCACGGAACCGCGAGCCGCGCGGCGCCCCGGGAACGGCGCCGGTTTGAATGCAGGATGCGCAAGGGGCCCTCTCCGAATGCGTCCGAGTGCTGGTCTCAGGGCGTGGGGAGTTTGGCGCGCTGACGAGGGTTTGACTTGATTCGTTTGATTCATACCGCCGACCTTCATCTGGATTGGTGTTATGCCGGGGCCGGCGGGGCCGCATTTGGCGTACGGCGTCGGCAGGGCCTTCGGGATGCGTTGCAACGGATCGTCCGGCGCGCGATTGACTGGCCCGCTCACGCGTTGCTGATCGCCGGCGACCTCTTCGAGCACGACCGCGTAAGCCGCGACACGATTGCCATGCTCCGCGGCCTGTTCGAGTCCGCGTCAAACGTCTCGATCTTCATCGCGCCGGGAAACCACGATCCCTACGTCTCGTCATCGCCCTACGCAACGGAAGATTGGCCGTCGAACGTCGTCATTTTCCAGTCGCCGACCTGGACCGCACGCCAAGCGCCACATGCCCCGCTGACCGTCCATGGGTTCGCTTTTGACGGGCCGGACATCTCCTCGAATCCATTCGGCCGCCTTCGAATACCCGAAGACGACCGAATTCATGTCGCGGTCGGCCATGGTGCCGAGATGGGCTCGCTTCCCGCCGGAAAAGGCGCGTACGCTCCGTTCAACGCGCAGGACGCCGTTTGCGATGGATTGTCCTATCTGGCGCTTGGACATTACCACGCGATGAAACATATCGACGGAAACTTTGAAACCCGGGTGCAGTACAGCGGGTCGCCGGAAGGGCACGATTTTGGTGAGCCCGGCCCCCACTACTTCCTTGAAGTCGAGATCACCCCCGACCGCGCGGACGTGCGACCGGTGCAGAGTTCACGCGCCGTGTACCTGAATGAGACAATCGATTGCACGCGGTTCGAGTCTTCACAGCAGATCGTGGAGGCGGTCCGAGGATTGAGCGCCGCGGACGCGGCGACGCGCATCGCGCGGGTGACCTTGAAGGGCAGCGTGCCCGCCGAACTGAAGTACCAGTTGGATTCGATTCAGGAATCGATTGCGCGGGAGTTCGACTACCTTGAAATCGTCGATGCCACGGAGCCGGCCGATGATTACGACTTTCTCTCGTGCGAGCGCACAAGCCTCGGCGCGTTTATCGCCCGAATCAACGCGGAACTGCGGGACACGCGCGACGAGGCGCGCATTCGCATGCTGCGTCGCGCGCGCGAAGTGGGTCTTGCGGCGTATCGGGGCCGGTCCCTGACCGTGCGCGGAGTAGACAAGGAGTAACCCGTGCGGTTCGAAACAGTATGGCTCGACGGCTACGGCCGGTTCAGCGATCACACCTTGACCCTACACCCCGGATTGCAGGTCCTTGTGGGCCCCAACGAACAGGGCAAGTCGACGCTCCGGCATTTTCTCACCGACATGCTGTACGGGCAGAAGCGCAGCACGCAGCAGCGGGTCTATGAAGAGTCGAACGAGTTGCGCCGCCCGTGGAACGGAACCGATCGGTACTCGGGCCGGCTCAGTTACGTATTGGATGACGGACGGGTCATCGAAGTGCAGCGCAACTTCGACAAACGGCAGGAATCCATTGTGCTGTTTGACAAGACCCACATGCAGGACATCACGGCGCAGTTCGAGCGGTATCGAAATCGCGAGCCCAATTTCGCCGAGGCGCACTTGGGCGTCAACAAGGCGGTGTTCATACACACCGCGACGATCGGCCCCATGTCGCTGGAAGACCTCGGCGACGATGACGCGCTCGCGCAAATCCGGGAACGCATTCTGTCCCTCGCCGACACCTCCGACGAGTCGGGAACCGCGGAAAGCGCGCTCAAGATTCTGGCGGAGCGCTCGGCCGAGATCGGACGGCCCGCGGCGCACTCGAAGCGCCCCTTGCCGGTGGCGCGGGCGCGGCTCGCCGCACTGGATCAGGAACTCGTCCGCGCGAAAAGTTCAGCGGAAGACGTCCACCGGCTTGAACAACGGCGCAAAGCGTTGCATGAAGAACTGGCCGCCTTGCGAACGCGCAAGGCGGCGTTCGAGGACGAACTTCGCCTACACGAACGCCGGGACCGGGCCAAGCGGCTGGACGAAGCGTTAACGACAAAACGCCGCATCGATGACGTGACCCAGACCTGCTTCCTCTACAGTGCGGTGCGCGAATTCCCATTGGAACAGACGCCCGAGGTGCAGCGCGCCGCAAACGCAGCCGCGACCGCCAAGGTCCAGGTCGAGCGCACGGAAAACGAACTGGCCGAACTCAAGGCGCAGTTGAACACCGAGGCCGAACACCTGGGACCCGAAGGTCTCCAGGCGGTGGCGGAAGTTCCCGAACCGCTCGAACGGGCGCTGTCCGATCTCGAAGGAAAGATTGTGCGGCTCCGTGAAAAGGCCGACGAACTCGAGCGGGACCGGGACCGCGTCGCGGAGAAACATGAGCAGGCGCAGCGCGAACTCGATCAACTTCCCGATTTCAGCCGCATGGGCGCCGACCCGGTTTCCTGGTTGACGCAGCTCAATATGATGTTTCGCGTCGGACGACAAACCCGAAACAGTGAACGAGACAAACTCCTGCGGCTACGGGAAGAAGTGAACCGGAAACGGACCGCGCTTGAGGCGCCGGCGCGATTGTTCGCGCGATTCACGGACTTCCCCGCCGAAGCGAGAGACTACGAAGTGCGCGCCCGCGTCCACGAGGAGCGTTCGACGCAACTCAAGGGCAAGATCGAGCAACTGCGCGCAGTCGCGGAAGAATACGGCGATGCAATCCAGAACTTGTGGTGGTACATCAGCTTGACGGTGCTGATAGCCGCGGTCTGCGCGGGCATCGCTTATGCGCGCGACCTGCCCTACGTGTACATCGCCGCTGGCGTCAGCCTCCTGGCCGCCGCACTTTACGTGCTGCGCTGGTTCTGGTCGAACACCGCGCAAAAAACGGCGGATCGCGACCTCCTTCGCGCGGAAGAGGAACTTCTCCAGCTTGACAAAGAGCACAACTCGCGCAAACAAAACATGGAGAAGGCGGTGAAATCCGCCGGATACCAATCGCTGCGCGAACTTGAGTCGTTATACGAGCGATACGTGAAGGCGGCCGCCGACCTCAAAGCGTTGGAAGAAGCCGAGGCGCGTCAGGCGCAAGTCGCGCGCGAGGAGCAGGAACAGGTCGCCGAGTTGTTTGGCCGCTTGCGCCAAACCTTCGCCGAAATCGGCGAGCCCGTCGAAACCGAGGACGACGTGGATACCGCGGCGGGGCGCGCGATGGCAAAGTACCAGGAATACCGCGATGCCAAGCGCCGGCTCGGAGAAAGCCGCGACCGACCGGCCCAGCTTCAACAACAACTGGACGCCGTGCGGGCCGAACTCGACGAATGTCAGCGCGAAGAAGTCGAGCGCGCGCTCGAGGCGCGCCGCATCATGCGCGAGGCGGGGTTCCGCGACGAAGCCCGCTACACAAACGTGCTGGCGGCGGTGCAGGCGTTCAAGATGCGCACGTCTCAATTGCGGGAGAAGTACGGGCGCATCGCCGCCATCGGCGAACGGATTGAGGCGCTCAGTCGGCGGCTCGAGGCGGAAAAGAAGGATTGCGAGAAGCAGAACGAGGCATTGCGGCGGCGGCTCGCGGCAGGGGGGGTCGATACCATCGAACGCTGGCACGAGTCGGCCCGGCAGGCGACAATGTATCGCGATGCATGGGAGGAACGGACCCGACTTCAGGAGAAACTGGATGTCCTGCTTCGCGATGAATCCATCGAAGAGCTGCGGCTTCAAGTCGAACGCGAGGGACGCGGCCTTGAACCCGCCGAACGCAATCCGGCGGAACTGAAGGCGGAACTCGAACGTATCAATGCGACGATCGAGAATTGCACCAAAGAAGAACACGACCTGCACATCGCCATCACGCAACGGCAGGCGGGGCAGCGTTCGCTCAACGAAATCGAGGAAGAGCGTTCCGAGGCCGCCTTGCGACTCGAAGCGCTGGAGCTTGAACAGGAGGCGACGGCTTACGCCCACGCGCTGATCGAAGAAGTAGCCCGCGACAAGCACGCGCGGATTGCGCCGCGCGTGGCGTCCCTCGCGGGCCGATACCTCGACCTTATCACCGGCGGAGTCTACCGGGAAGTGCTGCTGAGCCGGGATCTTCGCATCTCCGTGCGCATACCGCAGACGGAGCGGCTCGCGGAGGACCCGCAGCGGCGACTCAGCAAGGGAACCGTTGACCAGATTTATCTGGCGCTGCGTTTGGCGCTGGTACGGTGCCTGAGCGCGACAGGCGAAAGCATCCCGCTGCTGCTGGACGATCCCTTCGCCAATTACGACGACGCGCGGCTCGCGAACGCGTTGCGGTTGCTTTCCGAGATCGCCAAGACCAATCAGATTCTGCTCTTCACCTGCCGGCAGGACGTGGCGTGCGCCGCCGCACACCTGCGCGTGCCGGTCTTGACCCTCTGACGCTCTCGCGGGCGCGCGTTACCACGCGACCTGGGCGGGAAAGTATTCGGCGATCAAGTCTTCGTAGTAGGGGCGAAGTTTTGCGATGTCAGGGCGGACCGGGCTCTTCGAGTACAAATCGTACGGATTGAATGCCTTGACCCACTCGAACATCTCGCGATCGTGGTCCGTCATCAGGTGCCGGTACGCGCCTTCCCTG
>BTUX01000180.1:0-9885 GCA_045863315.1 Candidatus Hydrogenedentota bacterium | reverse complement strand
TCGTACCAGGGCGGGCACGTCGAGTTTTTCCGGTACATAGTCGAACTGCTGAACGAACGGGGAGCCGGCCATATCAAGGTGTTCGGCGGGGGAGGCGGAGTGATCGTGCCGCGTGAGATCCGGCAGATCGAGTCGATGGGGGTGTCGAAGATTTTTTCGCCCGAGGACGGCCGCCGTCTCGGCTTGCAGGGCATGATCAATGAACTGCTCGAATCCGTCGACGCGGCCGTGGATTACTCGGCTTGCCTGGAAGGGCCCTTGCGTCTGGATACGGGCCGTCCGCTGCTGGTGGCGAGGTTCATCAGCGCGGTCGAGGACGCGAAGGCCCGCGAGAACGGTCTGCTGGAGCGAATCACGGCACGACTGAAAGACTGGCCGGTCAAGACGATTCCAGTCGTCGGCATCACGGGAACGGGAGGAGCGGGGAAGTCGTCACTGGTCGACGAACTCGTTTCGCGATTCTTGAACGATTTCGAGAACAAGACGGTCGGGATTGTATCGGTGGATCCGGCGCGCCGCCGGTCCGGCGGCGCGTTGCTGGGAGACCGCCTCCGCATGAATGTGCTTGATCGAGGGCGTGTCTATATGAGGTCGCTCTCGACCCGTTCGCGGCATAGCGAGATTTCGGATGCGCTGGGCGAGGCGATTGGAGTCCTTAAGGCGGCGGGTTACGATCTCATCCTTGTCGAGACGGCAGGAATCGGGCAGGGCGACGCGGCCATCGTGCCGTTGGTCGATGTGGCGGTGTACGTCATGACGGCGGAATTCGGCGCGCCGACCCAACTCGAGAAGATCGACATGCTGGATTTCGCCGATATCGTCGTCGTGAACAAGTTCGATCGCAAGGGTTCCGAGGACGCGCTGCGCCATGTGCGCAAGCAGTATCAGCGCAATCACGGCTTATTCGATCGCAAGTTGGAAGACATGCCGGTCTACGGTACGGTCGCCTCGCGCTTTCACGACGACGGTGTCACCGCGCTGTACCAGGGGTTGTTGGATGTCATCGGCGAAAAGGTCGGCGTGCACTGGAAGTCGTTGATGCCGCGTGTTGCGGCCAAAGTCCCTTCGTCCCGCGCCATCGTCGTCCCCGCGGAACGCGCTCGTTATCTTGCCGAGATCGCAGAGACCGTCCGGGCCTATCGCCGGTGGGCGCACGAGCAGGCGCGTGCAGCGGAGGAATTGTGGCGAATCGACGGGGCGCTCGCTTTGCTCGACGACGAAGACGCGGAGCTTGGCGGTGTCTTGCGGGGGAAACGTGAAAAAACGGCCGAGCGGCTGGATCCCGCCTGCGCAAAAATGCTCGCGGAGTTCGAGGGGCTTCGCGCGCGGTATGCGGAGGAGGAATTCGTATATACAGTCCGCGACCGTGAAATCCGCACCCCGCTCTTTCGGATGAGTCTGTCCGGGACGCGGGTGCCTCGGGTCTCTCTCCCGCGATTTCGAAACCCGGGTGAACTGCTCCGGTGGCTTCTGCTTGAGAATGTACCCGGCAGCTTCCCATTTACAGCGGGGGTCTTTCCATTCAAGCGGGACGACGAAGACCCGACCCGAATGTTCGCGGGCGAGGGCGATCCGGCCCGGACCAACCGCCGCTTCAAGTTCTTGTCCCGCAATTCCGAGGCGAAGCGATTATCCACGGCGTTTGATTCGGTGACCCTCTATGGGTGGGATCCGGACGAACGACCGGACATCTACGGAAAGGTTGGTACCTCCGGGGTATCAATTGCCACCTTGGATGACATGAAGACGCTGTACGACGGATTCGACCTTTGCTCGCCCAACACCAGCGTCTCGATGACGATAAACGGTCCAGCGCCGATCTTACTGGCCATGTTCTTCAACACCGCGATCGACCAGCAACTCGCTCAGTTCGAGGCGGAGATGGGGCGGCCGGCCGACGACGAGGAGCGGGCGGGGATTCGGGCCGCGACATTGCGGGCGGTGCGCGGCACCGTGCAGGCCGATATCCTGAAGGAAGATCAGGCGCAGAACACCTGCATTTTTGCGGTGGATTTCGCGCTTCGGATGATGGGGGACGTACAGCAGTTCTTCATTGACAACGAAGTGCGCAATTTTTATTCCGTGTCCATTTCCGGATTTCACATGGCCGAGGCAGGCTGCAATCCCATCACGCAAGTCGCGTTTACACTCGCGAACGGCTTCACCTATGTCGAGTACTACCTCGCGCGCGGAATGGATATCAATGATTTCGCCCCGAACCTTTCGTTCTTTTTCTCGAGCGGCATGGACCCGGAGTACGCGGTCATCAATCGTGTGGCGAGGCGCATCTGGGCCATCGCCATGCGCGACAAGTATGGCGCCAACGAGCGATCGCAGAAGTTCAAAGTCCACATACAGACGAGCGGACGCTCGCTGCACAGCCAAGAGTACGAGTTCAACGACATTCGGACCACGCTCCAGGCGTTGATGGCTTTGTACGACAACTGCAACTCGCTCCATACGAACGCCTATGACGAAGCAGTGACGACGCCGTCGGAACCGTCGGTGCGCCGCGCGCTGGCGATTCAGCAGATCATCAACAAGGAATTCGGCCTGTATGCGAACGAAAACGCGTTGCAGGGCGCTTTCATCATCGATGATCTGACCGAGTTGGTGGAAGAGGCAATACTGAGAGAGTTTGATCGGTTGTCGGAACGGGGAGGGGTCCTCGGCGCGATGGAAACGGGCTATCAGCGGGCCCGGATACAGGAGGAGTCGCTGCACTATGAATCGCTCAAGGCATCGGGGGCGCTGCCGATCATCGGGGTGAACTGTTTCGTCAATCCGGAAGGCGATGTCGAACAGGCGACGGAGAAACTCGACCTGATGCGGGCGACGGAGGAAGAAAAGCAGTCACAACTGCGGCGATTGCGCGAGTTCAAAAAACGCCATGCCGGCGACGCTCCCGAGGCGCTGCGCCGCCTGAAACAGGTTGTGTTGAGTGGCGGAAACCTCTTCGAGGAACTGATGAACACGGTCCGGAGTTGTTCGCTGGGCCAAATCACGCAGGCCCTGTTCGAGGTGGGGGGGCGTTACCGGCGGAGCGCCTGAGCGCGCGAAGGCACGCGGCCGTGCGGGCGGTTATTCAAGTTGATCGTTTACCCAGGCCCGAAAGGCGCGCGTCGCGGGGTCGATCGGGGCCCGCTTGTCTTCCAGATGCTTCAGTTTCGCATCGGCAACGTATGCGACGGCGCGAAGCAGTCCGTCGGTGTCAAATCTCTTCCGCGCTTCCGCGGACTCGGGGTGCGCGCGAAGGGGTTCGGCGAAGTCGGCGAAGAACAGGGCAAGGCCCAACCGGCCGTAATGGGGACGGCCGGTCACGTGCCACGCGATCGCTTCGTATACGCCATCGTCCTCGATGCCGAGGTGTCGCTTGCAGTATTCGGCGCCCACGTGGCCATGAAGCAGACCGGGCCGCGCCCGGTGCAGGTCCGACACCTCGATCCCGTACTGATAAGCGGCGGCGAGGAGTTCTTCGTTCCGCATGCCCTTGCAGAGATCGTGCAACAATCCGGCGGTGGCGGCCGGTTCCGGCTCGATGTTCGCCTGTACGGCGATGGACCAGAGGAGTTCCGCAACCGATATGCAGTGGCGGACGCGCGTCTCGCCGAGCGACTCGCGAAGCGTTCGGAGGAACTCATCCGCGCGGGGTATGCTCAGGGCACTCACGATACAGTCCTCGTTCGGCAATCAGCCGGCGCACGTCGCCGGGCAGCGCATCCTCGCAGGGGTCCCCATCGGCGATGCGTCGGCGAATGTCGGTGGATGAGATGTCTGTCTCGGGAAAGTCGAGCAGTTCGAAGCGGCCGTCGAGCATAGGGGGAACAACGCATTCGCCGGGTCGAGGCACGGCGAGCAGAGACGCCGCCGCGAGAATGCGTTCGGGGGACTTCCATCGGGGAAGATCCATCAGGGCATCCATGCCGAGAATGAGATAGATTTCCGCGTCGGGTTGGGCCGCTTTAATCGCCTCCAAGGTGTCCGCGGTGTACGAGGCGCCCTTTCGTTCCAGTTCGATACGGCTCACCTCCATCCCGGAGAGGCTCGAAATGGCGGCCTCGACAAGGGCCAGTCGGTCGTCCGCGGATGCACAGGTGGCGTCCATTTTGTGGGGCGGATTCGCCGCGACGACAAACAAGACTTTGTCAAGCCGGGCCTGGCGCCGCGCCGCGCACGCAATCGCGAGATGGGTGTTGTGGATGGGGTCGAAGGTGCCGCCGAATACCCCTAGCCGGAGTTTACTCACGAATCTGGCCCGACCCCCGGATGACGTACTTGAGTGAGGTCAATTCCTTCAGCGCCATTGGCCCTCGGCAGTGGAGTTTACTGGTGCTGATGCCGATTTCCGCGCCCAGACCAAACTCGAATCCATCCGTGAAACGCGTGGACGCGTTCACGTAGACGGTGGCGCTGTCCACCTCGTTCAGGAAACGTTCCGCCTCGTCGTATCCGCGGGTGACGATGGCATCGGAGTGGTGCGAGCCGTGTTCGTTGATATGGGCGATGGCCTCCTCTATCGAGTCGACCACTTTCACGGCCAGTATTTTGTCGAGAAATTCGGTTTCAAAATCATCGGGTGCCGCAGTCTTACATTCAATGTACTGGCGGGTGCGTTCGCAACCCCGGATTTCGCAGCCGCCGGATTCCAAATCTTTCGCGATATCGGGCAGAAATTGCGCCGCAACGCCGCGGTGCACGAGCATCGTCTCCATCGCGTTGCATACGCCGGGACGCTGAAGTTTTGCATTCAGGCAAATGCGTTTCGCCATGGCGAGGTCGGCCTCTCGGTCTACGTAGGTGATGCAGATTCCGTCAAGGTGCGCAACTACGGGAATGCGGGATTCCGCGTAAATCCGCTCGATGAGGCCTTTGCCCCCTCGCGGCACAATCAGGTCAATATACTTGTTCAACCTTAGCATTTCGCCCACGGCGTTGCGGTCGGTGGTTGAGATCATTTGCACGGCGTGCGCCGGCACGCCCGCGGTACACGCGCCGTCTTCGAATATCCGCGCTATGGCCAGATTCGAGTGAATTGCTTCGGATCCACCGCGAAGGATGCAGGCGTTCCCGGATTTCAGACACAACGCGGCGGCGTCCGCCGTGACGTTTGGGCGGCTTTCGTAGATAATTCCTACGACGCCCAGGGGCTGCCGGACTTGGGCGATGCGCAGTCCGTTCGGTCGGACGGTCTGACTGACGATGTCCCCGACGGGATCCGGCAGGGCGGCAACCTGTTCGAGGCCCTCTGCCATGGCCTCGATGCGCTTGGGAGTCAGCGTCAACCGGTCGAGCATCGCCGCGGACATGCCCTTCTTGCGGGCGGCCTCCACGTCCTTCTTGTTGTGTTCCTGCAAAGCGCCGTGGGAGTCGCGGAGCCGACGTGCAATTTCGCGCAGGGCGGCATCCTTGACGGCGGAGGACAGCGCGCGCAGCGCGTTGGCCGCAGCGCGGGCCTGTTTGCCAATGCGCTCCACCTCCTGCCGTAGCTCGGAAGCGGTCTCGGGGTTAGCAGTCGTCGCCATGATTAGAGAAGCACCAGATTGTCCCGATGGATGACTTCGTCAAAGTCTTTGCGCCCTAGAATGGCGCGGATGTCGGCGCTTTTGCAACCCTTGATGCGCTCGATTTCGGTGCTGGAATAATTGACGAGTCCGCAGGCGACTTCCCTGCCCAGTGGGTCCTTGACGCGGACGGCGGCGCCCACGTCGAAGGGGCCAGCGACGCCGGTGATGCCGGCGGCGAGCAGGCTCCTGCCCTGTGTGGTGAGCGCGCGGCAGGCGCCCTCGTCTATGTGTATTACGCCCCGGGCCGAACGGCCGAACGCGATCCATCGTTTGCGTTGTGACAGAACGTCCCGCGAAGCCCCGAACACCGTGCAGGGCATTTCGCCCGCCAAGACGCCGCGGACGACGTTTTCACGCCGGCCGTTTGCGATGATCATCACCAGGCCCGACGCGCAGGCGATCTTGGCCGCGGCCAGCTTGGTCTTCATGCCGCCTATGGAGGTTTCGTTCAGGGTGTCTTCCGCCAACGCCTCGATGGAACCGTTCACAGTGTCGACGTATTCAATCAGTTTTGCGTCAGGATGGCGATTGGGGTTGCGGTCGAAAAGTCCATCTACGTCGCTCAGGACAATCAGCAGGTCCGCGCCGATTTTCGCGGCGACGCGCGCAGACAACGTATCGTTGTCGCCGAACCGCAACTCTTCGGTTGCGACGGAGTCGTTTTCGTTCACGATGGGGATCACGTTGCCCAGTCCGAACAGCGTATGGACGGTGTTGCGGATGTTGAGGTAGCGGTGGCGATCGTCGAGGTCCGAACTGGTCAACAAGACCTGCGCGGTATGCAAGCCGCCGCCATGGGTCTGAAACAACACCTCGTAAAAGTGCATCAATTGCGCCTGTCCAACCGCGGCCGCTGCCTGTTTGATGGGTAGTAGCTTGGGCCGTTGTTTCAGGCCAAGTCGGTTCATGCCGCAACCGATCGCGCCCGAGGAGACCATCAGTACGTTCAAGTTGCGTTCCCGTTTGAGGGCGGCCAAGTCTTTGACCACACCCTCGACGATGCGGCCGTCAAAGCCGCCGTTGTCGGTAAGCAAGGACGTGCCGATTTTTACCACCAGGGTCCGAATGTTTTCCGGGATGCGCTTCATGGTCGTGTCGATGGCTGTGCCGATTAGACTACCCTCTCCTCGCTGATCAGCGGCGGACACCCCTGACTGCGCTTGCATCGCGTCTGTGCCGTACCACACCTTGCCTTTCGTCCGCTGCTATTCCGCATGATACTCCAGTTCTTCGTTTCCGATGTGAATGGTCTGTCCCTCCTCCGCGCCCAAACGCTTCAGCGCCTTGAGGATGCCCATTTTCTTGAGCCGCTTATGAAGATGGCGGACCGCCTCTTCATTCTGAAAATCGGTCATGCGCACGGCACGCAAAACCGTATTACCATCGACTCGAAACCCACCGGCCACCGGCGTAATGCGGTAGGGAGCCTCGTACGTATACTCGGTTTCCGGCGTTGGTTGGGGCGCGGATTGTTCCTCCGTTCGAATGCGGTCCACGAGGGACCACAGGTGTTCCAGCAGTTCCGGCACGCCTTTACCCGTCGCGCCGGAGATAAGCCAGGGCCGGTCAAAGTGACGTTTCACCACGTCAAACCGCGCCCGGTTCTCCGGGATATCCGCCTTGTTCAGGGCGTACACGTGGGGCCGGTCGGCAAAGACCGGGCTATGTTGTGCGAGTTCCGACTCGAGGATGCGCAGCGAGTCTGCCGGATCGCCATCACTGAGATCGATGAGGAACAGCAGCACTTTCGTACGCTCGATGTGACGCAGGAAATCATGACCCAGTCCCTTGCCTTGTGCCGCGCCCTCGATGATTCCGGGTATGTCCGCAATCGTCAACGTCCGAAAGTCACTGAGCGAAGCCACGCCGAGATTGGGGGACAGGGTAGTGAAGGGGTACGGCGCGATTTTGGGGCGGGCGGCGCTCACCGCGGCGAGGAAAGTTGATTTGCCCGCATTTGGCAGACCGACCAGACCCACTTCGGCGATTACTTTTAGTTCAAGGAGATACTCGAGGTCTTCTCCGGGTTCGCCTTTTTCCGCGAATCTCGGTGCGCGCTCGGTGGAGGACACAAAACGGGCATTCCCTCGACCGCCTCGACCGCCTCGGGCCGCAACAAATGACTGGCCCGCGTCCGTCAGGTCGGCCACGACCGCGCCATCCGCCACTCTTCGAACGACGGTGCCCAATGGGACATGGACATCGAGGTCCGCGCCGTTGCGCCCGTGGCAGTCCTTTCCCGACCCGTGGACGCCGGGTTCCCCTTTCCAATGGGCGTGATACTTAAGATCCAAGAGGGAGGTGTATCTCGGATCCGCGACGAATCGGACGGTCCCTCCATCCCCGCCGTCCCCGCCGTCGGGCCCCCCGCGCGGCACGTACTTCTCACGACGAAAACTGCAGCAGCCGTTTCCGCCCGCACCGCCGGTGACCCGGACCCGCGCGCGATCGATAAACATGTTGGGCTGCTCCAGCTTGCGGCGTTACTCGGACGCCGCTTTTACCTCGAGCACGTCGACGCACTTCCTGTCTTTGCGGACCTGGCGGAACCGCACGATGCCGTTCTTCAGGGCAAACAACGTGTCGTCTTTGCCTATACCGACATTGATGCCGGGGTGGTACTGAGTTCCGCGCTGGCGAACGAGGATGCTGCCCGCGCTGACGGACTCGCCGCCGTACCGCTTGATTCCCAACCGTTGCGCTGCGCTATCGCGTCCGTTCCGCGAACTGCCGCCCGCTTTCTTGTGTGCCATATCGAGGACTCCTTACAGAACGATTTCTTTAACTTTGAGCTGGGTGTACGACTGCCGGTGCCCTTTGGTCCGCTGGTAATTCTTCCGGCGCTTCTTCTTGTAAACGAGGACCTTTTTCGCGCGGTCCTGTTCCATCACCTCGCACACGACCTTGGCGCCCGCGAGCGCTTTCGGGTCCACCACGAGACCGTCGTCCTTCGCGACGAGGCGGACGTTCCCCAGTTCAATGCGATCGCCCACCGGCGCGGCGATCTTCTCGACGCGCACGATGTCGCCCTCCGCGACCTTTACTTGCTTGCCACCGGTAGTCAACACTGCGTACATTTTCGTTCTCCACATCCGCCGCGCGATTCGCGGCGTTTCCGAGTACACGTTTTCTCGGCCTATTTGTGATGGGCCACAAACTGGCCGGCGGCCCGCCGCAATTCCGCCACGGCGGACAACGAAGCCAAATAACTGGACTTCGGGTTTCGCGGCGACGGCAAGTTTTCGGTCACCGTCTTAAGCTGCCCGAAGGCGCCTTCCGCAAAAATCTCGTGCGAATTCACCGTCGCGCGCGGATCGGCGATGACCCGGACCATGGTCTGGTCGGGTCCGATTCCAGCCAGACTCAGCGCCGCCGCCACATTTACGTTGTGTGGAAACGCCTTGCAGGCCTCCCGCGCGGTTCCTTCGAAGACCACCTTGGCTTCCTTCAAATGCTCGATGTCGATGCCATGCTCGACCAAGTACGGGGCGCCGGCCAGCCCTTTGGGAGGCTTGCGCGTCGTGAGCACGACGTGGTGGAGCCCCGCCTCCATGGCGGCCCGCACGCCGTCCAGCCCGCTTATCGCGCCGGACGGCACTCGTATGTCGACGCCCTTTTCCCGTGCCTCGGCAATGAGGTCCGGGTGTTCCATGAGACCTCCAACGCTCATCAACAAGCAATCGCGCTGGTGCCGGATGGCGGCATGGACGACATCCTTCACGGCGCTGGGTTGCGCGCACTCGACCAGGAACTCCGCCATCGCGGCGTTTTCGTCCAGATCGCAGATGGCCGCCTTCAGGCTGAACGAATTGACCAGCAGGCGCGCCCGCGATTCATCGATATCGGTCAGGGCTACGATCTCGGCGGGTATCGCGCCCCGCTGAAGAGCGATACACAGGTCAGCTCCGATATTCCCGCAACCGACCAGGCCCACTTTCATCTTTACCATAAGACATCCACGAGACTGACACCGCGCCGTCGATTATCCAAGGCTGGTGGGCTGGGTCATAAGCCGACACTCGAGGCCTCCAAGGCCCCGTTCACGGAAACGTTCAAACGCTATCACAACGGGGCGAATCAAGTCAAATAAGCTCAACTTCCCCGAATCGCCGGATACCATCGATGTTCCAGCTTAGGCTTGGGGTTCGGGATAGATTTTTCGTTGGGCGTGGTCCATTTCGCGGCAGGAGTGGTGGTTTGACGGATACCGTCGAACGGGCCTGGCTTGAGCCGTGGAGTCCGGGGCACGTTTCCATGCGGATTAGACGTACCGGTAGCGTTGTCCCGCATTTCTCACCAGTCGCTCCCGATGACGGGAGCG
>BTUX01000179.1:0-9922 GCA_045863315.1 Candidatus Hydrogenedentota bacterium | reverse complement strand
CTCCGAAAGCAGGTCCCGCGACTCAATGGGCGTCGAACAGCCCGCCGACTGCGTTCTGCTGGTCGATTACCCATCCAGAGTGTCGCGTCGGCCGTTGTCGGTGCAAAGCACGTTGGCCTCGAACGGTTACCTAATCCTGGTGGCTACCCGGAATGAAGGAGATGGGATGCCAGATCGGCTTATACTGGGTGAACTCGCGGCCGAGGCCGGCCTCGCCATCTACTCGACTCAGGACTGTACGCTGCAGCGGTCCGGCGTACGCGCCACGGTCCTGTGGGCGGTCCCGACTCACTACAATCCCCTGTTGCATGCCCGCGCTTTGAAACAGTCTGGACGGCCCGCTTCCGCATTGGAGGTTCTGAACCTAATCCCGGAGACGCTGCTCGGAGATCCGAAGGTTCGGCAGAAAGTCACCGTGGAAAAGCTGGATACGCTGCTGGCGTGGGACCGCGCGTCCGGTCCAAACGGTCGATTGCATCGATTTTTTCACGCCGAGGCCCTGTTTTACGACGCGGTCCATAGAGATCCCAACAGTGCCGAACCGTACCGGTTCATGGCCGAATTCTGGGCTCGCATCGGCGATCACGCGATGGCCGCACGGCTCCTTCGAACTTTGGGTCAGGCTTCAACCTCACTCTTCCCACGGCCCGAAACCCGCTCGCCCGCGATTGAGACACTGAACAGCGTCGACGACGGGTCGCCGTCCGATTTTAGGTCGTTCGACTGGCCCAAACGAGTCCTGTTCGTCACGCACCCCCGGCCGCACTACGGCCTGGATGTACTGCACGACGGGCTCTGCGAATTGCTCGGGGACGATAACGTCGTCGAGTTTCCCTTCAAGCCTGCGTTACATGGGGCCCCGCTCACCGAACAGGCGAATTATCCGTGTCAATTCTTTCGCGCGGGGACCCCGCGGTCGTTCGAAGCCCTGCTCTCCGACCTGGAGAAAGGTCGCTTCGACGTCGTCTTGTACGGAGATATCGAGGGTCACCTCGAAACGCCGTTTGCCAGACGCCTCGCCGACGCCGCGCGACATCTGCCCATTTGCCTTGTAGACGCCCAGGATGATCCCATTGATCATCGGACAGAGTTGTCAGTGCGACTTGGCACGGAGCGCTTTTTTTGCTACTTCAAGCGCGAGATGTTATCGTGCTGGGACTACGGACCGCTCACGGTTCCCCTTCCCTTTGCCTATCCCGATAATCGGGTGCCACGCGCCATTGAAGCGGCGCGCACACAAGGATTGTTTTGGGCAGGACACCGGCAGTTTGGTCTTCGCCGCCGCTATCTCGAACATTTGGAATCAAAGTTCAATCTTGATCTCTCGAGAAGCTTTACACAGGACGAATACTCCGCCGCGCTCCGGCGTTCGCGAATCGGTTTGAACCTGTTCGGGTTCGGGTTTGATACCGTCCGTTACTGGGAGGTTCCCGCGCACGGTTGCATGCTGTTGGCGGAACGCCCGCCCATTCGAATTCCATTTAACTTTCAAGACGGCCAATCGGCCGTGTTCTTCGACGACTTGGCCGACCTCGAAGCGAAACTCGCGCACTATCTCGAACATCCCGACCGGGCAGCCGCGATCGCTCTTCGCGGCCACGAACACCTGAAGCGGTTTCATACCGCGTCGGCCCGGGCGGCGCAATTGCTGGCGTGGGTGCGTCGATTCGCGGAACGGTGAGTCGAGAACCCGCTCGGCGCCTGCATTCATGCCTGCAATTGCGCGCGCGACGTGGATTGGGGTCGCCGTGTCGGTGCTCGTCGTGCTCGGGCAATTTGGCTCCGTCCGTTGGGTGTGCGGCAACAATTGGGCTGGGCATTCCGGCCGCGACGGAAAAGGACAAACCCGCTTCAGACCGGATGCCGAATGGCGCGTGGCCCCTATCCTGAAAAACGCCGAACATCGGTGAGGCGGGAGGCGACCCGCCTATCGCCAACCCGCGAAGCCTGCAACGGATACAAACCGGCGGGCGACCGTTTTGCAAGGCCTGTGTCGCTTGAAATTCGCCGCCGTCTCGTGGGAGTCTATGGTGGTGCGCGGTGAATTCCGACCGCACCTTGTGCGTCTCACATGCCGGCCGCGGACAGGAAGGTGAAAGGGCGATGTCCGCCGGCGGATCCTCGTCACAGCGGCGCGTTCGTGTCGATCACCGACCGGCGCGCGGGAGAGCAAATGATGTGGTTTCATCAAGTCGTGCGTACTGCGTATACGCTTCTCGGGGTGGTCGCGCTTGCGCCTTGGGCCGGAGCGCAGAACCCGAACGTGATCAAGATCGTGTCCAGCCTTCCCCACACGGGAAGCGCCAACGCGCAAACGACCACCATCGTCAACGGGATCAAGCTGGCCATCGATGAGGTCGGCGCAAAGGTCGGCGACTTCTCGATCGTCTATGAGCCGTGGGACGATGCGTCCCCCGAACGCGGGCAGTGGGACTCGGCCCTTGAAACGGCCAACGCGAACCGGGCCGTCAAGGACCCCGACGTGATGGCCTATATCGGTACGTACAATTCCGGCGCGGCGAAGTATGCGATGCCAATCCTGAACAAGGCGGGGCTGCTGATGGTCAGTCCGGCGAACACGTGGCCCGGATTGACCAAGAAAGGCCTGGGTGAGGCGAACGAACCGATGATCTACCGCCCATCGGGAAAGATCAACTACTTCCGAGTGGTGCCTTCCGATGAGATTCAGGGCACGAACGCGGCGAAGTGGGCGCACGAAATGGGCTGCAAACGCGTATACATTCTGAATGACCGCGAACTGTACGGCAAAGGCGTCGCCACTATGTTCGAGAAGGCCGCAAAAGAATTGGGAATGGAGGTGGCCGGTTTCGAAGGCATCGACCCGAAAGCATCGAACTATCGTTCCCTGGTCACCAAAATCAAGCAGCGAAACCCGGATCTGGTCTATTTCGGCGGCACCACACAGACCAACGCCGGACAGATTGCGAAGGACTTGCGATCAAGCGGCCTGTCCGTCAAGTACATGGTGCCGGACGGTTGCTTCGAGAATGCGTTCATAACCTCGGCCGGCGCGTCAAACCTCGAAGGCAATACCTTTATCACCTTTGGAGGCGTACCTCCGCGCGAGCTGACCGGCCGCGGCAAGCAGTTCTACGAGAGCTACAAGAAGAAGTACAACAGCGAGCCCGAGGCATACTCCGCGTACGGGTATGAGTCGGCCCGGGTCGTGCTCGACAGCATTGCCCGAGCGGGCAAGAAGGATCGCGCCGCAATCGTCGCCGCGTGCGCGGCGATCAGGGATTTCGACGGGCTGTTGGGCAAATGGTCGTTCGACGAGAACGGCGACATCTCGCTGAAGACGATGAGCGGCAACACGGTCAAGAACGGCGAGTTCGCATTTGTAAAGGTATTGGGCGAGTAACGGCGGGATTGGGGCGCTCGCTCAGCGATGACAAACTCCGAGGTCTTCCTGCAGCAGATGATCATTGGCCTGTCGAACGGCATGATCATCGCCTTGATCGCGCTCGGTTACACGATGGTCTACGGGATCGTCGAGCTGATCAATTTCGCCCACGGCGATCTGTTCATGCTGGGCGCTTTCCTCGCCCTCACCTTACTCGCGATGCTGGGTATCGATCAACTGGGCTCCATCGCAACCCTATCGTGGTTGGTGCTGCCGCTGTTCGTGTGCGTCCCCCTCTTCTGCGGAGTCGTGAATTGGCTCGTCGACCGCCTGGCATACCGCCCTCTGCGCGATGCGCCCCGCCTCGCCCCGCTCGTCTCGGCAATCGGCGTCTCGTTCATCTTTGTGAACATCGGCCTGTTCTGGGGCGGATTGCCGATGGAGGTCTTCAGCCACGGAATCGCCGCGGCGGCCCCCAAGGATTTTCCTGCCCTCGTGTCGACCGACAATCTGTTGGAAGGCGGCAATATCACGCTGACACTAAATGAAGTTCTCGTCTTTGCCATTACGTTACCCATGATGGCCGGCCTGAGCCTGTTCGTAAAATTCACCCGCTTGGGAAAGGCCATGCGGGCTGTCGCACAAAATCCGACCGCGGCGAAGCTCATGGGCATCGACGTGGACCGCGTCATTGGCGCGACGTTCTTTATCGGAGGCGCCTTAGCAGGCGTCGCGAGCGTGGTATACGCGTCGTACAACCAGACCATCTACTTTCAGATGGGGTTCCGCGTCGGAATTGATGCCTTCACGGCCGCAGTCCTGGGAGGAATTGGAAGCATGCCGGGCGCCATGCTGGGCGGTCTTGTCATCGGCGTAGTCCGCGCCATGAGCGATCAGTACATCGCGACGCAATGGACCAATGTCGTGGTGTTCACGATCCTTGTATTCGTGCTCATCTTCCGGCCCTCCGGCATCCTGGGCCGGGCCGTTCGCGAGAAAGTGTGATGATGAGACGTAAATGGTTTAGGCGTCTCTTGTTCGGCCAAATGCACTGGTGGCTGCTTGCGGCGGCTTGCCTTCTTCCGGCGCTTGACACCGTGCTGCCTCGCGAATACCGGTTCGCCGAACTCATGCGGCCGATCTTCATTTTTGCAGTGCTCGGATTGGGCCTGAACATCGTCACGGGGTTTACCGGCCTGCTCAACCTCGGGGTAGCGGCATTCATGGCCATCGGCGCGTTTGCCTATGCGATTCTGACCTGCGACATCTATCCCTTCCAAATGGGCTTCTGGATCGCATTACCGATCACGCTCGCCGTCGGCGCGACCGCCGGCGTGCTCCTCGGCCTGCCCACCATCCGGCTTCGGGGCGACTACCTCGCCATTGTTACACTGGGCTTCGGCGAAATGATTCAGGACTCCTTGAAGAACCTCGAATCCATCACGAAGGGCGTTCAAGGAATCAACCCCCTTCCCCCGCCCCGCATCCTTTCGTACACGTTGGGACCGGAGCGGCCCCTTGCTTGGTACTACCTGTTGCTTGGCCTGCTCGCCGTCGTCGTGCTTGTCTGCCGGAATTTGGAACTGTCGCGCGTCGGGCGCGCATGGATTTCCATGCGCGAGGATGAACTCGCCGCGACCTGCATGGGCATTCCGCCGGTCAAGGTCAAGCTGCTGGCCTTCGCCATGGGCGCTTCGTTGTGCAGCCTGTCGGGCGCCTTGTGGGCGGCCTATTTGGGCTCGAGCGGCGAACCCGGAAATTACGACTTCATGGTCTCCATCCTCGCGCTCTGCATCGTGATTGTCGGAGGCATGGGCAACATCAGCGGCGTCCTCCTGGGCGCGCTGGTCATGGTCGGATTCAATTCGATCCTGCTGGTGAAACTCACCGATTTCCTGCAGGACCGCGGCCTCATCTCCGGCACGAATGTCATCTCGGTGCCCAGCAATTGGAAGTACATGATTTTCGGGCTCGCCCTCGTGCTGATGATGCGCTTCAAGCCCGAAGGTCTGCTACCCTCGCGACAGGTGAAGGCGGAACTACACGAGGCCGAAGAACCCGCCCGCAAACGAGGCAGGCGCTCAACCGCATGAGCATTCTCGAGACCCGAAAGCTGACCTTGCGTTTCGGCGGCCTTACCGCCGTCAATTGCGTTGATCTGGTCGTGCAGCCGGGCCAGATCTTCTCCGTAATCGGTCCCAACGGCGCCGGCAAGACGACGATATTCAACGCCATCACGGGGGTCTACGAGCCGACCGAAGGCGTCGTGCTCTTGCGGGGCCGCGTATGCTGCAGACCCTTCACGTGGAAAACTCTCGCGGGATTTGTGCTCATCGCGCTATTCACCGCGCTCGGGTCCTTGCTGTGCATTAACGCGCAGGGCGTCTGGGACGCAAGCATCACCGCAAACTACATTTACCTCGAAGCCTTTCCGTGGGGCAAGGCCTTCCATGACTTCGTGACCTATCTTCGCGAGCTACCTTGGAATTACAACCTGCTGCCGCTCGGCTTGGGCGCCTTGATTGGTTTCTCGGGGGCGTTCGCGGTTTGGAACCGCTCGCGGCGCACTCCGGACGTTGTCGCGTTGGAAGGCGTCGCACGCACCTTCCAAAACCCCCGTCTTTTCCACCAGATGACCGTATTGGAAAACGTGCTGGTGGGAATGGACTCCAAACTCAAGACGCGATTCTGGCACGCGGCGCTGAGGCTCCCTCTGTTTCACCGCGAGCGGCGCGAGGTCGAGGCAAAGGCGATGGAAATACTGAAGTTCGTCGAACTGGACCACGAGGACACGGCCATTGCATCAAGCCTCTCGTACGGCCATCAGCGCCGGCTGGAGATCGCGCGCGCGCTGGCATGCGAACCCAAACTTCTTCTGCTGGACGAGCCCGCAGCCGGCATGAACCCCTCGGAAACCAGCGAATTGATGGACCTCATCCGCAAAATCCGCGACCGAGGCATTTCCATAGTCCTCATCGAACACCACATGAAAGTCGTCATGGGCCTCTCGGACCGCATCGCCGTGCTCGACTACGGCAACAAGATCGCCGAAGGCGATCCGGACTCGATCCAGGCGGACCCCAAAGTGCGCGAGGCGTATCTCGGCACGGCGGAGGTGTGATGACGAACGCGCCGCTCCTCGAAGTGAATTCCATCCGCGCCGGCTACGGCCCCATCGAGGCGTTGAAGGGCGTGTCGCTCAAAGTGTTTCCAGGCGAAATCGTCACGATGATCGGTTCGAACGGGGCCGGGAAATCTTCCACGTTGATGTGCATATCCGGAATCCATCGGGTGCGCAGCGGAACCATTCGGTTTAACGGTGTCGATGTCACGGGGCGCAAGGCCCACGCGCTCGTCGGCATGGGCCTTGCCCAGGTTCCCGAGGGACGCCGAATCTTTCCTCGATTGACCGTCCTCGAAAATCTCGAGATGGGCGCCTACCTCCGACGGGACAAGGCGGGAATCAAGGCCGATCTGGAAAAGGTCTATCACCTCTTCCCCATTCTCGCCGAACGCAAGCACCAGACCGGCGGCACCCTGTCCGGCGGCGAACAACAAATGCTGGCGATGGCCCGCGCACTGATGAGTCGACCCAAGCTGCTGCTCCTTGACGAACCGTCAATGGGTGTCGCGCCAATCCTCACGAAAAAGATCTTCGACCGCATCCGCGAATTGAACAACGAAGGAATGACCATCCTGCTGGTCGAACAGAATGCCCACCTCGCTCTCCACATCGCCTCACGCGGCTACGTGATCGAAACCGGTGCAATCGTCCTCGAAAAACCCGCCAAGGAACTCCTCGAAGACCCGCGCGTGCGCGAAGCGTACCTGGGGGAAGAATAAGCGTGTTGGCGAACGATGGATTACCAATGACGACTCAAGAGAGTTGTACTGCCGGCCCTGCCCGGTCGTAACGGGGCAGTCGTCGCTCACCCCGACTTACACCTGCTATCCGGTTTGCTCGCTCGACGGGGAAAGACCAAACCGGCGCTTTTCCACAGCGCGTTCCCAAATGGATATTCCGGGAACGAGAAAATAATCGAGGAAACAAGAGCGGGAAACACCCTCCGATCCAGTCGACATGTCCGGTGTGGACCGTGGGCGCTCGCTGTCGCTATCGCGGAGCGAGCTTCCTCGCGGTTTCAGGTTGACAACCGGCAATATGCAGATCGCCGCCGTTGGCGGACCCAGGCTTCCTTGTGTTACGCGAGAGCACGCTCTCGCAGCTCCACACAGCGAGAAAAATCTCTCGTCACTCCACACAGCGAGAGCAAGCTCTCGCACTTCACACAGCGAGAGCAAGCTCTCGCACTCCAGAGTGTCTCCCGAACAACGGAATCGCGCTAAATGGATACCAAATGAAATTTGGGATCGCGGAAGTGGGCAAGTCATTCCCTCTGCTGCGCGTCGATATATCCCAACTTTATCTCGATTTCCTTTCCTGCGGTCGTGGTGATTGTCAGGTAGACGTCATAAACGGCCGCAGCGGTGTAAACGTGTACCGGATTCTGCAACGTGCTGTGTCCGCCGTCGCCAAAATCCCAGAGCCAGCCCGTGATCTCGCCCGCTCCCGCAACCGACAAATCGACAAACTGGACCGGATCTCCCGCGACGGGGGCGCGCGTGGCGGCCACGAAATCCGGATCGGGCGCCGGGGGACGCACCACCTCGATGTAGTTGGGGCGAATCCGCACGTCCGAGACGGTCGCGGAATTTACCGCGAGCGACACCGTATACAACCCCGGCTGCGAATATGCATGGACCGGATTGCGCTCCATGCTTCTGGTCCCGTCACCGAACGACCACTCCCACCGTATGACCGGATCCGCTCCCGTAAGCACGCGCGTCATGTCGCTGAACGTGATCGGCTCGCCGACGGAGGCCTTCACCGCGCTTGCGCTCAACTCCGCCGATACGATTGCGTCCGCCGTCACCACGATGCGCCGCTCGTCGTGCGAACCGTCACTGACCCGGATTTCCGCTGTATTTCGGCCCGGCTTCATCCGCGTGCGGTCCACGCTCGCAATCGCTTCAAAGGGCCAATCCGCCGAGTCTGACGGGTACGTGCTCTGTATAACAAGCCAATCCTTGTCCGCCTCAAGCGTCACATGCGAGGGAGAACCGGTCCGCACCCCGAAACGTTGGTTCAAACCGCTGGGGCCGAAATCAATCCGCTGCGTGCTCACGACCAGCCCGGAGGACGGACCGCACCCCTGCGTCGCGAGCAAAGGCGCGATCGCGAAGAAGATCGCTGCGCTCCGTAGCGGGAACAACTTGTGCAACAACTTGAAAGTCCCCTCAAATTTCCCGATTGTTAGTCCGGATTTTTCACACCCACGCGCGCTGGAGGATACAACATGGTACAGTGCCCACCGTTCTGCATCGTCGCCGCGCGGCACGGCAAAACAGATGGTGGGTGTGAAAAATCCTCACCACAATCACTCTCATGCGTTCTCCAGAGCATTTCTCACCAGTCGCCCCCCGTCAACGGGGGCGACCGGTGAGAAATGCGGGTTAGGCGTCGTTTACGATTCGGAAAGGACCCGGATGCTGTCTGTCATTTGCCGTATTGTACTTGCAGCCGTAGTCGTATCGCCCACTTTCAGCGGTTTTTGCGACGCGCCCCCGCCGCGCGCCTACGACGTGGAAATGGACGATGGCGTGACGCTCAAAACGGACGTGTACCGTCCCGTTGACGACGGGCCGGTCCCGGTGATTCTCATCCGTAGCCCTTATCCGAAGGAAATTATGCGCGGCGAGGCGGACAAGTACGTATCCCGCGGTTACGCCGTCGTGGTTCAGAATGTTCGCGGCACCGGCGGCAGCGGCGGGACGTTCACGGGATTCCTCGACGACGGATGGAGCGGCAACACCGATGGCGCGGATACCCTCACTTGGATATCACGGCAGCGCTGGTGCAACGGCAGGATTGGGACCGTGGGCGGTTCGGCGGCGGGAAACACGCAGGTCCAGCTCGCGCCGGCGACGGACCGCGTGGCCTGCCAAGTCATCGAAGTGGCGGCGTGCGATTTCTATCTCGATCTTGCATATCCAGGGGGCGTCTGGCGCACGGAGCAGACGGATCGGTGGTTTGAAATGTTCGGCGAAGCCGGCCGGGCCGCGCGTGCAACTCTGCGCGAGCATCCGACGAAAGACGCGTTCTGGCGCGGATACGATGCAGCGGCGATGAGCGGGTCCATTACCGCCCCCGCGCTGCATATCGGATCCTGGTACGACATCTTCAAGGAGGGCACGTTGCGGAGCTTCATGTCGCGCCAATACGAAGGCGGACCTGGAGCCAGGGGGAAGCAGCGCCTGATCATGAAATGGTCGGCCCATGCGGAGTTCTTGGCGGATCTGCCTTTCACGTTTCCGGAGAACGTATTCGACGTAAAAATCTCGGAGCATCGCGCGCGGTTTTTCGAGTACTGGCTCAACGGCGCGGATAGCGGGATCGACAAGGAGCCACCAGTCCTCTACTACGTCGTCGGGGACGACAAAGACCCGGATGCGCCGGGCATGGAATGGCGCACCGCCACGCGGTGGCCGCCGTTTCCC
>BTUX01000178.1:0-9949 GCA_045863315.1 Candidatus Hydrogenedentota bacterium | reverse complement strand
AGCGCGCTCTGGAGGCGTATGGCCGAATCACTTCAGAGTTCCCCACAAGTCCGGATCGGCCCAGAGCGGCAGTTGCCTACGCCAAGTTGCTCGAGGAAGACGGCAAGTTTGCAGACGCGCTCGCGATATACGAAGACGTCCGGCGGAACGCCCCCGCGGAACTCCGTGCGCCGGCGCTTTGCGGGTTGGCGCGACAGTCCGAACGCGACAGGAAGTTGGTGGAAGCGCGCGACCTCTACGCCGAAGCCGTGCGAAGCGCCGTATGGAACTCGCCGGAATGGAACGAGGCCCTGGACTCGCTGGGCCGGACCAATATCGAGCTGATTTTCTCCCGAGAGCAGACGCCCGACAGCAGGGTCTACGAAATTCAGAAGGGGGACAGCTTCACGTCGATTGGCATCAAGCTGAATACCACCCTCGGCCTATTGACCCGGGCCAACGGGTTGGAGCCGGATGCGCGGCTCAACGTCGGCCAGCGGCTGAAAGTGACGCCGAAGGATTTTCGAATCGTAATCGAGCGGTCAACGTGTCGCCTGTTTCTCTTGGACGGCAACGGTATTTTCAAGCGTTACATGGCCGGGCTCGGCAAGCCCGGGCATGAGACGACGCTCGGCCTTTACAAGATTGGAAACAAAGAGAAAGACCCGACGTGGCACAAGCCCGGAGAAGGTCCGATTCCTCCGGGTGACCCGCGAAATGAGCTGGGTACCCGGTGGATGCCCTTGGTGCCGGTCCAGGAAGGTCTGCCGCGTGACTTGGGAATCCATGGCGCACTTGATCCGGCGACAGTCGGCACGTATGCCTCCCACGGCTGCGCGCGGCTGCGAATGGAAGAGGTCGAGGAACTGTATGATCTCGTGGTGCGCTCAACGCCCGTCGAGATCGTGGAGACCATCGAGCCCGCTTCGTTGAGTTCTCTGGCCCTCGCCCGTCTATAAAGGTGCGTTCGCAGCCGTTTTGCGGCGCGACGCCGATTAGCCCGGATTTTTCACACCCGCGGGCCATGAAGGATGCAACTTCGTGCGGCACATACCTTTATGCAGCGACAGAGGAAACGGGCTGTTGGTGTGAAAAATCCTCACCCGATTGATTTTTATGCTATCTCCTGAGCATTTATCACCAGTCGCTCCCGTCATCGGGAGCGACTGGTGAGAAATGCGGGGTAGGGCGCGGGACACGGCCGACACGCAATTCCACTCCGGGCGCCTTCATCTGTATAATAGGGCTCCATGCGCCGGATTCCACACTGGGGAGAATTCCTGTGAAACGTATCATCGCCCTTTCCCTGTCCCTGTTGTGCTTGTCGGGGTGCTACACTTTCATGAAGGTGCGGCCCGACTACAACGACGTGCCTGTGGAGGACCTGAAGCAGGTTGCGCTCGAAATCGAGCGGCAGGTCAGCGAGGGAAACCGCGAACCGGAATTGACGAATCGTGGCGCGGTAGTCGTGTCGACGGACGAGATCCGACAAAGCGTCAGGACGCGCGCCGCGCGATCCCACTTGATTAAGGCGTTCCTTCAGACGGGGCACGCGTGCGAGATGAAGAACGGCACCATCGCCGTGTTGCGCACGCGTGAGTATAAGAAGTTCGGCACGAGCCGCGATCGCGACCGAAATGCTCTGCTGGTGCTTGGGGAAAACACCGATCGCTGGGCCATTTACGAGGGGATCGTGAAGGCGAGCAACTTCAGGCCCAAGACCTTGCCCGCAGTCCAACGCATCTTCTACGAGGCCCGCCTGGAGTACCTCGACGACGGCGCGAAATTTGAAGAGGAATCCGGAAACGTGGCATATAAAGGAGGCGCACCCGCCACTCCGTAACGCCGTCAGCACGCGAAGGGACAGTCAAACCGCATGTCAACAGGCACCGTCGCGGCCGCAACGCCGGGCCTCGCCGTCGAACTCGGCGGCCTGAAAATGAAGAACCCCGTTACGGTCGCGTCGGGCACCTTCGGATACGGGGCCGAATACAGTCGATACTTTGACATTAAGCGGCTGGGCGCGGTGACGACCAAGAGCCTGTCGTTGAAGGTACGGGCCGGCAACAAGCCGCCGCGACTCGTCGAAACGCCCGCGGGCATGCTCAACGCCATAGGCCTGCAAAACGTCGGAATCGACGCCTATCTCAACGAGAAACTGCCGTTCCTGCGGCAGCGGGGCGCAACCATCATCGCCAATATCTACGGCCACAGCGAGGAGGAATATGCGGAACTGGCGCGGCGCCTCGAGCATGCGGGCGCGGCGGACGCCATCGAGGCGAACCTGTCCTGTCCCAACGTGCATGACGCGCGCAAGGCGCGCGGCGCGGTCCTTGTTTCGCAGGATCCGAAGGCCGTCGAACAGTACACGCGGGCGATTCGGTCCGCCACGCGCCTTCCCCTCATTATCAAGCTGACGCCGAACGTGATGGACATTGCGGAGCCGTCGCTTGCGGCTGAAGCGGGCGGCGCCGACGCCTTGTGCCTAATCAACACGATTCTTGGGATGGCCATCGATGCCGAAACGCGGAGGCCGCGCTTGTCCAACATTGTCGGCGGACTCAGCGGGCCGGCCATTCGTCCGATCGCCGTCAAGATGGTGTGGGACGCGCACCGCGTCGTGAAGATTCCCATCATAGGGACCGGAGGCGTGTGCTACGCGGGAGACGCGATCGAGTTCCTCTTGGCCGGGGCCACGGCCGTCTCGGTCGGTTCCATGACGTTCCGCCAACCGGATGCGCCGGTCCGCGTCCTCGAAGGGATTGAGGACTACCTCCAGCGACACCGGATCGCCGACGTGAATGAGCTGATCGGCGCAATGAAGACTTGATGACCAGACCCACGCACACGGAAATCATTATCGCGCTCGATGTCGATTCGCTTTCACAGTCCTTGCAAGCGGTCGAGGCGTGCGGCGAATGCCGCTGGTTTAAAACGGGCCTTCAACTGTTTTCCCGCACGGGACCGGCAATCGTCGAACATCTGAAATCCCGGGGCAAACGTGTTTTCCTCGATCTGAAGTTGCACGATATTCCCAATACGGTGGCGCGGGCGGCGAGAGCGGCGGCCGACTTGGGCGCCGACCTGATCACGGTGCACGCCTGCGGCGGCCGGACGATGATTTCGGCGGCCCGCAACGCCGTCGAGGGATCCGGTACTCGCGTCTTGGCCGTCACCGTATTGACGAGCATCGACGACCATACGCTTCGCAACGAGGTCGGCCTTCACGAGACCGCAGAGCAGGCGGTGGGCCGTTACGCTCGCATGGCCGTCGAAAGTGGCGCGCACGGCGTGGTGGCGTCGCCGTTCGAGATCCGTACGGTGCGTTCCATCGTCGGCGGCGGACCGATCATCGTAACGCCGGGCATACGACCGTCCTGGGCGGCAAGCGACGATCAGGCCCGTTTTCTGACGCCGCGCGAGGCTGCCGAGGCCGGCGCGGATTTCATAGTCGTGGGCAGGCCGGTGCTCAAGCACGAAAGACCGTTCGAGGCCTTTGACCAAATCCGAAAGGAAATCACATTGACATGACCTCCGGACAGGTCCTTGATATCTTCCGCGCAACGGGCGCGCTGCTCGAGGGGCACTTTGTTTATACAAGCGGGCGGCATGGAGCGCACTTCATTCAGGCCGCGAGGGTCGTGCAGTTTCCCAATTACACCGAGCGTTTGTGCAGGGCCATCGCGGAGAAATGGAAGGGCGAGCCCATCGAGTTGGTCGCGGGCCCGGCAACCGGCGGCATCATCCTGGCCTACGAGACCGCCCGGCACCTTGACTGCCGCGCGGTGTTTACGGAGAAAGACGGCGGCGGGATGTCCCTGCGTCGGGGCTTCAGACTGGACCCAAAGACAAACGTGCTGGTCGTGGAAGACGTCATCACGACCGGCGGGTCGGTTCGAAAGACCATCGATCATCTCCGCAAGCGAGGGGCGCGGGTCGCGGGCGTTTCCGTGCTGATCGATCGAAGCGGCGGAGAGGCGTCGTTCGACTGTCCATATAAACCGCTCGCCTACCTTGCGCTGAAGAGCTACGATCCCGCGGAATGCCCGGGGTGCGCCGAAGGCATACCGATGTCGGACCCCGATGACATGATGGTGTGATGGTCCGGATCGGCCTGCAATCACGTTGGACTTTTGATTGCCTTTCCCCCCAGTTGCTATGATGCGCGTGAAGGCGTGGGCGCCGCCGGTTGGGGGACGGCGGGCGCAATCCAGCAGGGCGCGTGCGGTTCAGCATAGGATTGTCAAACGAGCGCTTGACTTCACTGCGGGGCAGTGGCTAGCCTCAGCGTGAACGTCGTGTTCGCGGCAGGTGTACTTCGATGAAACGGCTCAAAGCGGACTTGCACACGCATTCCGCGGATGATCCGTACGATCGCCTGGATTATTCGGCGGAAATGCTGATTGATGCGGTCGCCGCGGCGGGTGTGGACGTTCTCGCCATCACGTGCCATGAACTGAACGTGTATTCCCGCCGGCTGGCGGAGTATGCGCGGCGCCGAAACGTCATGCTGATACCGGGTATCGAGAAGTTCATCGAGGGCAGACACGTTTTGATCTATAATCCCGCTCCGAAACACCTCGCGGCCCACACCTTCGAGAAGTTTCGCGCCCTCGGCCGCCGCGATGCCGTATTCGTCGCACCGCACCCTTACTATCCGTCGTTGAACAGCCTGCGCGGCGACCTGGTGCGGGACATCGACTTATTCGACGGCATCGAGTGGTGCAGCCTGTATCTTCGGGGCATCAATCCGAATCGCTGGGCCGAACGCGTAGCCAAGGCGCACGGGTTGCCTCTGGTGGGCACAACGGACACACACGCCCTCCCCTATTGCGATTCGACGTATTCGTGGATCGAAGCCGAACCGACGGTCGAGGGAGTCCTCGACGCCATTCGTCAAGGGCGAGTCGAGGTCGTTTCCCGGCCGCGCGGATTGGTGGATTCCGCGCAGGCCGCCGTAGGCGCGATCGCAGGCATGGTCCAGCATGCAAAGACCTCCGGAAAGGAGGCGGCGAGATGATCGAACGCATCGCCATCATCGGCGGGAGCAGCGTCTATACGCCCGAGCTGATCGTCTCGCTCATCTCGCACAACGTGAACGTGAGAGAAATCGTGCTCGTCGGCCGGCCCGGCCCGAAGCTCGCCAGCGTGTCCAAGTTCTGCCAGCGCCTCATCCACAAGAGCGGATTTCCGTCCGTCGTGATTCCATCGACCGACATCCGGGAAGCCGTCGTCGGGGCGCGCTACGTGCTCAACCACATCCGGGTCGGCGGGATGGCGGCGCGCGTGCGCGACGAGAAGCTGCCGCCCAAGCAGGGCATGATCGGCGACGAAAGCCTCGGCGCCGGCGGTTTCGCGAACGCGATGCGCACTCTTCCCGTGGTGTTGGACATCGCCGCCAGGATTGAGGAGGTGAATCCGGAGACGGTATTCATCAACCTGACGAACCCAATGGGCATCTGCGTGGAAGCGCTGGTAAAGTACTCGAAATTGTGCGTGCTCGGCGTATGCGATCTGCCGGGGACCTATGTGAAGAAGATCGCGGAGTTGCTTCGGTACGACCCAGCCACGCTGGATGTCGACTACATCGGATTGAACCATCTCGGGTGGATCCAAGACGTCAAGGTGGACGGTCGGAGCCACATGAGCCGGGTGCTTGAACGCCTCGAGGCCCAGCACGAGGATGGGTTTGACCACGAACTCATCGGGCTGTTTCGCATGATCCCGACCCGCACGGTAAGCCTGTATTATCATCAGGACGAAATCTTGAAGCGCCAGCAGTCCTGCAGCCGGTTCCGGGCCGAGGTGTTGCACGAGGCGGAACAACAGATACTGAAGCTGTATCAGGACGATACATTAAACGAAGTCCCGGAACTCACTCGCGCGCGCAATGCGGTCTGGTACGAAGAGACCATCGTTCCCCTCATCCTCGCGCTCGAAAGCAAGAAAGAACAGAATATGATTCTGTGCACAAAGAACGAAGGGGCGATACGGGACCTGCCGGAGGATTGCAGCGTAGAGATACCCGTCGAGGTGTCGAAAAAGGGAATTCGGCCGCGAAAAGTCGGCAGTTGCCCGCGCTTCCTGCGCGGTTTGTTCCTGATGGTAAAGGAAAGCGACCGGCTGACGGTGGAGGCCGTGCGCCACAAGTCGTACGAATATGCGTTGCAGGCGCTGACGATCAACCCGCTCGTGTCGTCGCTCGACGCGGCCCGGCGCTTTCTTGATCGTTTGATTCGGGAAGAACACTTGGAACTACATTGACCCGCTTCGGGATTCACGGAGGAACATATGCGCGCGTTTCACGTCGTGATCGGAATCGTAACCGCCACCTGTCTGATGCAGGCGGCGTTTGCTCAAGTGCCCGTTGTCGGGGGCGGAGGCGCCTCGCTCAGCTCGATCGCGGGTTCGGACACGTTGGTGACCGTGGTGCTGAAAGGAGCCGGCGTGGAAGACCCCAACCTCAAGGTAGTCAGCGTCGAGGGCGGGATTCTCAGCGTTGCGACGTCTAATGGCATCACGACGAGCTATCGCCTGCAGGACGTGCAGGAGGTCCGCGTGCAGGGCGAAGTCATTCCCGTGCAGGACTTGGCCCTGCTTGCCGATCGCGGCCTCAACTCGGACCAGCAAAAAATCGTGGATGCCGCCCTCGCGCGCGCTTCGAAGATTTATAACGAAAGCGCGGGCGACCAGAATCTAAAGATGTGGGCCGCAGAGGTCCTGGCCGCCGGCGGACCGGACGAAAAGGCGGAGAAGGCCCGCACCGGCGAACTGGTGTCGAAGCAGGCGGCGGCGAAGTACTTGACCGACCTTGCCGGCGGCAACGACATACGGACGGCCCTGAGAGCCGCCATGCATTTGTACAATGCCGGACTCACTGAATCGCTGCCGGCGCTTGTCCAACAAGGTATGACCAGCGGCGACCGTATGGTGAAAGCGACCTCCGCTCAGCTCGCCGGTTTGATTCGCGAGGAATCCGTGCGAGGCGAACTTCGCCGCATGGTGCAGGATCGCGCGGCGAATATTTCGGCGCCGGCGGCACTGGCCTTGGCGCGCATGGGAGACCGGGACATTATTCCGACCTTGATCGCGATGCTGGGCGACCTCAACGAGGAGAAGTCCGGCGCAGCCGTTTATGCTTTGACCATGCTTGGCGGCCAGGACCTCATCGATCAACTACGCCTGAAACTTGGAGACGCAGAAGGCCCTACCCGGTTCCGAATCGCGAAGGTGTTGACCGGGCTGGGTGATCCGAAAGGTATGGCAGTGCTTCGCGACGAATCGATGGCGATCCCCTCGAGTCAGGTCGAGGCCGCCATCCTTCTCGCGAAAAAGAATGACGTGAAGTCGCTCCAATTTCTTAGGGAGTGGCTGATGCAAGCGTATCCCCTGAACACCGAGGCGACGAGCGATCAGGCCGCGCGCCTCAAAATGCAGCGCGACGTGCAACGCGCGCGCGCTGCGGCGGCGCTCATTCAGGCGGGCGACCGCACGAACGCCGGAGTGTTCCAAGAACTGCTTCGCGCTGCCCCGGGGCAGGTTCAAATTGAGGTGTTGCAGTTGTTGGCTGCCCTCGACGTGCATGCCCTGCTGCCGATGACCCAGCCTCTGATTACCGGAGAAGACGCCAACCTTGCCATCGTGGCGTGCAAGGCCGCGGTCGCGATGGCCAGCAACACTTACCGGGACCAGTTGCGGTTGGCCAGTCTGGATTACTAGCCCCGATGGATCGGCTTCGTGTCATCATCCGGGGCCGGGTGCAGGGGGTCGGCTTTCGCTATTCGACATGTCGGCAGGCTGAGGCCCTGAATCTGTCGGGTTGGGTGAAAAACCGGTATGACGGGGCCGTCGAGGCGGAATTCGAAGGACCGAAGGCTGCGCTGGATCAGATGTTGGCGTGGTGCGAAGCCGGTCCCCGGTTTGCCGAAGTGTCGCATGTGGAGTCAACCTGGCTCACCGGAGAGGCCAAGTACCGGGGATTTCAGATCACGGGTTGAATCCGCTACGGGGCTTCCTGGCCGACCGCTATCCTCGTGCGGGCGGCGTCTTGCTGTGTCGGCTGGTGCACGCCGCACCCCTGTTCCGCCAGGAAGGCCAGCATCTCCTCGAATACCTCCCTGCGTTCGCGCGGGTGAATGTAGTCAAAAGCATGACCCCGTCCGGGCAGGGATATAAGACGGGAAGGCACACCGAGCGACTGCAGCTTCTCGTGAAATCTCACGGATTGCTCGTAATGGACGAGGGAGTCCTTCGTCCCATGCACGAGCAGAGTGGGCGCGCTGGTCGATCTCGCATAGGTCAAAGGGGACGCCGATTCGATGGTGGACAAGTCCGGGCTCGACGCGCTTCGCCCGGTGAAGTCCCGCAAGAAGTTCATCGTCAGAACGTTCAAGCGGCCGTGCAGGGGCTTGTCTCGATACAGGGTCAGGTCAACCGCGCCGTATAGGCTGATACAGGCCTGGACTTGGGACGATGCGCAGGGGTTTGCGTCGCCCTCCAATCCGTCAACCGGTTCGGTCGTAGCCAGCAGCGCGGCTAAGTGCCCTCCGGCGGACGCGCCGAAGGTTACGATTCGATTGGGGTCTATGCGATACTTCCGCGAGTTGATCCTCATCCATCGCACCGCGGCTTTACAGTCGTGCAGACAGCTTGGAAAGGGGTACCAGGGCATGAGGCGGTAGTCGATCGTCATGACGACGTAGCCATTCCTCGCGAATTGCCGGCAATACCAGGCCTGCTGATAGCGGGTCCCGAGTATCCATGCGCCTCCATGTACCAGGACCATGCCCGGTCGAACGCCCTCCCCGTCATCATCCGGGACATAGAGGGTCATGTGGAGCTTCCGTCCGTCCACTTCGGCGTATTCGATACCCCGCTCCGTACGATAGGTTCCCGCACTTGCCAATCCAGCCATAAAGACTCCACTGATGACTGCCAATACCGTATTCAGACTCATTTTATTCTTCTTTGCAGCGGACGGGAAGTCAACTGTGAATTCTACGCTATCAGTGAAAGAGAATTTCAGCCGCAGCGCGAAGTCTCGTCCTCTTTGCTGTTATCGGTCTGCCTCGCTGCGGACCGGCTTGGCGCCTCCAAACAACCTGCCGGCCAAGCAGGGCAATTTCTATCCCTTTGGACGACAAAAGCGGGCGGTTTATTGCCGCGAATTTGAAACGAAAAACCAAGTAGGCGCGTTGGTGGTCTGACAGTCTCAAGAAGTCGGTGGCATGAGGAATCGGATCGGTAACAAATATGACTTTCGTACGGATAAGCCGTTATCATCTGCCGACGCTGCCGGCCGGCCTGTCTACTCCGTCATATCCGCGGCCTCGGCGCCGGTGAAGCGGGTGGTTCTACGTCGTGGCGGGTCAGCGCCCCCTACAACAAATCGAAACGCAGGGAATTGTGTCCATGGAATTGCGGCATGTGGGATTGGCGATTTTCGTCGTAACGTACGTCTTGTTTTTTCTACTCCCCCTGCGCAGGAGTCTGGTGGCCTCGGTCGCGGCGATCCTCATCGTGGTGACCGGCTGCCTGTCGATCACTGAAGCATTCTGGCACATCAACTGGAACGTGATGGGAATCTTCGTGGGGACCCTTGTACTCGCCGAAGCATTCATCCTGAGCAAAGCGCCGGCCTACCTTGCCGAGGTCATCGTGAACAAGGCCAAAAGCACGGCATGGGCGCTTTTGTTCATCTGCATGATGACGAGTTTCCTGTCCATCTTTATCGAGAATGTGGCGACCGTCCTGATAGTCGCCCCCATTGCACTGTCACTGGCCAAGAAGCTGAACGTACTGCCGGTGAATATGATGATCGGCATCGCCATTTGCAGCAACCTGCAGGGCACGGCCACCCTCATCGGCGATCCGCCGAGCATGCTGCTGGGCGGATACGCGAAGATGAACTTCATGGATTTCTTCTTTTATCTCGGCAAACCCAGCATTTTCTTTGCGGTGGAACTGGGCG
>BTUX01000177.1:0-10026 GCA_045863315.1 Candidatus Hydrogenedentota bacterium | reverse complement strand
CCGCCCCGACGGGGCGGAACGCGGGCTAACCAAACATTGGCCAGTCGTCATTCCCCACTCACGCAGAGGGGAGGGAGGCGCCGGGCACGGACGAAGACCGCATAGGCGTCATTTCCCACTCACGCAGAGGGGAGGTACTTCAGGAAACGGTGATCGAGCGGGCCGCCGAACCATTTCCCACTCAAGCAGAGGGGAGGCACACCCCTCTGGCATGCCTCCCCTTGGCGAATCAAACTCTGTTCCGGCTACTGCTCCATTTGCAGCGTGTCGCCTTTGACCGGCATCTTGCCGTCCACGAGCGAGCAGATCGACATCTTTTCCTGGACGCTGTCCACTTTGAGCGTGCCGGTCTTGGTCAGGGGCACATCGAGTGCCAGGCCCGTGTCAGGATCGACGATGGGCTTGCCGGCCTTGTAGACGCCCAGCATCATGCCGCTCTGTACGCCGCGGTTGGAGCCGGCGTTGATGTAGATCGACTTGCCCTGAATTTCGGCCACGCGCGCGCGGAATGGCTGGTTACCGAGTTTTTGCACGATGCGGTCCACCGCCTTCTTCACGCATTCCTCGGCGGTCTTGCCCAGCGGCGTCTTTTGGAACTCGTCGTAGCTGCCGCTGAACCCCTTCACGTATGCGTCCATGCCGATTGACCGGTGGCTCGCCGAGTGCTCTACCTTCGTGGAGTCCAGCACCACCGTCGTTGCCAGGTCAATGATGCGTAGTTGCATCGCGATCGACGAGTTTACCTTGCTGCCGCCGATGCCGATGCTGCCTCCCACGCCCGGCAGAGGCACGCCCACGCGACCGCTCTGGCCGGACTCGCCCGGTTCGAACTGCGTCACCGTACCTTGAATCAGATACTGCGCGCCCACGATATTGCCAATTTGCAGCGCGGTCTGTTGATTGATGCGGCCGGCCGCGCCAAGGTCCTGCTCTTTCAGCGCATTGTCGAGCTTCGGCCGCTCCACGACCAGAAACCGCCCCGAGTTCATCAGCGCGTCCGTCAACATCGCGCCCAAAACAGGGCCTTCGTCCCATCCCAGTTTACCCGCGCCCTCAAACGCGTCCACACACACGATAATCTTCGGGCCCGACGGCGCCGCCGGGGTGGACTCGGCCGGCGCGGCTTGCGCGGGTTGCTCCTTCGACCCTCCGCCCCCGATCTTTTTGAGCAGACCGGCCTGCGCCGGGATGCTCAACAACGCGACGACGCCCGCGCACAATGCGGACCTCCAAAACACCCCACTTGCTCGTAACTTGGTCATTCCGTCCTCTCCTCTTGTCGTATGATTGGCGCGGGGGAACCTCCGGGGCATGCCCCGCTCACGCGGATGGAACCAACTCGCGAATACCCCTGACTCACTGGACGTCCAGACAGACTGTCCCTATTTTACGCCGAACCGCGCAGCTTGACAACTCGCCGCACTGCTCGGTGCTCCCCCGTCTTGTCCCCATGGCGGTGCGGCGCGCCATTCGAGTAGAAACCGATGACGTCGATTACGGCGACCTAAAGTCCGGATTTTTCACACCCACGCGCGTTGGAGGATACAACATGGTACAGTGCGCACCGTTATGCATTGTCGCCGCGCGCCAGGGCAGAACAGATGGTGGGTGTGAAAAATCCGGATTAACTTGGCGACCTCGACCTGACTTTTCCCGCAGAACGAACAGTGGTGCACCGGCGTGTCCCCCTCGACTTTTTCCCAGCTATCGCCGGACCTCCCTCAATTCTCGAGGTATTGTCGAACTTCGGACAGTACGTCGGCGCGGTCCTTCCACGGCTTGTACACGGCGCGCAACTCGAGGCCGTACTCCTTGCCGACTTCATAGTCCGGTATCACCAGTTGAAAATCCCAGGCGGGATTGGTGTCGTCTCCGGCAGGGGTACGGCCCCCGCCGCTGGGAGAATGCGCAAAGCGCAGGTAGGGGTTGGGCTTGAAGATGTAGATCAACACCATGTCGCCGACCCGCCCGTAGTAGAAGGGCGCCGAGTATCGGAGCGGCGACAGCCCGTTGAACAGCGTGTCCGAGGCGGGCGGCATGGGCAGTTCCGCCTTGTCGTTTTCGTGACGCACGGAGCTGTCGCGGCCGTGCGCCTGCGTGCAGAACTGGACCCACTGCGGATCGTCCAGCGTCGAGCCTTCGCGAAGAAAATAAATGCTTTTGTCCTCGGGAGCATTGATGTACGACGCCCAGAAAACGCCCATGAAATCCTGGAATACGCCAGCGCGCGGAATGCACCGGTAGTTCATTTCTATGTAATAGGGATCCGACAGCGTGAACCTCGTCCAACTCTCGACCCGATAGACCGGCGTCGCCGCTTGGTGTAATTCGGCGGTCCGCTCATCAATCCATGTGAAAGTCATCGGCGCGTGCCGCGGTTCGAAGAACACTTGCGCTTCGGGCGGCCTCGGACGGGAATCGAAGTAGTGCTCCAGGTTCAGGCCCGCGTACAGCGGGACGAATAGGGAAAACGATTCACCGGGCACGGTGATTTGGAAGACCCCGTTGTAACCGCTGCGATGTTCTCCCGTCTGCGCGTTGTTTCCGATCACGCAGCGCAGCCGCGAGACCGAGAACTCGGAGAAATCCGCGCCGGGCCGGCCCGCGCTCCCGTTTGTCTCCACCCCGCCAAGCGCGATCAACGAAACACAAATGCACATCAGCATCTCAGGTTCCTCCCCATCCACCTCCAGTATCGACCTAGTGCCATTTCCGCGCTACTTGTACCGAAATGGGCCCCGCTGCGCTTGCCCTTCGGGACATTTGGACCGGGAACCGGGGATTTATACGGTATCCTGGTCTGACCGCCAGCCCGGCAAAGGCGCAAGAAACAGCAAATTCCACGCGAACCGGACAAGTAACCGGTGCGGACCGGGCCCGCAGCGTCTTTTGATTCGTCGCCGCGTACCAAGATCCGTGATCTCCGCATAATTTTCCATGGACAAAAGGCGGTATCTCATACTAATCTAACCGGTGTGGGGTATTGTTCCGGTCACGAAAAGGCGGCGGCTCCGGCCGTAATATGGGACGATGGGAGGTGAAAGACTCACACGAACGTTGACGATCAATGAAGTGCGTCTATCCGCAAGTTTGTCAATCGGGTGACTCTGACTAGCGAACCAAGAGGGAACGACAAATGAGACGCTTCATTCGGACTGCGGCACTGCCTGTTTTGCTCGGCGTTCTGAGCTATCCCGCGCATGCCACCTACCTGACGATGACGAAGATCGGCGAGGGCACGGTCAGCCCGGCGATCGGCGCGAACAATCTGAGCTGGTTTTCGAGGGTGACCATTCGCGCGACCCCCGCCCCGGGCTGGGTGTTTGATCGATGGGAAGGGGACATGAAGGGAAAACCAAACCCATACACTTTCTACTTGACAAGCGATAGGACCGCGAGCGCGATATTTCGACCGCTGACGCCCACTTCCAGCAATGCTCTCGTACGGTACGTTGGAAAAAACGACCCCTCGACCAGCGCCACCTTGATCGATACCGACACACACTTCGGCTGGGACGGATACGAGATGTCGCTGAATTCCCAGACTTGGCGCAGCGCGTCCGAAGTCGATCGGCCGCTCTGGCAGCACGATCTCACGATGGCGGTGCCCTGGTTCTCGGGCGATGACTGCATTTTCCTCATTAACGGGGGCAGCAACCCCCTGAAATATCCGAGTCCCGATTCCACTATCGCGCTGGCCGCGATCGCGCTCGGCATGAAATATGCCCAATTGGATCAGGTGCCGAACCAACCGCTGTATTTTGCGGACGAAGTGAACAACCAACGCACGGAAGATGAGATTCTCGCTTACAGCCTCGACAAATACCTGGACACGGGTGATCACGAGTGGCCGGTCCACTCCGCCATGGTGAAGGCCGCCGTGAAGGCCATGGACATGATCCAAAAACAGCGAAAGGAAGTCGATGACTTTCTCGTCGTGGGCGCATCCAAGAGGGGTTGGGCCACGTGGCTCACCGCGGCCATCGATCCGCGGGTCAAGGCAATCCTTCCCATTGTGATCGACGTGCTGAACTTTCCGGACCAGGTCGAGCACCACTGGGAGTCGTATGGGTCGTATTCCCCGGCGATACAGGACTACGTCGATTTCGATCTGTTCTGCCGGGTGGACAGCGACCCGCTGGCCAACGACCTTCTGAACATCGTGGATCCCTATCGGTACATCTCGAAATACACGATGCCGAAGTTCATCGTGAACGCGTCGGGCGACCAGTTCTTCCTGCCCGACTCGTCGCGCTACTACTACCACGATTTGCCCAACCAGTCGCAAACCCGCCTCCGCTACTTCCCGAACAAGGACCATTACATGGATGGCGTGTTGGACGACTACAACAATCTCCTGGGGATTCTGTCGTGGGGCGCCAACACGATGAGTGGGTCGCCGAATCCGCAGTACTCCTGGTACATCGACGGAAACGGCGCCCTTGTCGTGCAGACCTCGAGCGGTCCGAGTTCCGTGAAGTTGTGGCAGGCCACGAATCCCAATGCGCGCGACTTCCGGCTCGAAACGGTCGGCCCCATCTACACAAGTTCGACATTGAACGACCTCGGCGGCGGCACCTACGTCGGCTACTGTCCGCCTCCGGCCCAGGGGTGGACCGCCTTCTTCGTCGAACTGACCTTCGGCAGCCAGGTGTACACGACGGAAATCGTTGTGACACCGGACTACGACCCGTTTGACGGGCAAGGCTGCTGGCAGTAAAGCACGAATCTATTGTTGCAAGACGCCTTGCCCCGCAGCACGCTGCGGGGCAAGGCGCGAGGCACCTGATGCGAGACTGCGGTCGAGGAAAGCGAGGTGTGCGGATGAAACGGAAGCACCTGATTGTCGCATTTTCAACGATAGGGGCGTGCGTCGGCGTAGTGTTCCTCTGGTACGCCTCGGGCAGTGACGCGGCGGCACCCGCCCCTTCTTCAATGCGGGATGCGACGCCATCGGCCAGGACCGCCGAATCGCAAGCCGCAGTGCCGACGGACGAACTCGACCCCGGGCCAATCAATGAGGCGGTCTCAAATGGGCCGACAGCGCCCGCCATGCCTTCGGAAGTGGAACATTTGACCGCAAAGACCCTGGCCGGCACGAAGTGGAAAGACGGCATGGTGAACGTCGAATTCATGGCGGACGGCCGCTGGAAGATGAACGGCAGGATTTGTGCGAAATGGGTGGTGGAAGGCAATCGAGTAAAGATCTTTGACGACAAAGGCGAAGTACATTACGTGGACATCGTCGGTGATGTGATCGAGTTCAACGGCAAAAAAATAGGCCGCATGGAAGGCTGAACCGCCTGCGCGCCTGGTTTGGAAATGTCGTCGCAAATTCGCTCTATGCGGCCTTCGGTTTGTTTGAGCGACGCGGGGACACCTGCACGGGCGAGGTGGCCAAATCTCCGGGGCCCGGTCGCCGCTGCTCCCGGGTCCACACCCTGAACATGTGAACGCGCCTCCGCCGCGCCGGGAATTGCCGGCGTTTCCCCGATTTGTTAATCGGTCTCGCCTGGCCTTATACTTTGTGGTTTCCGCGCCCTCTTCGTAATCCCGAATCCTTTTCCGGCCGAATCCGGGGCGCTTAACCCTAACCGTGTGGATGGAGAGTTATCATGTCTTTGCCCCCGCATGGCGGTTCCTTGGTAGACCGCTTTCTCACCGGCCCGGCGCTCAGCGCAGCCCAACAAAAAGCGAAGGACTTGCCGAAGGTCACTGTCGATACCTATTGCGCGTTCGATATCGACTGCATCGCGAAGGGCATCTTCAGTCCCTTGACCGGTTTCATGAACGAAGCGGAAGTGCGCGGCGTGCTGGACGCCATGCACCTGCGCCCGGGAGTTCCCTGGACCATTCCGATTCTGTTGTCGGTGAGCGAAGAACAGGCGGCCTCGCTCGAGATCGGCGCGGAAATCGCCATCGAGGACGATCTCGGCGAAATCGTCGCTATCCTTCACCTCGCGGAAAAGTTTCACGTCGACCACCGCGAAATCGCCGAAAAAACGTATCGCACGACCGACGAGTCGCATCCCGGCGTGAAATACACCTTGTCCCTCGGCGACGTCTTTCTCGCAGGCGACATCGACGTGCTCAAGCCGCGCACCATCGAGTTTCAGGAATTCAACCTCACGCCGAAAGAAACGCGCGCGGCGTTTGAACGCCACGGATGGAAGCGGATCGTGGCGTTTCAGACCCGCAACCCCATCCACCGCGCCCATGAGTACCTCACGAAATGCGCGCTCGAAATCTGTGACGGTCTGCTCATCCACCCCCTGATGGGCACCACGAAAAGCGACGACATCCCCGGCGACGTGCGGATGGAGTGTTACAAGGCGATCGTCGATCTCTACTACCCGAAGAACCACACCATGCTTTCCATCATGCCGGTCAACATGCGCTACGCCGGCCCGAAGGAGGCCATCATGCACTCGATCATCCGCAAGAATTACGGGTGCACGCACTTCATCGTCGGTCGCGACCACGCCGGCGTCGGCAACTTTTACGGCACCTACGACGCGCACTATATCTTCAACGAATTCGACCCCGCCGAACTCGGGATCACCCCGCTGTTCTTCGATCACACGTTCTACTGCAAGACCTGCGGGAACATGGGGTCGATTAAGTCGTGTCCGCACGACAAGGAGCACCACGTTCACCTGAGCGGCACCAAGGTCCGGGAAATGCTCAAAGCCGGCGAGATGCCGCCGCCCGAATTCAGCCGCCCCGAAGTGGCCAAGGTGCTCATCAAGTGGGCGCAAAGCGGGGGGTGACCCATTTGGGATATTGAATTTTGGATTCGGGATTGAAGACAGGAACCCGGCCGGTCGAGCGGGTTTTGGTCATCGGGCTCGACTGTGCGGCTCCCCGGTTCGTATTTGGTCCTGATGCATTCGAACTTCCCAACATCCGCGCCCTCTGCTCGCGCGGATGTTGGGGGGTTCTTCGCAGTTGCGATCCCCCGATTACCGTGCCCGCTTGGGCCTGCATGCTCTCGGGCAAAGATCCCGGCACGCTGGGATGCTACGGGTTTCGAAACCGTATCGACTACTCCTACGCCCCCATGCAGACCGCTAACGCGACGGCCCTACGCGAGCCGCGGGTATGGGACATCCTTTCAGCGCACGGGAAAAAGTCGGTCATTCTGGGTGTCCCGCAGACGTATCCCCCTCGTCCCTTGAACGGCTGTCTTGTAGCGGATTTCCTTGCGCCGGACACCACGGTCGACTACACCTATCCGAAATCGCTGAAACGCGAACTTGAATGGGAATTGGGCGAATACCTCCTCGACCTGCGCGATTTCCGTACGCAGGACAAAGACTCGCTGCTGAAACGCATCCACGCGCTCATGGAGAACCGGTTCGCCGCCGCGCGTTATCTGATGCGCGAAAAACCGTGGGACTTCTTCATGCTGGTCGAGATGGGTATGGATCGCCTGCACCACGGCTTCTGGCGGTTCTGCGATCCGGCCCATCCGCGCTACGAACCGGACAATCCCTACCGCGACGCATTCAAGCGTTATTACGAAGCCGTGGACGCGCAGACGGGCTCGTTGCTGGCTATGGTGGGGGAGGAAACCGCGGTCGTGATTGTCTCTGATCATGGCGCTCGCGCGATGCACGGCGGGTTCTGCATCAACGAGTGGCTCATCCGCCAGGGGCTGCTCCGACTGAACCGTGACGCGACCTCGATCACGAAGATCGAGGACTGCGACATCGACTGGCCCCGAACGAGGGTTTGGGCCTCCGGCGGGTACTACGCCCGGGTGTTCATTAACGTAAGCGGCCGTGAGCCGCAGGGTTGCGTCTCACCATCGGAATACGAGTCATTTCGCGACGATCTCGTCCGCCGGATTGAGTCCGTCACAACCCCGGACGGGCGTCCGATGGGCAACCGCGCGCTGAAGCCCGAGACCATCTACCAGAACGTCAACGGAGCGCCCCCGGACCTGCTGGTCTACTGCGGCAATCTGGCGTGGCGCGCCGTCGGGACTGTCGGGTACGGCTCCGTGTTTACCTTTGAAAACGATGCCGGCCCGGATGACGCCAACCACGACTTTGACGGGATTTTCGTCTTGGACGACCGTTCACACACAAGCGGTATCGAGCTGCAAAGTGCTCATATTATTGATGTTGCGCCGACTTTGCTCGATCTTCTCGGAATTCCGATCCCTGGAGACTTCCAAGGCGCCAGCCTCCTCCGGATTCGCCCCGCCGGTGCGCCGCGATAAAGTTGGACGCGCCGCACCCGTTTTTTGCTACAATATGCCGATTCGGCGGGTTGGGGACGGTGGGTGGAGACCGTTGCTCTAGTTTGATGTAGTCGCCCGCCTTGATTGAAGGAGCACATATATGCGGAAGGGGATATCCGTTCGTTTCCTCGGCCAGAACTCAGAGCCTGTCGCGCGCGCGTTGGCGGAACGCCTGCGTGAGTGCAGGCGCCGCGCCGAATGCATCGACGAACCTCTCGCGCGCCGAATCGGATCGCCCGAATCCTGCACCACGGCCTGCGACGTGCTGGTTCGCAACGGCGTGATCGTCCTACTCACCGCCCAAGACGTACAGCCGACGCAGCCGCCTCTCGACATTTACGTGGACGCGTGGCACACCGCGGAAGACGCCGTGGACCACGTGCTCAATTCGCTTGCCCGTCTTAGCGTCATTGACCGCATGCCCATCGCCTTTTCCGCCGTTCCCGAACCGGCCGCGTGGCCGCGCGCGGCGAACTGGGGATACGCCGAATAACTTGCGCGGGCCTCAGTCAAGCGCGGCACTCAGTGTGTTCACATGCACATCGGAGTGAATATTCTCTCGCTTGAACCCGGCTACGACGAGGAAGACGTCTACTTGCGCAACGTCCTCGTCAAGATGCGCGGCATCCAGCCCGATACCCGATTCACGCTGTTCACCGACGCCAAAAACCATTCCTCGTTCGAGGGATGGAACCGCATCTTTATCGGCAAACAGGCCCCGCCGGGCCTCGGCCCCTCCGTCGTCACGGAGCGGACCCTCGATCGCGCGGCCAAATCCGCCGGCGTCGATCTGGTGTTCACGCCCTTGCAGACCGCCGCGGAGATTTCCGCCTGCCCCATTCTGCCCTACGTGCTCGATCTCAAATTCGTGGAGGGCCTCGAACCGCAGTCGGGCTGGCGCTCGCCCTCCCTTGCCAAGGAATTCCGCAAACTCTGCGCAAAGGCCCAGGTCATCGTATCGCCGTCTGAATCCATCCGCCGCCGCCTCCTCGAACTGCTCGGCGTCCCCATGGACAAGGTCGTCGTCGCGCCGCCCGGCGCGGACCCCGGCTTCGAAGCGCCGCAGAGTTCGATCGCGGAAAAGCCTTTTTTGATCACCTTCAGCGACATGCGCCACCGCGAGCACCTTGCGCTGCTGATGGAGGCCTTCAAAAAACTCAAGGACGAAATCCCGCACAACCTCGTCGTGGTCGGACGCCCCGACGCCAACGAACCCGAGGACTGGGGATCGCGCGTCCTGCGCGTACACGCCTGCCCCGTGCCCCAACTCGCCGGGCTGCTGCAACACAGCGACGCTTTCGTCAGCGCCTCGCTGCACGAAGGGGCCTGCATCACCATTCTCGAGGCCATGCGGGCCGGTGCGCGTATCATCGCCCCGCGCGTCGGCGGCGTGCCCGAGATCGCTGCGGCGCTCCCCATCTACTATAACCACGAAAGCGTCGCCTCCCTCATCGGCGCCATCCGTCGCGCCCTGCAGGAAGACGAACCGGAGCGCGGCCGCCAAATCGCCTTCGCCCGCAGCCGAGCCCGCGAATACACCTGGGAACGCTGCGCCTGGACCACCCTGAGCGCCTTTAAGCGCGTACACCCATAGCGGTGAGCCATCGCCTTCACCCCTCGCGAATACGCCGCCCATCGCGGCGGTCCCGTGTACACGTGCCGGCTGTTTCCAGAATCAGACTGTCTCTTCCAAACTCCAAGTGACGCTACGAACGCTCCAAACTGTCATTCCGAACGAAGTGAGGGGTCTGGAACAGGTAACCCGGATTTTTCACACC
>BTUX01000176.1:0-10036 GCA_045863315.1 Candidatus Hydrogenedentota bacterium | reverse complement strand
ATTATGGGCTTTTCCTTGTGTACCGCGAGACAGTGGGGGTCCGCGCCTTCTTGAATATCGTACGGCTTCATCTCCGGCGCCTGCCCCTCGAAAGTTATCGTCCCCGTAACGCTGCCGGCATTCGCAACGACCGAGAACAGCAAAAGCGCCGCCGCCGGCAGTACACAGCGGGTGGCGAGTCCGTTTCGCATCGATCTTCCACTCCTTCAAATAGGGACCGCATGCAGTCCGCACCCCTTTGAAACAAGCACATCGTAACCCTAGCAAACAGGGAACATTTGATCAACAGGCGGGCACGGACAGGGCATGCAATCAAACAAGGAAGAATGGTAGACTAGCTCGCATTTCTCGCCACTCGCCCCCGTTGACGGGGGGCGAGTGGTGAGAAATGCTCTGGAGAAAGCATGTGAGTGATTGTGGTGAGGATTTTTCACACCCACCATCTGTTCTGCCGTGCCGCGCGGCGACGATACATAACGGTGCGCACTGTACCATGTTGTATCCTCCAACGCGCGTGGGTGTGAAAAATCCGGACTAGCCCGCACTGCACTCGTTGCGGCGCAGCCAGGAACGCAGAAGGGAATGCAGCGTGCCCGACCGTCCGCCAGTCCGCCGACCCTTGCGGAAGAAGACCAGCCCGTCGATGGAGCAATACATCGAAACGATTGCCCATCTGCAAACCACCCGGCGCGTCGCCAGCATCAGCGACATCGCCGACGGCGCCAGCGTCAGCCGGCCTGCCGCCTCGCGCGCCGTGCGGGACCTCGCCGACAAAGACCTCGTCGAGCACCAGTCCTATGGGTATGTGGTGTTAACGCCTCGCGGCGAGGCCTTGGCGCGCAAGCTCGAAGCCAGACATGACAAGCTGTATCGGTTCTTCACCTCGGTCCTCGGGTTTGATGAAGCCACCGCCGACGCGGAAGCCTGTCGCCTCGAACATCAGGTCGACGATGAATTCGCCAAGCGTATCGCCGAACTCGCCTCGTTCTTTTCGAAAAACGAGAAAGCCAAGGCGGAATGGGAACAGTACGTCGAGCGGCTCCGGCATGAATCGTAGTCGGGCCCACCCCGCCACGAGCGGCAGGAGCCCCGGCTGGATGCTGGGCCTACTACTTCTCACGGGCTGCGCCACCGCTCCCGACAGCACGATCCCGCCATGGATCGCCCCTCTCACGCAGGTCCCGGTGTATATGGCCGGCGAGGATGGATACCAAACCTACCGAATACCCGCGCTGTGCGTTACGGCCAAGGGCACACTCCTGGCCTTTTGCGAGGGCCGCAAGGATAGTGCAAGGGACAGCGGCGATATCGACCTCGTGTTAAAGCGCAGCGAAGACGGTGGCGACACCTGGGGGCCGCTCCAACGGGTGTGCGACGTGGGACCCAACACAGCCGGGAATCCGGCCCCGGTCGTCGATCGCGAATCAGGCCGAATCCTGCTTGTATTCACACAAAACCTAGGTCACGTCTCGGAGGCGGACATCCTTCGGGGCGAGGCCGCGCCGCGCACGGTATGGATAACCCGAAGCGCCGACGACGGAGCGACGTGGTGCGCGCCGCAGGAAATCTCCGATTCTGTGCGCAAGCCCGACTGGCGATGGTATGCGACCGGCCCCGGGCACGCGATACAGATGCGCGGCGGTCGTATCGTCGTGCCCTGCAACCACTCGCTCGCGCCGGAACACGGCACGTGGTACTCGCACGTCATTTGCAGCGACGACGGCGGCGCGTCATGGAACCTCGGTGGAAGCATCGGAGGACGGTTGAATGAGTCGTCTGTACTGGAACTGGATAGCGGAAATCTCTACCTGAATATGCGCAGTTACCATGGATTGAACCGCAGGCATGTGGCAATTAGCGTCGACCGGGGCGATTCGTGGACCGCGGCCCGGCCCGATGACACGCTCATCGAGCCCGTATGCCAGGCGAGCACGCTGCGCGTTTCGTTCCAATCCGATGTGGACGCGAGCAGAGTCATTTTTTCCAATCCCGCCGACACGAAACGCGTCAACATGACCGTGCGATTGAGCTACGACGACGGCGAGACGTGGTCTGTGTCGAAAACACTCCACGACGGTCCCGCCGCATACTCCGATCTGGCAGTGCTTCCCAACGGAGACATCGGATGTCTCTACGAACGCGGCGTCAAAGGCCCCTACGAATCCCTCGTCATCGCGCGGTTTTCGATTGCATGGCTGACGGACGGCGCCGATTTCGGGCCCTGACCATCCATTCATCCGCTGCCGAGCAACCCGGCGCCATGGAATCGACTTCCGCCCATACCTCGAATACCGACGGCAGTTGGCGCAGGAGATTTTACGGCTGCGCGAATTGAACGCAGGGACGTGCCAAGATTACCGGCGTCGGTCCAAACCCTACCCGGATTTTTCACACCCGCGGGCAATGAAGGATTCAACTTCGTGCGGCACATACCCTTTATGCAGCGACAGGGAAAACGGGCTGTGGGTGTGAAAAATCCTCACCCGATTGACTTCTATAGCTATCTCCTGAGCGTTTCTCACCAGTCGCTCCCGTCATCGGGAGCGACTGGTGAAAAATGCGCGCTAACGGCCCATCGCCTCCCTCTGTCGTTCCACCATCGACACGAAACTTTTCCAGCCTTGAAGCTGCGCTTCACTAAGCGAAGCGGGCATTCCATGGCGAAGGCGGTGCTCGACGGCGCGCAAGAAGCGCCGCCGCTCCCGCGGAATGGCGACCCTCCGGTTGGTCACCAGACCGGTGACGATTTGCCTCTGATGCTGTCGACGGATACGCAGCTTCTTCTTCTGGTGCAATCGGTAGCCGCACCCCGCCAAGATCGACTTTGTCCCTCGTATAACATGGTGCACGGCCGCCCGATCGTCGTCAGCAAATGAAAAGGTGAGATCGTCCGCATAGCGCGTATATGCGGCACCGCATTTCTCGGCGAGACGAGACAGACGCTCGTCTACGATGTAGTTCACGAGGTTGCTCAACTTCGGGCTTGTCGGCGCCCCCTGGGGCAGCCCTCCCTGATGACAGCAGATAGTCTCCAGGATTTGTGACGCCTCGCGATCCCATCCTATGAACCGAAAGTATCGCCGTACCCGCTCTGCCGTAGTGCTGCCGAAGAAATCCCTTATGTCCATTCGTACCAGCACCGCCTTCCCCACATGGCACGCGGCGTTGCTCACGATCGAGTACCCGGGCTCGAAACCCGTCACGCAGGGATGCACGCGCAGGCGCGACAAGACCCGCCGCACCAAACGCCTCTGCAGGGCCTTCAACGCCCGATCCGGCGCGTGAATGGTCCGTGTGCCGCCGCCGCGTTTGGGAATATGGAACTCGCGGTAGTCGGGCCGCACGTTCTTCAAGTCGTTTTCCGATACCTCGAGCCGGCGCGCCAGTTCATCCAGACCGAGGCCGCCGCCCGTACCTGAAAACAGACGTTTGAAGAATCCCATAAACGGTCCCCTCGCCCAAATAAAGAACACCGCCCCTCAGCGCGGCCGGTGTCCCCAACCATCCTGCTTCACGGATCGTGAACCTCCGATTCTCAAGTGGATCCAATTGGACCCGGTTGACGAAACATCAACCGCGCACTCGGTATCGAGTGCCGCCAGGATGGTAAGAAAACCGGAACATACGCACCTTGCCACGATATCAAACTACTTCGCCCGCCCATCAACCGGCGCTCGCGGCAAAGAACCACTCAGTTCGACGCGCCTGCGGACTCCTGGGAGCGAAGCTTGTCAAGTTCCGTCTTGTACTGTGCCTGGACCAGTGCGCGCAAGGCCTCCTCGTTCACGGCGTCCGCGGCCGCGGCGGCCTGCTGCTTGATCGCCATACCGCTTCCCAGACCGCTGAGCGACGGCGCATTGCTGACCAAGTCACCCCGAAGCTGGTCCAGTTTCGACTCGACGAGGACCAAACCATTGTTCGCCAAGCGTTGCTCGACCGCGAACTCGTCGGTTACGGATCCATACAGTCTCTGGGCCTCATACAATTGAGAGATCGCGGTGCCGTAATCCTTCCGAAACGCGGATCTTTCGGCCTCAGTGACCTTCTCTTCCGCTCTTGCCAACGCCTCGCGCATGGCCGCCAACCGCTCGTCCCGCTCACGAACAAGCCGCTGGGCATCAAGCAGTTTCTGCTGCGCGCTGGGGTGCAATCGGTCCGCTTCCAGCGCGGTTCGATAGGCTTCCACCGCCCCCTCCAGATCGTTGGCGGCCAGCTCGTCGTCCCCGACACGGACGTAGTACGCAGAAATCCGCTCGATCACGTCCCGCCGTCCGGGTTCCGCTGCCAGGACAGCCTGGTACTCCTGCATCGCGCGAGGAAATCGACCGGCATCATAGAACATATCGCCGATACGTTTCTGAAGGTCAACCGTGGCGACGCCGAGTTCAATCAGCCGACGATACGCGGACTCCGTCTCGGCGTCGTTGCCGCGGTCGATGTAGAAATCAATCGCGCGCACGACGTAATCCCGAATCTGTGTCGGCGATATGTTCGCCGCCACGACTCGGCCCAGCAATACCGCCTGCATCACGTCCGCCACGGCGCTCACCGAGCGGCTGGCATCCTCGGAAATCGCCGTGCCGGCCACACCTTTGAATCCGACGCCGCTGCGATAATCCGAGATCATCAATTCCGCACGCTGGTTGGCCGCGCGCTGCCTCTCCGCGAAGTATGCGGCAGGCTCCACCTGCGCCCGCTTGGACGGACGAATCTGCACGGAATCAATAGCCGCCTCAACGTCGGCATAATACAGGTTGCGATACGTCGGGTCCGCGTCCGCGAGCGGGGCGGTCGCGTCGGCGACGAGAGAACCGAGCACGCCCAACCGGTACGCGTAGTAGGGGTCAACCCGGTTCGACTGTACGGCCTGCAACAAGTACATCTCGGATTCGATTGCGGCCACCGGATTCGCTGCCGCCAATGGAATCAGTTCCTGCAACTCCTCCGGTGAAATCGACGCCCCGTTCCGGATGTCCCGTTCAAGACGAGCAAGGTTGGCGCCCGATTCCTTGGAGAGAATTCGCGCGGCGGTGGTCACCACCGCGACCCGCGTCTTGGGGCCCCACGCCCACGCCGGACCCACGACCCCCAAAAAAGCCAGAGTGACCACCCAAAGCCGCACCCAACGCATCATGATATTCCCCCCACGCCGGTGTTCCGTTTCTCGCTCTGCGCCTGACGCGGCGCCTCGACGGACCGCTTCAACTGATCCACCAGCGCGCGCACCTGCTCGGCGCCCGCCTCGATTTCCGCTGCATCCACCAGTTTCAAATACCGCTCCAGTTCCCGAATCCCTTCGGCAAAGTCCTGCCGGCGGACCAGCAACAGTCCGTTCTCCAAGTGGGCCGGCGCGTAATTCGGGTCCGCCTGACCCGCTTTTCGAAATGCATCACTGGCATTGTCGAGTTCGCCCAGCAACATATAAGCACGGCCGCGCACCGTCTCCATCTCGGCGAGGTCGACGCCCCCCGGCGTCGTACGCACCCTTCCCAGCGATTGAAGCGCACGGTCCCCATTCTGCTGCAGCAAGTACAGGCGGGCCGCCTGCACCGCCGCCTTCGATTGGTACGGGCTGCTTGACTCCGCGATGCTTTCGAACTCCGCGATCGCTTGCTGCGTCAAGCGCTGGTTCTCAAGGCATACCGCGCGAAAATACTTCGCCGTTGCATTGTCCCCATTGACCTTGAGCGCCTGATCGAGTCGTCCAAGCGCCTCGCCGTATTTGCCCTGCTCGATTAGGAGCAACGCCAAGCGGACGAGCGCTTGTTCCTGAATCGACGTGTTGGCTTCGACAGCCGCGCTCAGCGCTGACACCGCAGCCGCTGCATCGCCCTCCATCGACGCGATTACGCCTGAGGCGGCCTGACTGTCGGCGTCGCTTTGTCCCGTTGTCAGCAACTCACGCTTCGCGCCGGTTACGTCCTCCCGCATCGCGCGCGCTATCGCAAGCGCGCGCTGTATCGCCGGATCGGTCGGCTGCAGCGTCAGCGCCCGCTGGAGCGCCTCGAGTTGACCCGCGTAATCCTGCTTGGCCCCCTTCGCCAGCGCTAGGAGATACAACACCCGGCCGTCCGAAGGATTGTCTCTGGCGAGACTCTCGAGCAGCTCGTGCTGCGCATCGAGGCTGGTCGGTGACGGGCTTTGGCCGTACGCGATGACCGCAAGTCGGGCCGCCTTTGTATTGCTCGGATCCAACCTCGCGGCCTTCTCCAGTTCCGGTGCGGCCTGCACAAAGTTTGCCCCTGAATAATAAAGCCGACCCAATTCGAAGTGCGCGTCCGCGTCGTCCGGATTTGTCGCCACGTGCCCTTCCAGAAGACTGATCGCCTCGGTATTTCGACCGTTGGCGCTCAGGCGTTTGGCCTTCGTCACCGCGTCCTGAGTGATGTAATAGATGGCGACGGCGCCCACTACGACAATGAGCACCGCAACCGGAACTGCGATCAGCCATGGCAGCAATTCAATCGACGCTGCCCTCTTTGCCGCTTTGCGCTCCTCGGCAATTTTCTGTCCGGTCAACAAATTCGTTCCACAGGCCACGCAAATAATGTCTCCTTCGCGCACCAACGCGCCACAGGTCGGACAGGTCTGGCTGGAGGGACCGGATCGTTTGGCGGGGCGCGGGCCGGTCTGCTTTTTCAGAAATCCCCCGCAATGTACGCAACTGTCGAGTTGGGGATCTGTGAGTTTGCCGCAGTACGGGCAATTGATCATGGTAGGCAAATCGAGCACCTCACTCGTTGACGGGGCGCGCCCCGCCCCCACACCGTATCACATGCGCTGGCCCATTCACTTCGGCCCCGGCTTGCACACATCCACGAACCGCTGGGCCGTTGCTCAACCTTCGGCACAGCAATTCACTTCTACGCATCGGTAAATGGGGCCCCGCACTTCGCGCAGGTCTGGGCGTCAAGTGAGTTCCTGGCCCCGCACTCGGAACACTTCTTCCGAAACAGCGACGGCGTCACCGCAATCGTAATGAGCAGGATTACACCCAGCATGACAGCGACATAGACCGTAGGGGTCATCGTGTCACCGCTCCGAGACGCCGGGCATCAAAACACCTCATTTCGTGCCGTCTAATTATACCTCAATTCTAATTGTGGTGGCGAGGTGTGTCAATAAATATCCAATCGCCCCCCACCGCCCAAGGAGTTAGCCCGGATTTTTCACACCCGCGGGCAATGAAGGATACAACTACGTGCGGCAGATACCTTTATGCAGCGACAGGGAAAACGGGCTGTTGGTGTGAAAAATCCTCACCCGATTGACTTCTATAGCTATCTCCTGAGCATTTCTCACCAGTCGCTCCCGATGACGGGAGCGACTGGTGAGAAATGCGGGCTACAAACTCTTTATCGCCCTGAAGAGCCTTGTGCCGCCGGCTTCCTACAACTCGCTTCGTCTGAAGTCGATGTAGTTCCGCGGTTGGGGAGTGAGTTCCGCGACCGGAGGTTGACATCTGAAGATTTATTCAGTATCCTGCGAAATGGCGATGGCGGATGCCTGAGCTTGGGAGTCTTGCTCATGAAGATGGTCGAATTGCTGCGGTATGACATTCCAGCGGAGGTCGTGGCGCTCTGGCAGAAGGGGGAAAGCGAGGCGCTTCTGCCGGTCCAGGAGATGGCAATCAAGAAACACAACCTGTTTGACGGTAAGAACTTGCTGATTCAGGCGCCCACAAGTTCGGGCAAGACCTTTGTCGGCGAGCTGGCTGCGATTCAGACGGCGCTGCGGCGCAAGAAAGTCGTTTATCTGGTTCCACTCAAGGCATTGGCCGAGGAAAAATTCGAGCAGTTTCGAGAGAAGTATGCGCCCTACGGCATTCGAGTCATCGTATCCACGCGCGACCGCCGCGAGTTCGACACCGACCTGGAGAACGGCAATTTCTCGATCGCGGTTGTGGTGTATGAGAAGTTGTCGCAACTGTTGGTGCGCCGTCCGGAACGGATGGAAGAAATCGAACTGGCCGTGGCGGACGAACTCGAGATTTTGTCGGATCCGGAGCGCGGGGCGCAGGCGGAAATCCTGTTGACAAGAGTGCTGAAGTCTAGATGCCGGGTCATTGGATTGTCGGCGGTGATCGGTCATGCGGAGAGGCTCGCGCAATGGATGAATGCCGAATTGCTGCTTCACGAGCGGCGTCCGGTCGAGTTGCGGTACGGAGTCCTGCGTGAGGGCCGGTTCCGATATCGCACCTACAACGAGTATTCGCAGGGCGAGGAGTCCTTGGTGAGTGGACACGCAGACACGCCTTGGGAAGTGTTGACGGAAAACGTGCGCGCATTTGTCGCCCGGGATGAGTCCTGCTTGATTTTTGTGAAAGCGAAGCACGAGTCGCGCCGGGGCGCGGAGCTATTGGCGGGGCGCGTGGACCTCCCGGGCGCGTCGTCGGCGATCGAGGCGTTGCGGAAACAGGAACCGACGCACTCGCGGGACACGTTAGTGGAGACCCTGGCCGCCGGCGTGGCCTTCCACAACGCGGACCTATCGCAGCAGGAACGGCGAATCGTGGAGGACGCGTTCCGGGGCGGCGAGGTGAAGGTGGTGGTGTCGACGAGCACGCTGGCGGTCGGCTTGAACCTTCCGGCGCACAACGTGTTCATCGCATCCGACAAGTGGCAGTACGACAGCCGGTTCGGCATGCCGTGGAAAACACCAATTCTTCGCTCCGAATACGAGAACATGGGAGGCCGCGCGGGGCGGTACGGCACGGGCGCGCCCTTTGGGCGCTCGATTCTGGTTGCGGTCACGCCATTTGACGAGACGACGCTGTGGCGGCGGTACGTGGACGGGGAGCGAGAACGGATCGAGCCGCGCCTGGCCCGGGAGCCGCTCGAAAACCATGTGCTTCGGCTCGTCGCGTCCCGCGCCTGTTCGAGCGAAGAGGAGTTGCGAACGTTTTTCGAAGACACGTTGTCGGGATCCTGGATTTGGAAAGAGACGCTTACCCTGGAAGAGATTGAGGCGCGGGTACGCGCCGCCGTGCATCGTGGGACCGACTGCGGAATGATCGCGAAGGAAGCAACCGGTAGATTGTGCGCCACACCCTTCGGGTTCGTCGCGGCTTCAAAGGGCATCACCGTGGCGACCGCCCTTGACCTCGCGCACTGGATTCATGAATCCGAAACGCGCATTTGGAGCGATCTCGATCTGATTCTCGCCGCTGCGTTGACGGTGGACGGGCGGATGCTGCAGGTAACGCTCACCTCGCGGGAGTACGAACGCTCCGATTATCCGGCGGAACTCAAGAGGCAGACCCTGGATGAAGATGATTCCGCCGACGTGCCCATGAACCGCCTTCGCAATTCGACGTTGACGCCGTCTTACGAGGAGGTGCGCGCAATCAAAGTCGCCTTGTTTCTACAAGAGTGGATTGAGGCGTGTCTCGTCTATGACATCGAAGAGCGATACCATACGCTTCTGGGACAGATCACCGCGGCCGCCGAACAAGTCAGTTGGCTGATCGACGCAACGGCGGCGATCGGCTCGGCCTTGGGCGCTGATCGGGCGTTCCTGGAACGCGTCCGGGTCGTGTCTGATCGCGTGCAGTACGGCCTGCGCGAATCGGCGGTCCCGCTGGCGCGGGCCCGCATCGCGGGACTGGATCGCAATGCCGTCATTGCGCTGGAATCCAAGGGCCTTCACACCCCACAGGCCCTCGCCGACGTAACACCCCACGTCCTCTCCCAGTGGGTGCCTGCTGGGACGGCGCACGAACTCAAAGCATGGGGGCTGCGGATGCTTGGCGGGGCCGCTCCTGCCTCGGGCGGGGAGGATCGCCCACCCCCCTCCCCGCCCATCCTCGTTGTCGATGAACGCCGGCCCGGCGAGATCATTGTGGAGGGCAAGCCGATCCGACTCCAGGAAAAGCAGTACCGGCTGATCCTGGCACTGGCCTCAAGCCCTGGCGAATGCGTGGACTATGAAACCATCTATGCGTCGGTCTGGGGCGACGTAATCGTCGAGCAGAACCAAATCCATTTTCAGAAGCGGCGTCTTGTCGAGCGAATACGGGAAGTAGCGCCGCCCCGGG
>BTUX01000175.1:0-10126 GCA_045863315.1 Candidatus Hydrogenedentota bacterium | reverse complement strand
CTCGTTTTCCAAGGCGCAATTCCCCCGGCGCTCATCTTCATCTGGTACTGGGCACGCCGCCACAAGCTCGGATTCTGGAACACGCTGGATCTTGCCGCGCCTTGGGCCGCGCTTGGTCACGCCATCGGTCGCATCGGCTGTTTTCTGAACGGATGCTGCTACGGGTCAAGGACGGACTCTTTCCTTGGCTTGGCGTTTCCCCGTGTCCCCTTCGACTTGACCCAACCGGCGCGGGGGTGCCCGGTGTACCTTGACCACGTTGGCCAGTACAAACTGGACGCCGCAACCGAACTATGGTCCTTCCATGTCCACCCCACGCAGCTTTACAGCAGTTTTGGGCTTCTAGTGCTCTGCGTAACACTTCTTCTACTCCGAAACTACTGCCGCCCCTTCCAAGGCTCCACGGTCGCCTACTACTTTGTTTTCTACGGGGCGGGGCGTTTCTTGATTGAGATGCTGCGGGCAGACCACAACCCAGTGCATCTGTTCGGACTAACGGATCAACAGTTGATGAGTCTAGCGGCCATCATTCTGGGAGTTGCGGTATGGGTGGTGCTGTACCGGGTCAATTATAGTAAAATAAATAAGACTTCCGCATGATTGATTGAACTGCGAAATCTGAACTGAATTCTCATGTAGGGAGTGTCGTACCAGTCGGTAAGTCATAATGTTTCAATCGAAACGATTGATTTCCTCCTGCTGTTCTGATAATCTCCTTTCCAGGGAATCAGTCACCTCATGCTCAAGCGTCCAACGCGCCTAAGTGCTCAGGTCTTCTCCGAACTGCCTCCCGTACTCTCACACTATCTGGAGACCGCGCGAGCCACTTGGATTGAGACCATACCTAACCTGGGTCGTGTCAATTTTATGGGCCGACCGGGCCTCTTTTCCGACTTCGAGGCTGAGGCCGTCGAGCGTCGCCAGATTTTGCAGATTCTAGGGCCGCTGCGAAGCCGCGCCATGTACTACAGAATGGGGTTTGAGCTTGGACGACGAGACGCGCTTCGACACTTGGAAACCTACGAGGGAAATGTTCGGTTGGCACTTCAAGCTTCGCCTGTGTTTCTTCAGATGCAGGGTAGGTTCATGTTCCATCCTGTGCGATTTGAGTTTGATTTGGAGTCCGGTATGCTTTACCGAGAGATCAAGCTCAGCCACTGCGCCGAGGCCGCGATCCACCGCCTGGTTCAGCCCGACCCCCATGAACCGGTCTGTTGGATGACCTGCGGGTATCTGGCCGGGCATACGAGCGAGATTCTGGGCCGTCGGGTAATCTCGCTCGAAAAGGAATGCGCGGCTTACGGGGGAGAGGTGTGCCGGGTCGTCGCACGCTTTGATTCGGAATGTGGTGAAGAGGCGAATTGGGTGCGTCAGGCGTTCCGTCTCGAGCCGGTGGAGGTCGAGCTTACACGCAAGGAGGAACAGGCGACGGCGCTTCAGGAAGCGGCCGAACGAGCGACCGCCGCGCTGAACAGTCTGAACCGACGCCTGAAGACGGATCTCCTTTTGGACAGTCTGGTGGCGGAATCCGCGGACATGCAGCCGGTCATGCGCCGGGCGCGCCAGGTATCCAAATCGGACGTGCCGGTGCTGCTGGTGGGCGAACCGGGAACCGGCCGAGCGACGCTTGCGAAGGCGATACACCTTGCCGGTGCACGGAAAGCCGGGCCCTTTGAGTCTGTCGATTGCCGGGGCCTTTCCGGCGCGATGCTGATTCAGGAACTGGTCGGCTTCGAGGCGGGCGGTATCACGGGCGCGACGCGCGCACACACCGGGGCGCTCGCACGCGCCCATCGGGGGACGATTTATCTGGACGAGATTGCGGGGCTCGGCGGCGAGGCCCAGGGCCTGCTGTTTCGCGCGCTCGAGGAGCGCATGGTGACGCCCTTGGGCGCCGTTGAACCCGTTCAAGCGGACGTTCGGATCATCGCGGCCACGCAATACGAACCGGAATCGCTTCTTGCGCAGGGCAAGCTGCGCGAAGAGTTGTACTACGCGATCTCGGTGGGTCGCATCGGCATTCCGCCCCTGCGGGACCGGGTTGAGGATGTCTTGAATCTCGCCCACCAGTTCATGGTGGAGGCCCGCGAGCGCTACGACCGTCCCGCCACGCAACTGTCGAAAGAGTTCAAACAAGCATTGATCGACTGCGCATGGCCAGGAAACATCCGGCAATTGCGCAATGTCATCGAGCACGCTGTCGTATTCGGCCCCGACCGCGAGCTTGGTATCGAAGACCTGCCCGAAGAAGTCATCTCGTTCCGGGCCGTGCGGCCAAGTCAGGAACTGACGCCGGAGGTCTTGCGTGCGATGCTCAAGCGAACCCGGGGCAACCGAAGTGAAGCAGCGGAATTGCTGGGCATCGGACGGACAACGCTATGGCGGCTCATGAAGCGATACGGGATAGATTAATTGTAGGTACCTGCGTGTTTACCTTGGGCCGTGGGTGGGGAAGTGAAACCTCCTCTGGGCGAAGGTGTCTTCCTTATCAGTCGCGTGGTCAACGGAAAGTATACGGAGGACGGGAGTACTCATGAAAAGGTTGGCCGTATTTGCACTTGCTCTAACGTCCGTATCGCCTTCGGCCTTGACCGAACTTCGCGTAATTACCGACAACCGTTTGGGTCTGCCCCGCCTGAGCATCGTGGATGGCGAGGAACCGGTGTTCGCTCCCATTGATGGAATGTCGATCGCCGTTACGACACCGAGTTTTAGTGCGGGAGTGCCGGACAGCGAGCTCGCCACAGGTCAGGGTACTCTCACGCTCCGGCATACGATGGACGACGTTCCGGAGATCGTGCAGTCATTCCGATATCTCGCGCCGGACCTGATCGAACGCACGGTTACCGTGTACTCTCCATCGGCCGACTTTCGTTACTACCTCGAGCTTGGATGGGAAGCGTCCCAGGACGGCCCCCTGGTTTCGTTCACGGGGGAGGAGCCGGCAACGCAGAGGTATACGCCCAGTTGTTCCGGTCCCGAGTTCGGCGGAGGGTCATATCAGACGTTTCCGTTCCTGGGCTACACACGGAACGGCAAATTGTATGGAATAGTCGCTGATACGCCCGGCCTTTGGGAGAACCGCTGTTTCATGACGTTTGATCCGCCTTCCCGTACGCTTCGACTGACCAATGGCGATGGGTCGAATAAGCGGGTCATCGCGATTCCGAGGGAAGTGGACGCGACCACGGTGTATCGGGCCGCGTTTGATGGCTGGCAGCATATCGAGGCTGGAGAATCGCAGACGTTTACAACCTGGATATTTTCTTCGCCGGTGGCCTCTCACTACGACGTCCAACTCGCTGCCCATCTGGCACTGGCCAATGCGAAGGGCTGGAACGGCTCCGCCCTGGAGGCGATTTTGCGGAATACGTCGTACCTGTTGCTGCGCCGCAACCTGCTGCGCCCCGAGAGCGACTACATCTTCATCTCCGGTGTCGGATATGGGTGGAAACAGTGGGTGACGGACGGCTTCTATATGAGTCGCGGCCTTGACGACCCGGTCTACGACGTTGCCGCGCATGCCGCCGTGTTCTACGACCGCATCGCGTATGAAGACAACGCGCAGTACTACCTGATCTGGTCCGTGTTGGCGAAACGCGCGGGAGGCGACATCGACATGCGGACGGTAGATCGCGCCTACCGTTTCATGCGCGCGAACGAACGGGACGGCCTGTTCCAACCGCCACGGCTCAAACCCGATCACAAGGGATTCCGGACCTACCATGACATGTTGGAGTACGAGGACGGCGATACCCCTTCGTCAAACCAAGGGTTTCACTGCGGCGCGCTGTTGGCGGCGCGCGAACTGGGTTACGACATCTCCGAGGCTGAATTCGAGAAGGCGAAGGAAGGGTACCGCCGTATGTTCAACGAGGACGGTCGTTACATGCAGACCAGCCTCATGCAGCCGCAACATATCGGGCAGGACTCCCTGTATGGCGAGGTTCTCACGTATGCGGTTTTCGGCGAAAAACTCCTGCCCGACGACGTCGTGCGCGCACACCTCGAAACCACCATGAAGATCCAGTCTCCGTATGGAATGCGGGTTATTTCCAAGGCCAACGGCGATCTGATCGAGGGCCACTCCGGCGTGTACGTATATGGTGGGTCCTGGTTTCTGAACGACGCGGCAAACTATCTTTGTGGTCTGGTGCACGGCATGGATCCGCAATGGGTCGAGGACCAATTGCTTTGGCGGCTGGAAAAGGAATTGGCGGTCATGCCGGCCTTTCACGAGTCGATCTCCACCGTCGATGGTCATCCACATGGCCACCATCTCTATTCGTGGAATTCCGGTTTCCACTGGCTGCGCCGCGAAGTGCGCCGGCACCTTGGCATGCCGGAGATCGACCCGCTGGATGCGCGTCTGGACCGACGGCTGGGCGTGCGCAGCTACGAAGGCCGCCTCGTGCTGGAACCGGGCACGGCAACATTGCGGCCCGATTAGCCGCTTTTCTCACCAGTCGCTCCCGGTGACGGGAGCGACTGGTGAGAAATGCTCAGGAGATAGCATAGAAGTCAATCGGGTGAGGATTTTTCACACCAACAGCCCGTTTTCCCTGTCGCTGCATAAAGGCATGTGCCGCACGAAGTTGTATCCTTCATTGCCCGCGGGCGTGAAAAGTCCGGGATAGGCGTATCCTGTATGGGCAATCGGAATCGATGGTGACCATGAAAACTCGAGAATTGGCAAATCTCGGCGTGCCGCGCGGGGAGCCGATGCGGTATGCCAAGGACGCTCTCGCCGCGGCCGCAGATTCGGGTTTCGGCAAACAGGACATGCGGGTAGTCGTCCGGGCGCTACTCGAGAACCCCGCCGCCTACACCGCGGACCCGATTTGGGGCTTGTTCGCCAAGGCCATGCTCGCGGATACCCGGGAACGGCGGGGCTTTGTTCCGAGGCTGCATCCCGCTCCGTATCGCAAATGGGGACGAGACCTGGACCCGAGCTCGATTCAGCAGATGGAAAACGCCTGCGCGCTACCGGTTTCAGTGCAGGGTGCGCTGATGCCCGACGCGCATGTGGGCTATGGCCTTCCTATCGGAGGCGTACTCGCGACCGATAATGCCGTCATTCCGTACGCCGTCGGGGTCGACATTGCCTGTCGGATGAAGTTAACAGTCCTCGATCTGCCGGTAGATGCGCTGAGACGAATGCGCGATCAACTCGCGAATGCCATCGAGCGAGAGACCCGGTTCGGGATCGGCGCCTCGTTCAAAGAACGCCGCTCTCACGAGGTGATGGACGAGAACTGGTCCGTGTCGCCGGTCACGAAAGAATTAAAGGACAAAGCGTGGTCGCAGCTCGGGACGAGCGGCAGCGGGAACCATTTCGTGGAATTTGGCGTACTGACGGTGACAGGCGAGGGGCTTGGCCTCGAAACCGGCACCTACCTCGCCTTGCTAAGTCATAGCGGGAGTCGAGGCGCCGGAGCGTCGGTCGCCGACTACTACAGCAAGCTTGCGATGACACTGCACCGGGAACTGCCGAAGGAACTGTCGCACCTTGCCTGGCTGGACTTGGATACGCACGAAGGCCAGGAATACTGGGCCGCCATGGAGCTGATGGGCAAGTATGCCGCCGCAAACCACGCCTGTATCCACCGGCATGTGGCGAAGCATCTCGGCGTCAATGTGCTTCTGGACATCGAAAACCACCACAATTTCGCGTGGAAGGAGAGACACGCCGGCAAGGAGGTGATCGTGCATCGAAAGGGCGCGACGCCGGCGGGGGCCGGTGTTATCGGGGTTATCCCGGGTTCGATGGCGGCGCCCGGGTTCGTCGTGCGCGGCAAGGGCAACGCGCTTTCGCTCAATTCCGCGGCGCACGGTGCGGGCCGTCAGATGAGCAGGAAGAAAGCGATTGAATCGTTTCGATGGCCGCAGGTCAAGAAGCTGCTCGAGGAGCGCGGCGTCACCCTCTTGTCCGCCGGACTCGACGAAGTCCCGGCGGCCTACAAGGACATCGAAACCGTGATGGCGGCCCAGTCCGACCTAGTTGAGGTCCTGGCAAGGTTTGATCCCAAACTCGTGAAGATGGCGCCCGCGGGGGAACGGCCGGAAGATTAGCCCGCATTTCTCACCAGTCGCTCCCGCCATCGGGAGCGACTGGTGAGAAATGCGGGTTAGGAGGAGGGAGCCGGGTCGATCACCGCACGAGCGAGTGCATCGCCAGGATGCACACGACGAGCACGATGAAGAACAGCACATGTCGGAGGCTGAATCCGTCCATCGTTGACTCCTTCCTGGCGCAAGTCTGTCAGCGCATGACGAAATGGTGAAGCGCAAACAAACTTGCCAACAGTACCACGAAGAACAGAATGTGTTTCAGCGTCACGCCGGCCACCGATTCCGACCTTTCCGCCGCCGTCGTGGGGCGTTCAACCTATGCCCCGAAACTCGCAGACGCTTACTCGTACCCTTTATTCACTTCCATTCGAATTATCAGTCAGTCTGTGGAATCTTCATCGCCGGTTTAATCCATGGGATTCTGGAAAAGTTGCCGCTACGCGTCGCAGGTAGAAGCGCACCCGAACGCGTTGCGCTATGCAGGCAAGCGCCGGACGGTCCAGGGCACTTTGGGCAGGTGGTCCTGGGAGGAGGCAATCGCGGCGAAGGACAACGCCAGACTATCGAGGTTGTGGCGGGCGCTGTGATACGGTTCACGTTCCTCTTCGATGGCGCACAACAGTTCCGCCATGGCCCCATGGAAGCCGTTGGTGAACCACTCTCCCTCGAGCTTCGGTGTGGCTTTCCCCGCCTGCGTGAACAAGGTCACGGTCTGCGCGTTCAGATCGGGGCCCGCGCTTGCTATTGTGCCGAGATGGCCCGCGATGAAGGTCTGGTCGTGGGCGCCGTATCGGGTGTCTGCATGAAACGTCAAGGAACCGATGGCGCCGTCGAATTCCACGGTGACTTCGGCGAGCAGCGGCGGTTTCGCGAGCTGATGGGAGGTGGCTGACACCGCGGCGTACACACGCTGTACGAAACGCTGATCGACGACGCAGCGGAGCATGTCGAACCAGTGGATCGCGAAATCGAACAGAATCAGGTGTTCGAGATTGTTGAAGGGGGTATCCGCGGTCCAGTTGTGGTCCCAATGGATTGACATATGCGCGCCGGTCACCTCACCGATGAGACCCGCGCCCAGCACTGCGCGCATGTAACTGAAATGAGGCGCCCAGCGCCCGTTCTGGTTCACGGCCAGCCGAAGGCCGCGCTCGTCGGCAAGGTCGGCAAGGCGCTCGCCATCGGCGAGATCCAGCACAAACGGTTTTTGGCTCAGGACATGCTTGCCGGCTTTGAGCGCATCTTCAAGAATGGCCACGCGATCCTCGGGGTGGGTGGCGACGTCGACCACGTCAATGTCGGGTCGAGCGAGCACCTCACGATAATCCCTACACACCGCCGCTTGCGGATAGAAGTCTCGGCGCTGCTGTTCCGCCTTTGAGGGCGTGACGTCGCACAGCGCCAGCACCCGGTAACCCGAGGCCCGGTAGGCCCGCAGATGGTAGGGAATAATGCCGCCGCAGCCGATCACCCCGATACCGGGATTGTAAGAGCGGGGATTCCGCGGCAGGTACTCGAGCTCCGGCGCCGGCACTTCCGGCGTGGGACCGGCGCGGCATTCGCGTTTATCGGACACGATCCTTGCAGTCTCCTTGCGTCGCGATCATACGGAGCGTTTGGAGGGAACGCAACGCGAGACCCCGCGGTGACTGCCCTTGCCCCGCTCGGCCTTGCCCAGCGCGACTTGACCTGCCGGGCCTTTTCTGGAATAAGAGGGAATGGACAAGATGGCCCGTCGGTTACTTGAAGCTGGACGATACGAAATACCGGGGAGGAATAGCGGGTATGCGAGGCTCCGATTCTCTTGAACTGAACTCGGTTGCCCTTATTGGTTCATACGTTCCAAGGCGTTGCGGTATCGCAACGTTTACGAAAGACCTGCGGGACAGCGTCGCCAATCTCGGCGTCGAGACGCTGGTGCTGGCCATGGACGATGTCGCCGAAGGATACGAATACCCCAACGAGGTCAAGTTTCAGCTCCGGGCCTTCCAGCGCGCCGACTATGTGACCGCGGCGGATGTGCTGAACATCAACCAAGTCGACGCCTTGATTGTACAGCACGAATACGGGATCTACGGCGGACCGGACGGGTGGTACGTGCTTGACTTGATGAACAGCGCCCGCATGCCCATCATCACCACCTTGCACACGGTGTTGACCGAGCCTTCCGAGGGGCAGGCGCAAGTCATGCTTGAATTGGCGAAGCTGAGCGAGCGGCTTGTCGTCATGAGTCATTTCGCCGCGCAGGTGCTCGAAGAGGTCTATGAAGTGCCGCGCCGCCAAATCGCCGTCATTCCCCACGGCATCCCCGACGTGCCCTTTGTCGACCCCGTGTTCTACAAAGACCAGTTCGGTCTCGAGGGACGCAAGGTCATGCTGACCTTTGGACTGATGTCACCCGGCAAGGGCATCGAGTATGCGATTCAGGCGCTCCCAAAGATTCGCGAGCGTCACCCCGACCTCGTCTACGTGGTGCTGGGGGCGACTCATCCCCATGTCCTGAAGAAAGAGGGGAACGCATACCGCAACTCGCTCGAGCGCCTTGCCGACAAGCTCGGCGTGCGCGATCAGGTCGTGTTCCACAACCGATTCGTCACGCTTGAGGAACTGTGCGGATACATCGGGGCCGCGGATCTCTACGTGACGCCCTACCTGAACAAAATGCAGATTGTGTCGGGCACCTTGGCGTACGCAGCCGGCGCCGGCAAAGCCGTCCTCTCCACTCCCTACTGGTATGCGGAAGAACTCCTGGCCGACGAACGCGGGCGTCTCATCGAGTTCAAAAGTCCGCAGTCCATCGCCAATGCCGTGACCGATCTTCTGAACAACGAGCTTGAGTTGAATGCGATGCGGAAACGCGCCTACATGCATTGCCGTCCGATGGTGTGGAAGGAAGTCGGGCAAAACTACCTTCGTCTTGCGCGGGAGGTGTTGGCGGAACGGTGCGACCGGCCCCGGCCGGTGTTTTATCTGCGGGCCAAGCCTTCCGAGGTTGGCACCCTGCCGGAGGTCAATCTTGCCCACCTGCGCCATCTAACTGACGACACCGGCATCCTTCAGCATGCGGTCTACGCAATCCCCGACCGCCACCATGGCTATTGCTCCGACGACAACTCGCGGGCCATCCAGGCCGTGCTGATGCATTATGACCTGTATAACGACGACACCGTGCTTCCGCTCTTGTCCACCTACTTCTCGTTCCTGTATCATGCCTTCGATTTTCAGACGAAGCGATTCCGCAATTTTATGAGCTACGACCGGCGCTGGTTGCCCGAAGAGGAAAGCGAGGACGTACACGGCCGTTGCGTCAACGCCCTCGGATGGGCGGCCTCCCTCGCGCCGAATGAGCCGACGCAATCCCTCGCCGTCCGCCTGCTTCAGCAGGCGCTCGAACCGCTCGAACACTTCGTATCGCCCCGCGCAATCGCTTTCGCCATCGTTGGAATTCACCGGTACCTGCAGAAGTTTCAGGGGGACAGCATCGCCAGGCGAATCCGCGCGGACCTCGCCTATCGGCTCCACGAATTCTTCGCGCGAAATGCGGGGCCCGGTTGGCCTTGGTGTGAGGAGATCGTGACGTACGACAACGCCAAGCTTCCGCACGCCCTCATCCTGAGCGGCCAGTGGATACCCGATTCCCGGTTGCTCGAACAGGGACTCCAAACGCTCGAGTGGCTCGTCGATCTTCAACTCGACAAGGAAGGCACCGTCCGTCTTATCGGGAACCGCGGGTGGCTGACCCGCGACGGGCATCGGGCGCACTTCGACCAGCAGCCCATCGAGGTCATGTCTCTCATCGAAGCCTGCGCGGAGGTCTACCGTTGCACGCAGGACAAGCTCTGGCTGCAGCGCGCCCGCGCGTTCCTCGGCTGGTTTCTCGGCAACAATGACACCCAAACCGTAATCTACGATTTTGCCACGGGTGGGTGCCGGGATGGCCTCCATCCCGACGGTCCCAACCTCAATGAGGGCGCGGAGTCGACATTGGCGTGGCTGATTTCGATTCTGACCGTAAATGAATTGTACCGCCGCGTCGGTTTTGAGCCGGCTCCGA
>BTUX01000174.1:0-10185 GCA_045863315.1 Candidatus Hydrogenedentota bacterium | reverse complement strand
TTTCAAGCGAAGAACGGGTAGCCCGGATTTTTCACACCCGCGGGCAATGAAAGATACAACTTCGTGCGGCACATACCTTTATGCAGCGACAGGGAAAACGGGCTGTTGGTGTGAAAAATCCTCACCCGATTGATTTTTATGCTATCTCCTGAGCATTTCTCGCCAGTCGCTCCCGTCATCGGGAGCGACTGGCGAGAAATGCGGGCTAAGCGTTGCCTCCGTTGACGAAGAACTGAAATGCCTCCGCGCCAAACCACACAATTAGCCCGTAGTATGTAAAACACACGATCGCGGCGAGGTATCCCAGAATGACAACGATACCGTCGCGTTCCAGCAGTCCCAGGGCGGTGAGAAAAATCGGAATGCCGACGACCGTGTTGGTGAGGGGCAGGGGGACCGGCGCGGGCAAGGCCAGGAACAGGGCCATGGCCACGATGTAGAGGCCATGCATTCGCCAGAGCCAGGAGTTTCTTGTGAGCACGAGCAGCCTGGGCTTAAGAAAGGACTCGAGGAATTTCGCCACGGCGGTAAGGCGATGTATGGTTTGGAACAGCACCCGGTACGATATAGGCCGCCTGTGCAGGAATCCGGGCACCCAAGGCTTCTTGCCTACTACAAGGTAGAAACCCAGAAAAGCCAGGATCAGTCCGAACACACCGCCCAGGAACGGGGGCGAGATCGGGAGGCTCATGGGGAAACTGAACAGAACAATCATCAAGACATGGCTGCGGTGAGGAAAGGATTCGATGATTTCGCCCAAGCACATGTCGCGGCCGTCTGCGCGGCTCAAGAGCCCGCGCAGCTCCATCGATAGGGTGGCTGCCGCCGTTTGCAACTACTACGGTTCCTTCCGCAAGGTCAAGACGCGCCTTATTATGGTGCGCAACGTCGAGGAAAGCAAGGTGATTTTATGGATAACATAGGAATCTATATCACTGTAACTACCTAGCCCGCATTTCTCACCGGTCGCTCCCGTCATCGGGAGCGACCGGTGAGAAATGCGGGCTAGAACGCTGTGTTGCCGGCCGGAACTTCCTACGGGAGGGGCGAGCAATGGGACGGACTCGCATGAGCGCGATTGAGATCGGTGCGGCCATGTTGTTGCTTGTCCTGCGGGTCTTGGTGTCGCGGTAGTCTTGTTCCAGCCTCCGCCGGGAATCGGCATGGGGGGAATGCTTCGCGCCGGAGAGATTCGGAGCACGCGGGCGCGATGCGGCATTGGGGCGCTTGGATTATTCTCGGTGAACCGCGATACACTCACGGCATCCAACAACCGAGAGGCAATCCCCATGAGCCGAATTAAGATCGAGTGGTATCAAGAGCTGTTGAGACGTAGTCGCGATGAAACTCTGAAGACTGCAAAGGGTGTGCCCGAATCGAGGCGATTGGTCCAATTGCGCGAGGGGAAGGCGCATCCCTTGTGGCTGTTGGGGCACCTGGCGAACACGATGAACGTGGTGTGTCTGCAATGGGTGTTGGAAAAAGAGAGTTTGACGCCCAGAGGATTTGGTAAGAGATTTGCCCCGGACTTTGGCGGGGGCGCGCCCATCACGGCGAACGCCGGGGATTATCCCGCTTGGGATGAAGTGGCCGCCATATACGATCAGGTGCTGTCTGCGGCGATTGACGGCGTGGCGGCGCTGAACGACGAAGACCTGCCGCTGCCGTTACGGGGCCGGATTCCTGATCCGTTGCGGGAATTCTTCAAGAGCAACGACTTCACGCTGACACAGATGGTGATCCACGATTCATACCATCGGGGCCAGATGGGTCTGTTGGGCAAATTGGGATGATGCCCGGGCGGACGGATGACGAACGCCGCGTCGCGTGGAGTCAGCAGGCGTCGTAAATCAGTACCCGTTGCCAGTAGGGACTGAAGTCGTCCACGAATTTCTTGTGCATGGGATGGACCTGATAGGCGTCGTGGCCCTCGAGATCGTCGAAAACGACGGTGAGGGCGAACGTGTAAGAGCGGTCGACGACCGGGCGATTGGTGCTGGCGGGCACGCCGACGTAAAGGGCACGGACGGAGTCGCACATGCGCAGGGATTCGAGACCGGCGCGGAACGTCATTTTTTGCGGAAGCGTTATTTCGTCTTTCAGCCAAAAAAAGACAGAGTGGACAAACATAGCACAAGCCCTCGCTGACCGGATTGCACTATAACGGGTGGTGGTCAATAGCGCAAGCGGGCCCATACGACGTCGGATGGGCGACGCGCGATCGTGCCGACGTGGATGTAGTCCCGCCCTACAAATCGTATGCCGTGTTATGGGCCTGCCAGTCGATTAGGGTGGTATCGAACACCGGGCCGTCGAGACAAACGCGGACCATTTTCTCGCCTTCGGTTTCCCGCATCGATTCAACCACGCAGCCCAGACAGGCCCCGTCGCCGCAGGCCATTTGCGCTTCGAGCGAGACGAGGCAGTCCGCGCCGAATTTAAGGGCGACGTCGGACGTCGTGCGCATCATGATCATCGGTCCACAAGCGTAAACACGGGTGCCGTGGCCCGGCTTCAGCCTCTCGAGCATCTGCGCCGCGTAGAGCTTCTCGCCGGCCGATCCGTCATCCGTTGCGATGTGGACTTTGCATCCCATTTCCCGGAAGTCGTCGGCGCAGAGGATGAGGTGCTTGGTGCGCGCGGCCAGAATCACCTCGGGGGTCGCGTCGGCCTTTTCGATAAGGGCGGCCGCGAGCGCGGGGAACGTGGCCACTCCGATTCCCCCCGCGACGATCACGTGGCGGTCGAACGTGGGGTCAATCGGAAAACCGTTGCCGAGCGGCCCCTGAACATTGATAACCTGGCCCGGCCGGAGGCTCGCGAGCATTCGCGTGCCCTCGCCTTCCACCTTGTACAGGATTGTAACGTGGTCGACGAGAATGCGCTCAAAGCACATCGGTCGGCGGAGAAAGGGGTCGAGTCCGGCGCCGACTTGCATCATGCAGAACTGGCCCGCAATCGCGGTTCGCGCGAGTTGAGGGGCGTGGAGCCGAATCCGGAATTGGTCCGGGGCGACCTCTTCGTTTTCAACGACGGGACATTCCAGGAGGTAACGCATATAGTCCAAATTACGAATTACGAATGACGAATGGCGAATGACGAATGACCGATAACGCATTTGCCATTTGCCGTGCCCTCACTATCTTCTCACGCGATCGAGCGCGAGCTGGCTGCGCAGGCTGTTGAGGCTGAGCCGAATGCGTTCAGCGAGAACTTCGCCGACGCCGTCCACGGTGCACAACTCTTCCTTGGACGCGCGCATAATGGCCTGCAATGAGCCGAATTTTTGGACGAGATTTTCGATGATCTGCGGCGTAAGCCGGCGCGTTTGCGTGAGAATGCGGTAGCCGCGCGGAGACAGATAGGTGTCGATGCTTTTCAAGTTGGCGCCGTAGCCCAAGGCGTTGCTGATGTTGGCCAGGTCCAGCAATTCCTGCGAGGAAATCTCGTCTATGCGTTCGAGCACCTGCTCGTATTTGCCGCCCTTTTCGCGGTAGTAGTCTTTTACCACCAGTTCGGCTTCCTCGATCGGGCCGACGAGTTCCTTGAGCTGCATGGCGATCAGTCGGCCTTCCGTGCCCAGTTCCAGAATGTACGGCTCGATCTCTCGGGCGATACGCGTCGCCATTTCGCAGCGTTGGACGGCCTTGCAGACGTCGAAGATTGTGACGACATCCTCGAATTCGCGCATGCTGAGATCGAGGGTGGCCTGTTCAAGGGCGCGGATGTATTTTTCAAGCGTGCCGATAGCTTGCATGCCCTTGTTGAGCAGGGTGGGGATGGTGTCCAGGACGTGCTTGGCATCCTGAACGTAGAGCGTGACGCTGGCCCGCCTTTCCGACACGGCGACGACGATGCATCCGGCCTGTTTCGCCAGGCGTTCGGCAGCGCGATGGCGCGTGCCGGTCTCGTCCGTGGCGATCGAGTTGTCGGCCTTGATGAAACGGTTTGCATAGGCGATGCGGGAAGCGTCGTCGTTCAGCAGGATCGCGCCGTCCATCTTCGCCAGTTCGTACACGAGTTGAGGCGTAAACTCCGCGTTCAGTTCGACACCGGCCTCCGACAATTCCGCCAGGCGCTTTACGTCGCCGATGCATATCAGCGCGCCGTTGCCGCTCTGCAGAATCGCGGCGATCGCTTCGCGCAATTGCGTTCCCGGGGACACCATGGTCAGCGCGTCACGCAGCGCCGCCTTGCTCGTTTTTTTGGTTTTCTTCGCCATTCGCCTCGTACCGTGTTAAGACCGTTCCAAAGCCAGATCGATTGCCCGCGACACCCCCGAAACCGGCAGCAGTTCGACGTCGACATCGCGCAGGTCCGCCGCGCAGGACTTGGGTAGGATACACCGTGCGAAGCCAAACTTCGAGGCTTCCGCAACCCGGCCGCGGGCCATGTCCACCGCGCGCACTTCGCCGGCCAGGCCAATCTCCCCGAAAACGGCGGTCGTCGAGGGGACAGGCGCCTCGAGCAGGCTCGACATCAGGGCCACCGCCACGGCAAGGTCCACCGCAGGTTCTTCGAGCCGCACCCCGCCCGCGACGTTCACATAAACGTCCTTGTCGGAGATGTGCGCCCCCGCGCGTTTTTCGAGGACAGCGAGAATCAACGCGATGCGATTCGGATTCATTCCAGCGACGGTGCGGCGCGGCGAGGCGAGAGAGGTGTCGCCGACGAGCGCCTGCACCTCGACCAGTAACGGCCGGGTACCTTCGACGCTGGGGATCACGACGGAACCGCTGACGCCTCGGGGACGTTCGCTCAGAAACAATGCGCTCGGATTGGGGACTTCGTGCAAGCCGGTCTCAGTCATTTCGAAGACGCCGATCTCATTGGTCGAGCCGAAACGGTTCTTCACGGCGCGCAGGATGCGCAAAGCCTGTTTACCCTCGCCCTCAAAATACAAGACCGTGTCGACCAGGTGTTCGAGCAACCGGGGTCCCGCGATCGCACCTTCCTTGGTCACGTGCCCGACCAGAAAAATAGGTACGCCGCCGCCTTTCGCGATGCGAAGGAATTCTCCTGCGCAATCCCGCACTTGGCCGATGCTGCCGGGGACAGCCGCAAGGTCGGGGGTGTACACGGACTGAATCGAGTCCACGATCACGAGCCCGTAGTCCCCTTTCTTGATCTCGTTGCGAATCGCATCCAGCGACGTCTCCGTAAAGATCAGCAGGCGGTCGCTGAGGGTGCCGAGGCGTCCCGCGCGCATGCGCGTCTGTTCAAAGGATTCCTCCCCGGACACGTACAGAACGCGGGCGTGACGTTGGGCGACGTGGTGCGAGAGTTGCAGCATGAGGGTCGACTTGCCGATACCGGGATCTCCGCCGACCAGAATGAGGGATCCGGGCACGATGCCGCCGCCGAGGACACGGTCGCATTCCTCGAGCCCGCTGGGTAGACGGAGCGGGGGCGGCTGCGTCGAATCCGTGATGGGGGTGGGGGCGGCCCCTTCTTTGAAGACCGGGCGCACATGCGACCCGGGTTCAATCACCTGTTCCTCGACAATGGAATTCCATTCACCGCACTCGGCGCAGCGGCCGGCCCAGCGGACGCTGACCGCGCCGCAACTTTGGCAGACGAATGTGGTCTTGGTTTTAGCCATAATCGATTACCCGAAGGAGAAGCCCCGCTACGGGTGAGCGGGAGCATAGCAAAAGCGACGGGGGGATAAGTACCGGTTGGGGGGTGGTCCGGAACGGCGGTCGTTTTCAGGGATGGGCGAGAACCAGCGGGAAGGACTGCAGGGCATGGGTCCGTGGCAGAGTGTCCTCGCGAGGAATGGTCTCTGCCTCGCAACTCCAATTGGCCTCTGTGCGCATGATTGTGGTATGAATGCTGCCCTTATCGTTCAAGGACCGATTGGCGCGGATATGGAAAAACTTCCGTTTCTTACCGAAGCTCAAGTGCGCGCGGTGCGCCGCGAGTTTGGCACGCCGACGTATGTGTACGATCAGCGGAAGCTGGAGGAGCAGGCGAGGGCCCTGCTCAATTTCCCAAACGCGTACGGGCTGACGGCGCGGTTTGCGATGAAGACGCTGCCCAGCCGCGCGGTCATCCAGATATTCTCGCGGATGGGGCTGCACATCGACGCCAGCAGCGGATACGAGGCGGAGCGCGCGATGGAAGCGGGCGTGCCGCCGGAACACATTCAGCTTACCGCGCAGCAACTTCCGCATAATTTGAAAGAACTGGTGGACAAGGGCGTGCTGTTCAACGCCTGCTCGCTGTACCAACTTGAGGCGTACGGCAAGTTGTTTCCGGGGACCGAGGTCTGTGTGCGGATCAATCCGGGGTTGGGATCGGGACACAGCAACCGGACGAACGTGGGCGGGCCTTCGGCGAGCTTCGGGATCTGGCACGAACACCTGCGCGAGGTGTTCCAAATCCAGGAGAGGTACGGTCTTCGCGTCTCCCGTATGCATACCCACATTGGATCAGGCACGGACCCCGCGGTGTGGAACCGCTGCGCCCAGTTGTCGCTTGGGATTGCTGCGCGGATTCCCGAGGTGACGACATTGAGCCTCGGAGGGGGGTTCAAGGTAGGGAGGATGGCGCTCGACGAATCGGCGGACCTTCAGGCCATTGGTCAGCATGTCGTGCGGGATTTCGAGGCGTTTGCGGAACAGCAGGGTCGGGAACTCCATCTCGAACTCGAACCGGGAACCTTTCTCGTCGCCAACGCCGGCGTAATCATCTGCAGCGTGATCGATGTCGTCGATACGGGCAAGGACGGGTACAACTTCATCAAGATCGACAGCGGTATGACGGAAATTCTTCGGCCGAGCCTCTATGGGGCGCAGCATCCCATCGTCGTCGTACCGGCGACGTCGGAAGCGCGGCGGCACGAGGACTATCTCGTGGTAGGCCACTGCTGCGAAAGCGGAGACGTACTGACGCCGGAGCCGGGCAACCCGGAGGGATTGCAGACGCGGACGCTGCTGGAGGCGCGGATCGGCGATCTCCTGGTCATCGGGGGCGCGGGCGCGTACTGCGCCGCGATGTCGGCCAAGAATTACAATTCGTTCCCCGAGGCGCCGGAAGTCTTGCATACGCTGGACGGCGAACTAAAACTGATTCGCAAACGGCAGACCTTGGAACAAGTCACGCAGAATGAAGTCGTATAGCTTGAATCGTCATACGCGTTGCAATCAATGTCATTACCCAGTGCGTGGGGTCAGAATAGCTGTTGTGGCGTTGAGTTTCGCACTCGAAACGCGTCCTCTAAGACTAAACTGTTTCTAGCTATTGCGAGCCCCGTGTCCTGTAACCCTGCCCGCCGCGTCCTGCCATCCCGAACGAATGTGAGGGATCTGGTTTGGCAGCAAACCTCGAGGTGATCCAGAATCCCTCACATTCGTTCGGGATGACACCTTTGGCGGGGTCGATTATTGGTGGCCAATCCACGGATTCCGCAGAATCAACATCAGGACGATGGACCGGGCCTGTGTCTTGAAAGTGGGTTTTTATGCGGCACGCTCATCCCAGCAGTCGTTGAATCGATAGACTCGATCGTTTGCGACTTCCTACCCACGTGATCCACAATAGGCCCGACTGCGGAACAAGCCTAGTTTCTTGAATTGAGGGAGGTCGGACGATGCCAGTATCTCGCAGGCAGTTTATGGGAACAACGGGGGCGGCCATCATCGCCGGCACGGTTGGCACCACGCGCGTTTTCGGGGCCAATGAGCGCGTCAGCATGGCCGTGATTGGATTTGGGGGGCGAGGCGGCGAACACATCGACCAATGGTGTGAGCATAGCGCGGACGCCGAGTTGACGGCGCTATGCGACGTTGACAAGCGAATCCTGGATCGCGGCGCGGCGTCGATGAAGAACAAGTTCAATCGGACCGTGAAGACATTCACGGACATGCGGGAACTGTTCGATGACGCCTCGATTGACGGCGTCAGCATCGCCACACCGAATCATTGGCACACGTTGTCGGCGATTTGGGCGATGGAAGCGGGCAAGGACGTGTACGTCGAGAAGCCGTGTTCGCACAACGTGTGGGAAGGCCGGCAGCTTGTCAACGCGGCCAAGAAGTACGGGCGGATCTGCCAGCACGGGACGCAAATCCGCAGCAGCAAAGGCATCATCGAGGCGATGCAAAAGTTGAAAGACGGCGTGATTGGAGAGGTGTATATGGCGCGCGGCCTCTGCTACAAGGCGCGCCCGTCGATTGGAAAGAAGCCCGAAGGACCGGCCCCGGACTACCTGGATTGGGACTTGTGGCAGGGTCCTGCGCAGGCGCGGTCATACAGCCCGAATATCGTGCCGTACAACTGGCACTGGTTCTGGCAGTACGGCAACAGCGATCTGGGGAACCAGGGCGTGCACCAGATGGACATCGCGCGCTGGGGACTCGGCGTCGATCTGCCGGCGAAGGTCTCGTCGATGGGCGGCAAATTCCTGTACGACGACGACAAAGAGACGCCGAACCAGATCGTGTCTTCATTTTACTATCCTGAGGCCGGCCCGATGGGGAGGATGATCGTGTTCGAGGTGCGGCCGTTCCGGCCGCCCCAGACCAACGACGAAGCAGGCGCGGCGGTCGGCAATCTGTTTTACGGATCGGACGGGTGGATGGTCATAGACAGTTACTCGCGGTACAAGACGTTTCTGGGCCCGAAGGGCGAACCGGGTCCGTCGCGCGACGAAGGCGGCGACCACTTCGGCAATTTCCTCGAGGCCGTCAAGACCCGGGACGAGTCGAAGCTCGCGGCGCCCATCATCGAAGGACACTACTCATCGGCCCTATGCCATCTCGGCCTGGTGTCGGCGCGGCTGGGCCGATCGTTCGATTTCGATCCAGCCAACGAGCGGGCCGTCAATGACGACGAAGTGAATGCGCTGTTGACGCGCGATTATCGGGAGCCCTTTGTGGTGAAGCCGATCGAGGCGTAGAACCGTCCAATTCCGATCAGAGGGGCGCTTGCGCGGCCGCCTTTCGTTTATTGAGCACGAGTTCGTAACCGCTCCAATAGGACGACGCCCGCGGCAAATCCGACCGCCGCGGCGAGGAGGATCCACACGGGAAATCCGAGTTCCTGGTCGATTGCTTTTGCGGTCATGGACTTAATGGCGGGCGGGACGTAACCCGTCTGGATAAGCACCGCGGACGCGTTAATTATGAAATGAGCGAGCACGGCGGGAAAAATCGAGCGACAGCGCCAGGCGAGATACGTAAGGACCACGCCGCTGACGCCGGTGATGGCCATGCGGTGGACACTCAGGTGCATGACGCCGAAGGCCGCCCCCACGCACGGCAGCAGGGCCCACGGCGGCAGATGCTTGCGAAGGCCGGAGAGCAGCGCACCGCGGAAGAGCGCTTCTTCGCAGATTGCAGGCGAAAAGGCCAGAACCAACAGCAACAAAAGCACCGACGATTCTTCGAGGCGCAACAGCCGTTTCATTTCGTCGGCAAGTTCCGGCGGCATAGGCAGGATTCGCTGCTGCCATACGCTCAATTGCAGACTGATCACAACCCACCCGAGGGCGATTACGATCGTGCCCGCCCATGCGGTGGCGGATGGCATGCGCAAGCCCAGCGCCGCCTTCAGATCCACGCGGACGAACCAGAGGATGAGCAGGGTGGGAAGGAGAAATAGGAGCCATTGGGTAAGGCCGACGCCCAGCAATGCATAGGTTCCCTGCAGATAGGTGCCCAGATAGAACAAAAGCAACAGGCAGGCCGCGAAGGTGAAAAGAGCAATGCCCGGCGTGGGCAATTCACGCGGGGCAAGGTCGGAACGCCGCCACGTCAACGGAATGCCGACTTCGACGGACAGCACGACGTCTTCGCGTCGAAAGACGCGGCTTGCCAGGGCGAGCGCCAGCAGCGCATAGATGGACGTGCTCAGCAATACCATGGCGGCGGCCTGCAGATTGGCCTGATCGGTCATCAAATCTTTGAACAGCAGCGCGATGTTCGCCACGGGGGCGAACTGCGTGGCCGTCGTCAGTCGCGTGCCGGGGACTGCCGCCAGCGCCGCTGGAAATAGCAGGAGTATTAGAAACGGCGTGAGGAGGCTCTGCGCTTCTCGAAAGCTTCGCGCCATGACGGCGATCGTCATCATTACCGCCGATACGAAGAATGCGAGCGGGACCAATGCCACAAGTAGCAGAAGCACGTTCTCCGGGGGAATCCGCAAAGAGAATTCTCCAATTTCATCTTCGAGTTGCGTGAG
>BTUX01000173.1:0-10196 GCA_045863315.1 Candidatus Hydrogenedentota bacterium | reverse complement strand
ACACAGCCCAACAACCCCGCGTACGCCATAATGTCGAAATAGCTGATGTGATTCGATACCAGCATGAACGGCGATCTTGGCAATCTGCCCGCCACCCGGACGCGGGCACCCGCAATCTTCCAAATCCCTCTCCCCCATGTCTTAAAAAGGAGCGTGCGGACGGCGCGCTCCGTTCGCGGGGCCGCAAACGACAGCGGCATCGCGAGCAAACGGACCGCGAACAGGGATACGGTCCAGACGACAAGTCCCAATAGGCGGGCCGCCACGCGCGCTCGGACGTAGAAGTTAAAATGCATTCGCCCGACAGATTTCTACTTGAGGAAGTCCCAGAAATTGCCGCCCAACAGGCCCGCGACGTCACGGCGGATCTCGTCCTCTTGAACGACCCAGCCCGTCTTCGCAAGGTCGCTGTACTTGTCCGTCAGCACGTTGACGAGGATTTCGCGCGAGTGTTCCCACTTGTAGATGATCTGCTCGAGCACTCGCGCATCGCTGTGCTGCGGCACCACGCTGAGACCAAGCAATTCTATGCGCATACGCGTCATCTCTTCGATGAGGCTTGGATTGTTCAGAAACCACCAGCAGCCGAAAATCAACAGGTTCGGGAACTTGCGGCCGGCAACGCACAATTCGTGCTGGTTCTCCCGCGACAGCATCGTCACCATGAACTTGTTGTCGGGGTAATCGGCGCAAAGCCGCTCGACAGCGCCCACATCGGCCCTGGCCACGCCGTCGCCCGCCGGCTTCAGGGCCGGGTTCACAGACCGTTTCACCCCAATCATCATCGCAAACGGCACCTTGTGTTCGCGCGCCACCGGCAACACGCACTCCGCGATCAGCGTGGCGCGAACGCTGTCCTCGGGAAAGGCAAAATCCGGCGGCAACGACACGGCCAGGTAGAGCGCCTTCATTCGTTTCAGTTGGTCGCCCAAAAACCGGCGGACTTCCGCCACGCTTTTCGCGTCCGGCGCCGTGTCGGCCGCGTACCCGAAGCCGGTCAAGCGCCTGGACGCCGCTGCGTAATCGTTCAAAAGGGGATCGATCCGCAACGCCGCATGAAAGCGAAGATCGCCGGAGTAATCGCCTTCCCAAACGGGCCGCTCGAGATCGTCGAAGGGATCGTTGGTCATCACGACATCGCGAACGTTTGCGCAACTGAATACGTTGTCGATGTGCGAAGCGAGGTCAACGCCGGCGAAGTACGATCGATAGGCGCCGAGGTCCCGCTTCGACACATCGAGTCCAAGTCGATCCAGCACCGTCAGTACCCCACGACAGGCCTCGCTGATAGGAGATCGGTTCAGGTACAACTCGCGCCAAATGAAGTCGGCCTGGTCCGCCTTCGACATGCTCCAAAAGTGCTCATAGGGCATCCGCGTCGCCCGAAGCACTTCGGCAATAAGATAATGGTACGTCAGCAGTTCGTCGATGCCGTACAATAGCAGGGGCCCGAAGGGCGGCGCGTAAAGGTGTGTATGGAGATCCGTGATCGGCGTCTGATTGACGACGTTCCTCACGAGTCCGCCGATGATGGGCTTACAATCCCGGTTTATCGAGGTGGCTTCAGTAATGGATGAACTGGACATGATGAGGCTCCGCCTATTGTTGGGCGCACGTTTTGTGGAGGTGTAGCACCCCTTCGGTTGGACTGTCAAGACAATGAAGAGAACTCATCAGGCAAAAGAGGATAAGGAGAGCAAACGACACACGCGGAAGCAGACGCCAGTCTCGGATTGAGAACGGGCCCAAGGGAAAACCGAATCGATGCACGGATTGGATGGCCGAGGACCCGTCCGCTTCACCGCGGGTGAGCGACTTATCCGTTGCTCGCGATTCCCAGGTTCTCGACGATTCTGCGGAAGAACCCGCCCCTGGGGGCGGCGGCGTGTGCCTGGGGGTGGTGCAGCCGTGAAGCGAGTTCCTGGACGCAGCGTGTCGCGGCGGCGTTGGGGAACCTCAGCGCGAACGGATACGACTGCATGACGCTCTGCTGGACGTGCGGGTCCCTCGGAATATAGCCGAGGTAGGAGATCGTGCGGCCGAGGAACTGTTGCGCAACGTTCGTGATCTTCGCTGCCACCGCTTTCGCCTGTTGTTCGTTCAGCGCCAGATTGATGATTAAGCGGAAGTGGGCGTCTTCCCGCTGCTGGAAAACGGTCTTGATCATCGCATACGCGTCCACAATGGACGAGGGTTCCGGGGTCGTAACCAGCAGCACCTCGTCCGCGGCCGCGGTAAAGGCGACCGCGTTTTGTCCGATGCCGGCCATGGTATCAATGATGATAAAGTCGCTCGTCTCCTGCAATTCCTCGAGCCCGTCAAGCACATTCTGCCTTGACTTTGGCCCGAGATCGGCGAGGCGCGAAATACCCGAACTACCCGGCACGACCTGGATGCCGCCCGGGCCGGACGCCAGCACCTCCTGAATCCGGCGCTCTCCGGTCACCACGTGTTGGAGGTTGTACATCGAGTTCAGGCCCAGCAGTACTTCGACATTGGCGAGGCCGAGGTCCGCATCGAGCACGATAACCCGCGCGCCGCGCTGAGCCAGCGCAATGGCCACGTTCACGCTTGTGTTCGTCTTGCCGACACCGCCTTTGCCGCTGGTCACGGCAAGGACCCGCCCGCCCCGCTGATTCTGCTTCACAAAATCACGCAAATGATCGGCCTGATTCGCCACGGTTGCACCTTACCCCTTCGTGTTCGATTGTTCTGTCCGCGCATTGAACAGCAGCCTGGCCAGCATCTCCGGTTGGGCCAACACCAGATCGTCCGGGACATTCTGGCCCGTTCCGAAATAGCTGACGGGCAGGCCCGCTTCTGTCAACACGCCGTACATTGTACCGTACCGGCGCGTCTCGTCCAGCTTGGTAAACAGCAGGGAGGTCGGCTTGACCGGCGCGAAGTTGGCGAGGATGTGCCGCGCATCCTCGAGCGGCGTGTTGGCACCGAGCACAAGCATCGTCTCATCCGGTCGCGCGGCGTTGAGCATGTCGCGCAGTTCACCCAGTTGGCCGGTATTGAATTGGCTGCCGCCCGCCGTGTCGATGAACACGACGTCGTATTCCTTCAATTTCTCGCGAATGGCCGTCATGTCCTGGGGCGTGTTCGCAATATACATCGGCACGCCGACGATGTTCGCGTACACGCGCAACTGTTCGGGGGCAGCCACCCGGTAGGTGTCAGCCGTCACGAGCGCGACGCGCGCGCGATGTGTCACGGCGTACCGCGCCGCGAGCTTCGCGAGGTTTGTGGTCTTCCCGACGCCGGTCACGCCCACCAACGCCACTCGTCTGCACACACCCGAATTCAAACCGATACCGCCCGTCACTTGCACCGTCTTGCGGATTTCAATCCCGAGGCGTTGTTGGAATACGCGTGGATCGCGAATGACGTCGAGATCGCTTTCGCGCACCACCGAGGCCACCAGCGGCGCCGCGATCCTTCTCGGCACGCCGGCGTCCAGCAACCGCTTGTAATGGAGCGCACACTCGGCGGGCACGCCCGCGCCGGGCGTTTCGGTGACCAGCACCTCCACCAATTGCCGGAGTTCGCGGATTTCTCGATGCAACTCCGTCGACGGATCCACGGCGCTTTTCGGCCGCCGAAACGGCACCACTCCGCTGCCGCCCGCCGCAGTCGCGGCATCTCCCTCGGATTGCGCGCGCGACTGCGCCATCCGCTTTTGTGCGTCGCTGACAATCTTCTGAAAAAACGCAACCGATTCCGCCACGTTCTCGTCGGAACCAATCTTCACGGCGTTGTTGGCGTACGATCGTTCGGCGGCAGTCGCCGTGCGCGCCTGCGGTTTTGCCTGGGTGGCGGGCGCGGATGCTGTAAGCTCGACTAGGGTGCGTCCCAGGAATCCCATGATTCCTCCTTCCCGTACTTGGGCCGTTCGCAGCACGACCGCGTCAGCGCCCAATTGCTGCCGCATCAAGCGATACGCCTCGTCCAGCGAGGCCGCCCGAAACCGGTGAAGTTCCTGTGCCATGTTACGCGCTCACCTGTCCTTCACTTTCGAGCTTGACGGCCGGATCAATTTCGTTGTACGAAAGCACCACGATTTTCGGCATGTGTCGTTCCACGATTCGGCGGAAGTAGCGTCGTACTTGCGCCGAGGTCAGCACGACCGCCTCGTGACCGGCGAGGATCAGGGTCTGCACGGCTTGAACGGTGGCGCGCGCGATCTGATCGCCACGGCCCGGATCGAGAGGTACGTAATCCCCGGTTTCGGCGCCGCGAATGGCGTCCAGCATTTCGCGTTCGAGTTCCGAAGACAGGGTCACCACCCGCAGCACGCCCTGCTCGTCGGCGTACTCGGCGCAGATTTGGCGCGCAAGGGCGTGCCTGACATACTCCGTCAGCACGTCGGTGTCCCGGGTGCGCGGCGCATAATCGGCCAGCACTTGCAGGATGATCTCGAGGTTGCGGATCGACACCCGTTCACGCAAGAGCGCCTGCAGCACGCGCTGGACCTCGCCCAGCGACAACAAATTGGGTATCAGCTCCTCGACGACGGATTTCGCCCGTTGCTTGACGTGGTCAACGAGATTTTGAACGTCCTGACGGCTCAGAATTTCGGGAGCGTACGTTGCAAGCAATTCCGTCAGGTGCGTCGCCAGCACCGCGGACGGATCGACAATCGTGTAGCCCAGCCGTTCGGCCCGGTCCCGTTGCGCCTGGGACACCCACATCGCGCTGAGCCCGAATGCCGGCTCCTTCGTCGGCAGTCCCGGGATTTCCTCTTCAACAATCCCAGGGTTCATCGCAAGAAAATGGTCCGGGATCACCTCGTATCGCGCAATCTCGGATTCGCGCAGCTTGATGCGGTACTCATTCGGGCGCAATCGCATGTTATCGACCACGCGAACCACCGGGACAATGAAGCCCATCTTGGTCGCCATCTGCTGGCGGATGATCTGGATGCGGGTCAAAAGGTCGCCGCCCTGCCGCGGGTCGGCCATCGAGACGAGACCGTACCCCAATTCAATCTTGAGGGTATCCACATCGAGGAGATCCTCGGTCTTGGCCGGTTCGGCCCTCGTCTCGGCCTCGCGGGCCGCCACCTCTCGCGCCCGCGCAGTCTCTCGTTCGCGTTCGAGACTCCGCATCGATTGATACGCGAGTACGGCAAGGGCCGCCGACACCGCCAGAAACGGCCCGGTGGGCATGCCGGGAACGATTGCGAAGAGGCCTAAAAGCGCGGCGCTGAGTCCGAGCGCGCGCGGATACCGGGTGAGCTGCCGCGTGAGGTCAATCCCGAGGTTGTCATCGGACGCCGTGCGCGTCACGATGAGGCCTGCGGCGGTCGAAATAATCAGCGCGGGGACCTGCGACACCAGACCGTCGCCGATAGTCAGGCGCGTGTAGACCTGCAACGCCTCCATCAAGGGCATGCGGTTCATGGCAACGCCGATCACGAACCCCCCGATGATGTTGACAATTGTGATGATGAGTCCGGCAATGGCATCGCCCCGGACAAATTTCGTCGCGCCGTCCATCGCCCCATAAAAGTCGGCTTCCTTCTCGATCATCCGGCGGCGGGCCCGCGCCTGCTCTTCGGTGATGAGACCGGCGTTCAAGTCGGCGTCCACCCCCATCTGCTTGCCGGGCATGGCGTCCAAGGTAAAGCGCGCGGCGACCTCGGAAATGCGCGTGGCCCCGCGGGTGATCACAACGAACTGGATAATGACGAGGATCGCGAAGATCACCGCTCCGACCACGTAGCTGCCGGTGGTGACGAAACCACCGAATGCGTCGATCACCGAGCCCGCATTGGCCTGCGCGAGAATCAGGCGCGTCGAAGCCACGTTCAAGCTCAACCGGAATAGCGTCAACATCAACAGCAGGGACGGAAAGACGGCGAACTCGACGGGCCGCTGCAGGTAAATCGTCCCCATCAACACGACGACGGAAAGCGATATGTTGCTGGCGAGGAGGATGTCGAGCGTCCACGTGGGTATGGGGATGACAAGGACCAGCAGAATCGCGACGACACTGATGGCAAGCGCAATGTCCTGGCTGCGCGTCAGGCTCCAGCGTTCCGCGGAAAGTGTCTGTTGTGTGGCCGCCATGTGGACTAGGTGTCAGCACCCGAAGACTGTTGGGATCGGTTCCAGAAGGATTGACTCATGGCGCCCCCGCCGGGTTGAGTGCGAACGCGGCGCGCTCACGGATCTTTTCCTCGCGCCGATCGATCCGGTACACGAACGCCAGGACTTCGGCAACCGCCCGGAATAAGTTTTCGGGCACGGGCTGCCCCACCTCGATGCTCTTGAACAAGGCGCGCGCCAAGTCGGGTTTTTCCACGACGGGCACATCGTGCTCTTCGGCGATTTCGCGGATCCGCTTGGCCAGCAAGCGCGCGCCTTTCGCCACCACGACCGGCGCCTGCATGTTCGCCATGTCGTAGCGCAACGCCACGGCAAAGCGGACGGGATTGGTAACGACGACGTCGGCCGTAGGCACTTCCGACATCATGCGTTTCATCGCCATCTGCCGCTGAATCTGGCGGATGCGTTGTTTAATCCTTGGATCGCCCTCGAATTGCTTCACCTCTTCCTTCGCTTCCTGTGCCGTCATCATGAGATCGCGCCCGTACTGCCACTTCTGAAACCCGAAGTCGAGCAGGCCGAGCACGAACATGGCGAGCGCGACGCGCAACCAGACCATGAACACGAACTTGGCCAAGGCGATGGTCATCGGCAGCGGATCGAGGTGCGAGGTGGCGACGACCTCCTGCCAACGACCGCGGACGGTCACGTACACAACCGCCGAAACAAGTGCCAGTTTGAGAATCGATTTCACGAGTTCCATCGCGGTACGCAGGGTGACGAATTTCTTGAACCCCGTGAAGGGATTCACTCGGGAAAATTTGGGCGCGATGGCCTTGGGCGCGAATAGGAAACCGACCTGCACGAAATTCATTACAGTCCCGGCCAGGAGAAGCACGACGACAAATGGAAACACGGCGCGCACCGTAATGAATACACCTTCCGCGGTAAAATGCGTGAACGAGCCCGCATCAAGCGCGAATCGCGAGAAGTTGCCGAAGTAATACCGCGTAGCGCCAAGGACCACGCCGAACAGGTCGGGGCCCAATACCCATAGGGCCGCCAACGCGACCAGGAGCGACCAAGCGGCGGTCAAATCCTGGCTCCTCGCGACGTTACCCTCCTCCCGCGCCTTCGAAATCTTGTACTGGGACGCGGGTAGGGTCTTCTCGCCGCCGGTTTCTTCCGCCATGGTTTACGACATTCCCCGAATCAAGGTCCCGACGTCTCTGAACATGCGATGGAACATGCCATCCAACAGACTGAGATACGCTGCCAACGACAGGGCCACGACAATCAGTCCCATGGCAATGGTCAACGGGAATCCGATGACAAAGAGGTGAATTTGCGGGACCAGCCGGCCCAAAAGTCCCATCGTGATGTAGGTCAAGAGGAGAGCGCCCGCGACCGGCGCCGCGATCATTAGGCCGTCCACAAACATCACGCGACCCCACGTGCTCACCTCCCGTAGCAGTTCGGGGTGGAGCGCGACCCCGCCCAGCGGAATCCGCTCATAGGTGGCCACCATCGCTTTGATCATCATATGGTGCCCGTCAATGACAAGTAGATAGAGCGCGGCGACGATAAACAGGAAAAAACCGAAAATGGGCACCTGGGTTTCCAGGGCGGGATTGAACACGTTCATCAGCGCAAAACCCGTCAGCATGTCGATGATCTGGCCAGCGATTTGTATCGCCGCGAACACGATCGTCATCACAAATCCCATCATCACACCGATCAAGAGTTCGCTCGCGGCGAGCAAGGAAAACGCGAGGGCGCCATCGGGCAGCGTTTGATCCAGTGCCGGGATACTCGGCGTGATGATGATTGCGGCAAGACCGGACAGGCCAATCTTGGCCGCGGCGGGAAAGTTGCGCGAACCCAACACCGGCGCGGACACCACCAGCCCACCGAACCGGGCGAGCACGAGCAGGGATACTTTGAAGACCTCGACTTCGAACATGATCTTTACGGTCCGAGTTGCACTGTCGGCTATTCCCGGCTAGGGCCTCCTATTTCAAACGCCTTTACTGAATGAATTGCGTGAACCCGCCGAGCAGTGGATGCACGAATGAAAGCAGCAGGGACACCATCCACGGCAGGAAAAGGAGAAACGCGGCCATCACCACGACAATCTTGGGAACGAACGTGAGCGTGATTTCCTGAATTTGGGTGACGGACTGGAATACGCTGATGACCAGTCCGACTAACATCCCCGACACAAGCATCGGGGCCGAAATCAGCAAAGTGACGTACAACGAGCTTCGGCCCAATTCAAGAATGGTGTCAGCGGTCACAGGGCGCGACCCCTCCGCGCGGAAGCGCAAATATCTTTCATCCCATGGGCTTAGGCGAGCCCCCCGACGGAGGCCCAACCCATAGTTGCCTAAGCCTGCCAGTCGTTACGTTACCACAATATATAGCGGCTGTCAACGATTATTTGTCCATAAATTGGGGCCTATTTGGAATTATTGACGATAAATTGTGGTCGATGTCGCCTCAAGCCGCTGGGCTAGTGGGACGGACCGGCCCCGGGACTTCCCGACAGGATGAAGTAACCGGTATACGCGGCGAAGGCCCAAGTGGCGAGAAGACCGTAGAGTATCAGCCGAGGTGCGCGACGCTTGGAAACAGCTTCGAGGCCGGCGGACGCGAGTATGGCGTAGCACGGTGTCAGGCCGACTGTATAGGACGCCTTGATCGGCGAGAAGAAAGGAACGTTCAGGCACAGATTCAGAATCACGACGAAATAGATTACAATGCACAGGGCAGCGAAGAGATGGCCCGTACCGGCCAGCGTATGCGGGGCGGCAATGGTTCGGACGAACCCCGTCAGGATTAGGAAGGTTGGGACGAGTCCAAGCCACACACTCGCGAGCAGAAATCCGTAATTCCACTGCGGAGCCTCGACCCGATTGATTATGGAACCCATCGTCGAGTCCATCCAGAAACTGGCGTACAGACCGTTCCACACGCTGCTTAAACTCGCGTATACCGGGTAAAAGAGCGCGTCGCCAAAACGGAGGAAGTCGCCCGGCGTGCGGTAACCGGGGTCCTGCCACCAGATCATGCCTCGTTCGGGCTCCCAGCCGCCGAAGAACGGACGGCCGAGGTGGTAAAGATTTCGCAGAAAAAACCAACCACTCACGAGCGCGGCGGCGCCAAAAACTCCGGCGTACGCTTTCATACCTCGAACGGTCACGTTTCGGTCTCCGGACGCGGACGCGAACAGGCAGTACGCGACAAGCAGCGCCAGCGGGACCGCAAGCACGAGGGCCGAGGCCTTGGTGAGAATTGCGAAACCGAGGGCGAGGCCGATGAGCGCCATCGTGCGGAATCGATCCACGCCGGCAGGCTCGCGGTTAAGCATAAGCGCAAAGTACACGAAAAGGCCCGCCAATGCGCCGGCCGGCATTTCATTTCCCACGTAATGCGACATGTAGAGGTTCATAGGCAGAAGCGCGCCGATTACCGTTCCGGCGATTTGAAGGTCGCGACGATCGGGATAGACGACTTTCATCGATCGATACGTAATCTCGATAAGGGCGACGCCGCTGAACATCGGGATGATGCGAAGTCCCGCGATGGCGTGTTCCGTTCTCATCAGCGCGTTCATGAAGGCGTAGAGAGGGGCCGCGACGAGGTAGAACAGGGGAGCTTGGAACATCGTCCAGCCTTCGTTGGCCAAGGGTAGGCGAAGGTTGTCGACGATATAGACGATGTAGTTGTAGTGGCCTTCGATATCAAAGCCGATTCCGAAATGGAGTTTGAACAGGTTGTTCAAGAAGAGGACCGCGTATCCGGCGATCAACGCCCACCGCGCGTATTCCGGGGTCAGTCTTTGCCGCCATGCGCCGCCCCAGACGAAAAACGCCGCTGCCGCTATGAACACCGGGACGAGCGCCGGTAAGTGCCGCAGTAGTGCTTTGTCAGCCCGAAGGAACTCGGTCGAGATTGAGGGGCGTGGTCGATCCGCCGCGGGCAGGGCGTTGGACCACGTCTCCCGATCCGTGGACGACTCCCAATCGGGCCCGGTACGTAGATTCAGTTCCGGGCACCACGCGATAACGCAGGGCGGGGCAAACCGGTTGGCGACGACAATCATCAGTTCGTGTTCGCCCGGCGAAAGCCAGGGCGCCA
>BTUX01000172.1:0-10211 GCA_045863315.1 Candidatus Hydrogenedentota bacterium | reverse complement strand
TGTCAGGACTCTTTGATAATGTCCCCTTCTTAACTCGTTAGAAATGTCCCTTTAGAGTGGCTGCCCTATGGAGGTGGTTGCATGAAAGGACATTTGGTAATGAGTCAGAAGGAGTTGGCACGCAAGTCGGTATTCGAGTGGGTGCATTTGGGTCAGGGGTCGCTGGTGGAGGCGGCAAAGCAGTTGGGGTTGAGTTACCGGCAGACCAAGCGTTCGTACCGGCGCTGGCGGGAAGAAGGGGACGGGGGGCTAGTCCATCGCAGCCGGGGACGCCGGTCGAGCCGAGGCATTGCCCCGAAGAAGAAGGAGGCGATCCTGAAGCGGTGCCAGGAGCGGTATCTTGCATTGGGGATGGGGCCGACCTTGATGGCGGAGAAGCTGTTCGAAGAGGGATTGGAGGTGGACCACGAGACGTTGCGACGCTGGTTGTTGGAAAGGGGGCTGTGGAAGAAAACCCGCAAACGGGCCAAGCATCGGCTGTGGCGCGAGCGGCGCAGCCGTTTTGGAGAGTTGCTGCAAATGGACGGTAGCCACCACCGTTGGTTTGGCCCCGACCATGCTCAGGCGTGTTTAATGAATATAGTGGATGATGCCACCGGGCATACGATGAGTTGGATGGCCGAGGAGGAGACCACCGAGGCCGCGATGCGGCTGCTCTGGAAGTGGGTGGAACGCTACGGCCTTCCCTGTGCGCTTTACACGGATCGTAAAACGGTCTTCCTCACCGACCGGGAGCCCACCGTCGAAGAACAACTGGCCGGCGAGGAACCCCGTACGGCCTTTGGCTTGGCGTGCGCCAAACTCGGCATTCGGATTATCCCGGCCAACTCCCCACAGGCCAAAGGCCGCGTCGAGCGCAACCACGGCGTCTATCAAGACCGGTTGGTCAAGGAAATGCGCCTTAAACACATCACCACGATCGAGGGGGCCAACAAGCTGCTTAGCAACGGATTTACCGAACACCTGAACGCCAAGTTCGCCGTGCCGCCTGCCGACCCCACCGACGCACACCGCCGCCTGCCCCAGGACATCCGCCTCGAAGACGTCTTTGCTTTTGAAGACCGGCGCGTGCTGACCAACGACTGGACCATTCGCCACGAGAACCGCTTCTACCAGATTCTCGAAGAGAACCGCCCCCTGCCCAAACCCAAAGACAAACTCCTGGTCCGCCGGCGGCTCGACCATTCCCTCGTCATCGAATACAAGGGCAAGCCGCTGGCCTACTGCGAAATACCACGACGAGCGCTGCCGACGACGAGCGCACAACCCAAACCGGCCTCGTCGAAAACACCTCCCACACAGAAAAAAAACACCCCCCGTTCCCCCAAGACCAACAGTCCCTGGCGCCAAGGGTGCACACTCATGCGCGCCGACACCCCTACCAAAAGCCCATGACCCAAAACCGCGAGTTACCCACATACCCACCGCCCCTACGACGACGAGCTATCCGTACCGGCTCGTCTTGGGCGGTGGATATGTGGATAACTCGCTCAGTCATAGGGGACATTTTTAACGAGCTCTACAAGGGGACATTTCTAAAGAGTTTTGACAGGTCTCGTATACGTCCTTGATCGCGGACGTGAGTTATGGTATATTTTAAGTGGTTTGACATGTCAGCGGGGGAGTCTGCCTGTTTGAGCGGAATCCTTACCTGACAGTGCGGATGGGTGATGGTGTCAAACCTCATTAACTCGTTTCAATTTAACTTGTTACGGAATAACTTTGGGCAAGTATCCCCAAGAGATTCTGACCCAGGTGCTCGCGGCTACCGACATCGTCGAAATCGTCGGGGCCGCAATCGAACTTAAATCCTCGGGACCTGGCCGGTTTGTCGCACTGTGTCCCTTCCATCATGAAAAGACTCCCTCCTTCCACGTCACTCGCGATCGCCAACGTTTTCACTGCTTCGGTTGTGGAAAAGGCGGCGATGCAATTTCGTTCCTGAGGGAGTTTGAAAGCATCGGTTTTATAGAGGCCGTGCAAAAACTGGCGGAGAGGGCAGGAATCCAACTGCCCGCAACGAGTGATCGCGAGGGAGGGGAACAATACCTTCGCAAACAACTTCTCGAAATCGGCAGTTTCGCGGCCCGTTACTATTCGGATTGTCTCCAAGACCCGCTGAAGGGTGGCAAGGGCCGCGCTTATCTTAAGACCCGGCAACTCAAGGACGAGACCATTCGCCGGTTCGGTCTCGGATATGCACCGGAAGGATGGAGTGCACTCCTGGACGCCGCCCGCACCAGGGGTTACCGTGACAGCGTGATCGAGGCGTCCGGCTTGATCAAGCGAAGCGAACGAGGCCCGTACTTCGACACGTTCCGCGATCGTCTGATTATTCCGATTCGAGACGCGGCGGGAAACGTGGTAGGTCTGGGCGGCCGGGATCTTAAGGGGGACTCGCCGGCCAAGTACATGAATAGCCCGGAAACTCCCGTGTACAAGAAGGGTCGAGTGCTCTTCGGCCTGTCCGAAGCTCGCGACGCGCTCCGCAAGGAAAAGTACGCGATCATCGTTGAAGGGTACTTCGACTTGATGCGTTGTTTCGATGAGGGAATCCGCAACGTGGTCGCCACCTGCGGGACTGCATTGACCTCCGAACAGGCATCCCTGCTCCGCCGGTACGTGCCGGAAGTGCTGGTCGTGTTCGACGGCGACGCCGCGGGCGTGCGGGCCGCCCTGCGCGGCATTGCCATTCTTGCCGCAGCCGGGTTGACTGTCCGCGCACTTGTATTGCCGGACAACAAGGACCCGGATGACTACATTCAGGACGCCGGAGTCGAAGCCTTCCGTGAACGAGTGGGTGGCGCGCTGGATTTCGTGACGTTCTATATCCGCATGAACGGGGAAAGCCTGGGCACCATCGAAGGGCGAACAGACATCGCCAAGCAAGTGTTCACCATTGTTCAGAGCATCGACGATGCAATGCGGACCGACGCCTATCTCAAACAGATTGCGCGCGAACTGCAAATCGACGAGTGGAGTGTCCGGCGCGAGTACGAAGCCCAACTGCGACGCCGCGAAAGCGGCCCAAGGGGCGAACCAAAAACTTCCGTCCATGACTCTCCATTTTCAATGGACGACTACGATTTTGTCGCGGCCCTCATTGCCAGCGGGCCGCTTTGCGACCGGGTCCGGCGTGAACTCTCCGGCGTAAGCCTGAAACCCGGGGCGTTTGCCCAGGTATTGATGGGGGTACTGAGTGGTGAGACCGACCGATTTGAGGACCCCGCTGCGGCTTCCCTGTATGCCGCAGCGGCCAATCGGCCCGTACCACCCGCCGACCAAGCGGAAGTCCTGGTCGAGAAACGCATCCGCAGCCTCAAGCGGGACGCTCTCAGGGCCGAAGCCCTGGACTTGCAGGAAGCAATTCGTGACGCCGAGAAGTCCGGCGACGTGGTGCGTGCCGCCCAGTTGGCCTCTCGGCGAGTAGGCATAAATCGGGAAATAGACAGGCTTGGCGCGGCATAAGCCGGGCCGCCGGGCTTGTTTAAAAGGTAGAGTACGCTCTAAACGATAACGACCGCGGGTTGGAACAGGACAGATCATGGCAAAGACGGCGACCGATCGAGAAACAATGAAGAAAAAGGCCTTGGAACTGGCCAAGAAAAAGGGCAAGCTTACGTACGATGACTTGAACGACCTCTTGCCCACGGACGGTTCGAGCGACATCTCCGTCGAAATCGATGAACTAATGGTCATGCTGAGCGGCATGGACATCGACATCGTCGACGACCTGCGCGTGGATTCGGAAACGCGCCTGCTTCAGCAGGAAAAAGAAAAGGCGGCACGGCGCGCGGAAGCCCGCAAGGAAGCCGCCCAAACCCGCCTGGAACGGGCGGACGACCCGGTCCGCATGTACCTGCGCGAGATGGGCCGCGTACCCTTGCTGACCAAGGATCAGGAAGTCGCCATCGCAAAGCGAATTGAAGCAGCCGAACACCACCTGACCGAGCTGCTGCTGAGCACACCGTATACGTTCAAAGAAATCTCGATGCTCGCGGCGCGCATTCTTGCGGGCCGCCTGAGCTTCGCCCAAATCACGGAGGTCGAGGACGCCAAAGAGCACGAGAAGTTCGTAAAGCGCCTTCCGTCGCTCATGGACCAGATGAATGAAATTGAAGCCCAGATCGAAAATCAGGAGAAACGGGGTCGCCGCTCCGGTTTGACCGAGCGCAGCCTGGAAAATATCCGGGAACGGATCATCGAGTTTCGCGCGCAACAAGCCGACATTGTTCGCGAGTTTCGTCTGAAAACCAAAGAGATCATGAAAATCGCGCGCAAGATCAAGAGCCTGAAACGCCGCATCCAGACCTCGCGTGATGAGATCGACCGCGTCGAACGCGAAGTCGGCTATTCCGGCGAACAGATTCGCAAAATCGCGGCCCAGCTTCGCCGCAGCGCGTCCGCTGCACAAAAGCTCGGAGTCGACCGCGACGCAATCTTCGACGCCGAACGCCGCCTCACGCTGGCCCAGCGCAAGATCGACCAGATCGAAAGCGACGCGAAGCTGGGTTCCGATGACATCACGGTCCTTATCGATACAATCAAGGAGCGTGAAGAAAAAATCTACAAAGCCAAGATGGAACTGGTCGAGGCCAACCTGCGGCTTGTGGTCAGCATCGGAAAGAAATACACGAACCGCGGCATGTCCTTCCTCGACCTCATTCAAGAAGGAAACATCGGCCTGATGAAAGCGGTCGACAAGTTCGAATACCAGCGCGGCTACAAATTCAGTACCTATGCCACCTGGTGGATTCGCCAGGCCATCACACGTTCCATCGCCGACCAGGCCCGCACCATCCGCATTCCCGTTCACATGATCGAATCAATCAACAAACTCGTCCGCACGAGCCGGCGCCTAGTGCAGGAATACGGCCGCGAACCGAGCGCCGAAGAAATCGCCGAACAAATGCAGATGTCCGCGGACAAGGTCCGCAGCATCCTGAAAATTGCGCAGGAAGCGATCAGCCTTGAAACGCCGGTCGGCGACGACGGCGACAGCAACTTCGGCGACTTCATCGAGGACAAGAGCGCGGAATCGCCCGCAAATGCGACCGCGTTCAGCGTATTCCAGGAAAAACTCGATGAAGTGCTCGCCACCCTCACCGAGCGCGAGGAAAAAGTGCTGCGCCTGCGCTTCGGTCTGGGCGACGGCTACCCCCGCACGCTCGAAGAAGTCGGCAGCGTGTTCAACGTTACGCGCGAACGCGTTCGGCAGATCGAAGCCAAAGCGCTCCGAAAAATGCGCCACCCGACCCGTGCCCGCGACCTGAAACCGTTTATAGACTGGACCCTGAACAACAACTGATTGAGACCACGAAACACGCAAACACCTTCACCGTCGCTCCTATTTGAGGTACCGGCAAGCCGCCAAAGCGACATGCCGCTCCTCACCCCCCTCGTGGGCCCGTAGCTCAGTCGGTTAGAGCAGGTGACTCATAATCACTTGGTCGTAGGTTCGAGTCCTACCGGGCCCACCACAATTCCACTCCTTGACAGCGTGTGGCACCTCACGAATAGTCTTGTCATTATTGACTTTTCTGCTTGGGAAAGGAGTCGCATCCGCTCCTTGAACTTACGGCCTTCATTGTGTATTTCCCGAGTCCGAAGGCGCTGGCTTTGCCGATGTGGAGCAGTTCGCCCCACGCAAGGACCGGCAGCAGCGGATCGGGCACGGGGTCGTACTCGACTTCGCCTGTGAACCCGCCGAGCTGCATGGTTGTGTCCTGACGCTGGGAGTACCTCGTCCAGTCCAGCCATTGCACTTCCGTTCGCCGCGTGCGCACGCCTCGGGCCATATCCAGCAAGTCGCGCACATTCTCGACGTTCTCGTCCCCATTGCAGTGGAAATAGTGGAGCGAACTCAATCGCCGGAGCAAGCCAGGAAAAAGGACGCCGAGATCGGCTGAGTGGGTGAACTGGCCGTTCGATTTCACACGGGCGGGCGTCTCGAATCGCAAGCGCAGCGGAACTCCGCGCAATGGTTCCGCGCGCCGCTGAATTTCGTCGTGCCGGATTACCGGCGCTTCTCCCTTCAGCCGGCGCCCCTCGCGGTCGAACAATTCGATCGTCCTCCCTTCGGTCTCGGTGCTGAGGCGGATCAGTTCCGCTTTGCCGCGGCGCGGCCCGAACCCCTGCCCGCCCAACTCGTCCAGCGCGTACACAAAATGCGCGAGGTATTCGTTGCCGCGCCCGATCAGGATGAGACGAATCGAGAACTCTTCGCCGGGCTCGTACCGCGTTTGCGTGTCGGACGGGGGCTCCAGCACAAAGGGGTGCGGCGCGAAGGGATACTTGCGCATCATGGTCGCGTGTTCGGGGATTGGCGTCTCGAAGCACACGCTGTACGCGCAACGGTACCGCAGGATGCAGGTGGCCTGGTTCCGGCACAGAATCGGGCAGGAGACGCGCCGGAACACATGGCCGAACGCGCCGCGGATCGTCGATCCCTTGTACTGCGGAAGTTGCAGCGTGTCGACCGCGCGAAACGTCGCGCGCTGCACCGTCGCGTGGAGCCGTTCAAACATGGATACGATTACTCGCGATTATCAAGGTCTTCGATTAGCTCGGCGAACCTCGCGAAGGGGTCCTCCCCCACTGTCACGCCGACCGCCGCCAACAGGTCGCGCAGGCGCTCGAACATCGCTTCCGGATCGTTGGGAACGCCCAGCGCGTCGAGAATTCGGTCCCGCGACAACCCCTCGTAGCCGTGCGCAATGATCGATTTGTTCCGCAGCGCGCTTGCCTTCTCCAAGAAACGCGTGGTCTCATTGACGGCTGCGACCGATGCCGCCTCCTCACGAGTTAGACCCCGACCATTCGCACCGACGTATACCAGGCAAGATTGCAGGACCTTGTTGTTCATCTCGATGGCGAGGCGCTGCAGTGCCAGATGCGCTTTCAGGCCCGCCTGCGCGCTGTCCTCAATCCACCGCTTCAACACCTTGCCGTCTTTATCGAGCGGCTCTCCGCAGAGGCGTCCCACTTCGCGGTACAGCGCCGCTTCGCGAAGCCGCCAGACGCGCCCCAGAAAGTCCGCGTACTCCCCACGCTCCCATTTAAGCTTGGTGTTCCAATAGAGGTCGCGCAGGACTTCGATATCGTCGCCGTCGAGCAACCGAGATCCCTCGTCGCACAACACATTCAACTGGGCCGGCGGCGGAACGAGGCGTTGGCGCAACTCGTTCAGTATCCGGAAACTCGCGGCGAAGTCAAAATTCATGCGGGCCGACGCCGCGTCCGCGAGCTGGCGAATGTGGTCCCCATTGCCCTCGAAGGAGGCCACCCCGTCGAAATCGCGGCGGTCAAGCAATTGACGCAGATTCGAGCGGCGGTACAACTCGAGGATTTGCCGGCCGAACGCAAGCGGAGCCGCGGTGGCTTGACCCGGGTTCACGGTCAATACATGCGCGCGCGCGCCGAAGGCAATCGTGCCCGCGAGAATCAGCGCCGTATTGCACGCAGGGGTGCCGCCCGCGCAGAGGAGATAGGCGTCACCGGTGCACGCAGCCGCATACCGGGACAAGCGCGGCCCGTACTCCGAAAACATCATGTCATAGAGATTTGGCTGCCCGGAGACGCTGACAATTTCAATTCGGTCCGGCGTTCGCCGTCCCGGTTGTTCGGCCAGCCAACGTTTCAGCAGTCTGGCGCATTCGATGGTATCCCCCGCACGATAGGCGGCGTCGGGCTGGTCAGTCGCAAAAAACACGAGAGGTCGCAAGGCGACCTTACCATGCACCGCATAGATTAAATTCATCGCCGCCTCGATCATCGGCGCGCGGATTCGGTCCTTCACGTTTTTGAAATCCGCCGCGAGTTCACGCGAGCGTTCGCGCAGTTGCGCCGGATCCAGCGGTTGACCGTCCAATTGCAGGTCTCGCTGGCCGATGTTGACAAATAGACCCATTTCACCCGCGGCGTTCTGGGTCATCGCGCCATCAGGGGATTGGATAGGTGGCAATTTCGGATCCCTCTTTTCGGTGTCTGGCAAGATGGACGCCCCGTTCTACGCAAGCAGATTCCGGTCTCGAAGTTCGCGCATCAACGGGCGCGTATTCGTTCCCCTGCTCCCTGCACCGGGTGTACCGCTCGACCTCCTCCGGTTTCGGGTCCTTCCCTACGAATCGAAGCAGCACCCATGACCATCCAAACAACAGATTGGGTCCGTCACACGCCACATACGAAAGGAGGAAATCGACTTCGTCGCCTCGCCGCCGCTTTAGCATGCACAGCAGGTTACAGTTCTCCCCGCCGAGAAACGTCAGCGGCATCGTGAAACACGTTGAATTCATCGTACGTTGATGCGGTCAACCGAATGTTTGGCGGAATGACAAAAGCGCAGGGAGCCAGCCAATACGAAGACGCTCGCTCCCCCTTTCTCCGGTCAAAAGACTGCCACATCGGGCTGTTCGAATCCACTTACCGGCGATACACCCTCTCGGGAAACGGAGAAGGCGCGATTGAAATCTGCCGCACCGATCAAAAAGACTTGAATGTGTAGTTTTTGCAGCCGCTGTTCGTCGTCTTCCTCCCCCGCATGCCCCTCAACCAATGCAATCAAACGCCTCTTGAGTTCCTCGCGCACGTCCTCGTCGCATTGCCCGAGATACGCCGAAAACTGCGTTCGCAGCAGCCCGGCATCCTTACAGACGCCGGCCACGCGCGTGCGCAAGGGGGTGTCGCCAATATCGAAAATGACGAGCGTTTGCACGACTTCACCACTCTGCTACGAACGGCACGTGCCTCCCCCGCTCCTCGATGACGGCCACGACCTCGTACGCCGCCGCCGTCATTACGTCGCACAGCCGCACGGCCCGGCCTTGCCATTGGGTGCGCGATACCAACTGCTCGAGTATGCGCGCCGCCAAGGCGGCACGCGCTTCCTGAGTCAGAGAGCCGCCCGCTTCCAAACCCGGCACCCACCGTTTCGTGAACATGCCAAATACAGGCCGGTCCACGGCAAACTGCCGGAATTCCTCGATGAAGTCAAAGACCAGCGTGGGCCGGTTGTCCTGGTCCGCATGGAGGAACCCCGCATACGGATCGAGTCCAGCATCGAGCACGACTTTCCACAGCCGACTGTACAAGATTCCATAGCCGTAGTTGAGACAGATGTTCACGGGATCCGTGGCGCCCCGCCGGACCCTTCCGGGAAATGCGGCGGACTCGGGTAGAAAAGCCGCCACCCCCGCCCAGTACTCCTGGGCCGCCCGGGCCTCCCTGTTCATCAAGGGCAGGCGGCTCGACTCGCAATCCGTTCCTTCCCACGACTCAATCTCGATGAGCAACGGCGTGATGGCATCCGCGCGCACATGCAGCGATTCGCAAATCGCGCCGGCGGACTCTTTGCGCGACTTCGCGAAATATCGAAGGTTGCTGATCTGATTTTTCAGCTTGGCCCGCAGGAAACTCTGGCACAAGGCAACTCCTCGACTGTCGGTCGCGGCAAGCAACTGCTGCCGTCTCAGCCGGGCCTTTCCGAAAGACTCGATCGGGATGACTTTCGCGAACGGTTCGCCGGACATACTCAGAAAAGTGAGGTCGGCGCCATGTTCCGCGGCCAGCCGCACTGCATCGGAAGAAACCGAAATGCCTTGACCTGTAATCAAGATGTTGCGCACGTCTCGCGCGGGAAACTCAACCGGTTGTTTGTCCTGCCGCTTGACTACCAGCCGCTCTCCACTCTTCCCCAGGCGCGCGCCAAATTCGGACAAAACGAGTTCCATAGCCCCCTCCTTTACGGACCGTGATGTGCCCGCCGCAATAGACGCACCCGACGCGACAGAATTCACAAAAGAAGCGCGCCCCGCGCTTCTCGTTCCCTGCGAAGACCCGCGAAGTTCGGACAGGACGTACAGGACTCACCGGATAATTCCCACACCGAAAACACGACGACGGCAAGCCGAGAACCTTTCTTGATCCAGCCCGTCTTGTCAATTCTGTCAGGCAACTCGACAGGGCATCCTCCACTTTGCGCTGTCTTGCTCTCTCATTCATCAGGTGACCGGTTTCAACATGGAGTGCGTGAGCTTGCTCACGCTCCAGCGACACTCACTCCTCCAGTCACGGTGCTGAAGGCCTCAACATGGAGTGCGTGAGCTTGCTCACGCCCCAGCGGCACTCACTCCTCCGGTCACGGTGCTGAAGGCCTCAACATGGAGTGCGTGAGCTTGCTCACGCTCCCGCGTCACTCACACGGCCAGTCACGG
>BTUX01000171.1:0-10247 GCA_045863315.1 Candidatus Hydrogenedentota bacterium | reverse complement strand
CATCGGCATGGATTCGAATGAACTGGCTGTCGAGCGCATGTTGGGCGGGCCGAAACTCACTTCCGAACACAAAATGGCCGCCACGACCTACGACGCGCACTTACAAGGGGCGGTCGGCAATCCAACGCTCGCCCTCGAGTTGATGCGGCAGATGTGCCTGTGCTCACGCTCCGAACTGGGCGGTCTGCCTATCCTTAAGGAAGACCTGCTCATCATCATCGAAGGCGCGGACCTGATCGTGCCGGAGGGCGAGATCACGGGCCTCTCGGACACGGATCGCCACCGCATCTCGATCCTGCACGATTGGTTCAGCGACCCCGGCTTCATGAACGGCAACGATGGCGTCGTTCTGTTCGCCGAATCGAAAAGCCTGATCAACCACCGGGTCGCCCGGCTTCCTCAGATAATCGAAGTGCCGGTCCCGTCTCCCGACGAATCCGTTCGCAGGCACTTCATTCAATGGTTCATCGAGGGCGACAGCCGGGGCGCGAAGATCGAGCTGTGGTCGTCGCAGGACGATCTCGCGAAGTTTACCGCCGGCCTATCGATTCACGCGCTGATGCAACTTCTCAAAGGCGCCAAACACGAGGGCAAACCATTGGGACAGCAGCAGGTGATCGCGAAGGTTGAGGAATTCATCCAATCCCAATTGGGGGAGGACATCGTCGAGTTCAAGAAACCTTCCCACACGCTCGAGAACGTCATCGGGTTTTCGCGACTCAAGGATTTCTTAACGGAGGAACTCATCCCTCGGTTCCGTTCAACGGGGCCCGATGCACTCCCCGGGGCGGCGGTTGCCGGCGCCATCGGCGGCGGCAAGACGTTCATCTTCGAGGCCGTGGCGGCCGAACTCGATATGGTGGTGCTGGTACTCAAGAACATTCGCAGCCAGTGGTACGGGCAGACCGACGTGATTTTCGAACGGCTGCGGCGTGTTCTGGACGCGCTCGCCAAGGTCCTGATTTTTGTGGATGAAGCGGACACGCAGTTCGGCGCGATCGGGCCCGAGGCGCACGAGACCGAACGCCGCCTGACGGGAAAGATCCAGGCCATGATGTCCGACACCCGGCTTCGTGGCAGGGTGATCTGGCTGCTTATGACGGCCCGCATCCATCTGCTTTCCGCGGACATCCGCCGGCCCGGGCGCGTCGGCGACCTGATCATTCCGATCCTCGATCCCGAGGGCGATGATCGGGCCGCCTTCCTGAGGTGGGTGACGGCCGGGAACATCGACTTCGAGCTGGAAGGCAACGCGCTGAAAAGTCTCGAGGCGGCCACCGCCGACTATTCCGCCGCCAGCTTCGCGTCGCTTCGCTCGGAAATCAAGGCGAAATGCGTGTCGAAGAAGAAGAAGCTCAATGCGGACGAACTCCTTGATATCGTCAACGACCACATCCAGCCCGCAATCACCGAAACGCGCCGCTACCAGACGCTGCAGGCCCTTGTAAATTGCACACGCCGCAGCCTGCTGCCCGACCCAAAGGTCGATGAAAAACAGCGTGAGCAATGGGCCGCCGAAATCCGCGAACTGGAAGCGAAGGGGATTCGCTGATTCATGCCGCCTGTTCGGTTCCGACGGTCTGAGGTTGTCTTCCACTCGCCACTCGTAACTTCTAACTCGTCACCCCACATCCTGTCTAATGCCCAAGCCCACTGATATCCGCGTAACCGGCGCGAGTCTCTACTTTCTTCCCGTGGCCACCCGTGTGCCGTTGAAGTTCGGGACGGAAACGACCACCCACGTCACATGCGCCCGCGTTTGTATAACCGTTTCTGCGCGGGATGGGCGTGCCGCGCAGGGGTGGGGTGAGACCCCTTTGAGTGTGCATTGGGTGTGGCCGAGCGGGCTGTCCTATGAAGAGCGCCAGAATGCGCTTACTCAGTTTTGCATAAGACTTGCGGATGTCTGGGCGACGTTCAGCGCCGTCGGCCATCCCATCGAGATCGGTCATACCTTTATTGAAGGCGCATTAGCGGATGAATGGCGCACTTTCAATGCGTCACGCGCGGAGAAAATGCCATGGCTTGCCGCGCTCGTGTGTTGCTCGGCCTTCGATATTGCCGTGCACGATGCGTACGGGATGCTCCACAACGTTCCGGTTTACGAGACGTATAGCGCCGACTACATGAACGCCGATCTCGCAGCATTCATAACGCCTGCGAATGGGACAGGCGTCCGTTTTCATGGCAAGTATCCGAAGGACTTCCTCGTCTATCCGCGTTCCAATTCCCTCGCGGCCTGGCACCTTGTGGGCGGAAAAGATCCCATTGCCCCGTCGGAACTCGACGGCACGGAGCCGTACGACGGTTATCCCGTTCTGCTGCGCGATTGGATCGCGCACGACGGTTTGAAATGCTTGAAAGTAAAGCTGCGCGGCAACGACGCGGGGTGGGACTACGCGCGGTTGGTGGGAGTGGGGGAGATTGGCATCGAGACGGGCGTCGAATGGCTTTCGGCCGATTTCAACTGCACGGTCACCGATCCGGATTACGTGAATGAAATCCTCGATCGGCTCATGCGCGAGCATCCGCGCATGTACGGCATGACTCTTTATGTCGAACAGCCGTTCCCGTACGAACTCGAAGAGCATCGCATCGACGTCCACAGTGTGTCCGCGCGCAAGCCGCTGTTCATGGACGAAAGCGCCCACGACTGGCGACTCGTCCGGCTTGGCCGGGAACTCGGCTGGACCGGCGTCGCGCTGAAGACGTGCAAGACGCAGACGGGGGCGCTTCTGTCACTTTGCTGGGCCAAGGCCCACGGCATGACCTTGATGGTTCAGGATCTTACCAACCCCATGCTCGCGCAAATCCCGCACGTGTTGCTCGCCGCCCATGCCGGCACTCTCATGGGCGTTGAAACGAATGCCATGCAGTTTTATCCCGACGCTTCAAGTGCGGAGGCGAGCGTCCACCCCGGCCTGTATCGGCGAAGCAAGGGGCGCGTCGATCTGTCGTCCATCGAGGGCCCCGGATTTGGTTATCGAACGCAGCACATCAAGCGGACTCTGCCTGATGCAGCGGTGATACTAGGGCAGCGGCACGCTACGAGCGGAGGGTCTGCATGATACCGGTTGCGCTGTGGAAAAGGGTGATTGCCTATCTCGTCGACGTGATGCCCATAACCTTGCTGCTGGCGGGAGCGGCGTATTTCCTGCTCGGTTTCGACGAGGTGTGGGAACGCTACCGTGCAGATCGGCAAAACCCGGCTGTACGCGCTGACTTCCTCTTCAAACGGAACCTGATTCGTGATTCGAGCCTCATCCTCTGGGTGTTGTATTGCACGCTGTTCGAAGCATCGAGACTTCAGGCAACGCTGGGAAAGTGGTTCGTCGGCGCGGCGGTCGTTACGGAGAACGGCGATCGAATGGATTTGCGGCAGGCTTTCATTCGCAATGCGACCAAGCTCATTTCCATGCTGCCGCTGTTCGTCGGATGCATGTGGGCCGTTTTCAATCCCCAACGCCAGGCGTGGCATGACCGTTTCGCGAAGACTTGCGTTGTCACTCGAAAGTCATTGATGCCGCCGCCCATTCCATAGGATGAGAAGGCGTAACGGCGGTATTGCCAAACAGAGTGCGACAAAGCTCCGGCAGGTTTACGGTAGTCGCATCACTCCGGGTCCGCCGTCGTCACGTCCCGCGCCCGGTTGCTGTGGGCCGCGCCCAACACAAAGCCCGTACCCATCAGCAGGGCTGCCGCGCCAGCCCACTGCTGGGGCTGCAAGCGTTCGTTGGGCAGCAGCGCCAGAGAGAAAAGGAACGTAAACAGCGGGTTGACAAGATTGATTGCCGTGCAAAACGCGGAGCCGAGTTCGCGCTGCGCGTACTGAAAGGCGGGATGCGCGAAGCCGATCGAGATAAAGCCGGAAACTATCGCGATTGTCCAGATTCGCGGCGGAATCGACAAGGAGTCTACGGGATCGCCGAATGCAAACGCCAAGGCGCCGAGCCCGATCGCGGTCTGCAAGCTCATCACGCCGAACATGGGCACCGGGTGTATTTTCCAGGCGAGGTGTTTGCCCCACACAACGTACACGGCCCATGTGAGCGACATGAGCAGGAGCAAGAGCACGGGCGCATTGAGAACCGGTACGAGGTCCGAGGGGTCCTGCATGAGGACAAATAGTAGCCCCACGAGGCTGATGATCGTGCCGGATCCATAGCGCCAATCGCGAATCACCGCGCGTTCCTCTTGGAAGAGGAGGTACGCGAACGCGATGACGAAGACGATATTGAGTTTGACGATGAGCTGCGCGGTCGTCGCCGGCGTTCCGTAGCACCCGACGGTCCAGATGTACTGCATGAACACATTCAGCGCCGAGATTGGCGCCAGCCGTAAAGGGTTCCGAAGCAGGGACAGGAACTCGCGCCGCCACCGAAGCAGACAAATGCCCGCCAGCATGCCGCTTCCACTTAGGTACCGTGCGAAGGCCTGCGTAAATGGGTCGAAGTCGGCGCTGCATAACCGGATGAATACCGGGGCCATCGCCCAACCCAGCGTGGCGATGACGAGGGCGACCGACGCGCGAAAGCCCTTTCGGCGGGACCAACCCGGGTAGTTCATCTCGGTGTGGGATTCGTCACGGTGGTAGAGGAAGCGTCAATTCGAAGGTGATGGACGAACCGGCCTCGACTACGCCCGAGCCGGGTTCGAACCGCGCCAGGGCGTTTGCCCGGCCCGCGCTGTACAAATCCGCGCTGCCTTTGCCCTTGATCGGCGTTACGCACCATTCGCCGCCGTTGCGCTCCGCGCGGGCAAGTTGAAACAAGGTACGCGTCCCCTTCATGGCGAAAGATTCGGCCAGGATCCCGGAGTATCGATGGGGGATTGGGGGCCGGCCCATGAACTTGCGAATCGCCGGCCCGGTATACCGGTGGAAGCCAAGTTGGCACGACAACGGATTGCCCGGCAGTGCAAAGATGAGTTGCGCGCCGCGCGTTGCGAACAAGATCGGTTTGCCGGGTCGCTGCGAAACTTTATGAAAGACCGTTGTCGCGCCGAACTGTTCCAAGGCCTGGGGCACGACGTCGAACTTGCCCTCCGACACGGCTCCGCTGAGGACTATGATGTCCGCGTCCGCAGCCATCTCCAGCGCTCGACGGAAATCGCCCACCGTGTCGCGAGCGTGGGTGACCAGCATCGGTTCGATCTGCATGGAGCGGGCATACGCCGTAAGCATGGGGCCGTTCGAATTGCGAATCTGCGCCGGTCCGGGCATAGCGCCCGGCGCCACGAGTTCATTGCCTGTCGTGATGATCGCCAGCGCCGGCCTTGGGATAACGCGCACGCGCTCATAGCCAAAGGTCACGATGCTTGCCAAGGCCAACGGCGTGATTACGTCGCCCGCATCGAGCACGACCGTTCCGGCGGCACATTCGCTGCCGCGCCGGGCGATGTTCTGCCCCTCCCGCAACTCCAGTGGCAACCGCACGCCGTCGCCGTCTCGCTGCACGACTTCTTTCGGCGCTACCGCCTCTGTTCCTTCCGGACACGGCGCGCCCGTCATGATTTCGACGGCGTGCCCCCGGGTGACCGGTGAGTTGGGCGAATCTCCTGCGGCGACCGATCCTACGACTGAGACCGTTCGACCGGCATCGGACACGACGACAGCAAACCCATCCATCATGGCCCGGTCAAAGGGCGGGTAATCGCGGTCCGACTGAATGGACTCCGCGAGCGTCATTCCCAACGCATCGATACTGTTCAAGCAAATCGCCCGGGCCGTGGGAGTGTGATTCAGAACGAGAGATTGTGCGGTATCCGGATCAATTGGCGTTGGCATGAGTGCTATTCCTGGAGAAACATGTGGGTGTAGGCAGGAAAAGAGAGAACGAGAACTCCACAGGCGCCCTTGCGGCTATCAGATGGATGTGCTCACCCTTTCAGGCCGAATGCCCGCGTCCGCGGCAAGCCGAGGGCACGTCCAGTTCTAGAGATCGCATATGATCGAGTTCAAGCAAACAGGTCCATCTCCGGTTTGCCCAGTCCGTCTTTCGTGACGTAGAAGGGCCGTTTTTCGACCTCATACGCAAGATCGGCGGGTATTCCCATCGCGCGGTACATCGTGGCGTGCAGGGTGGTCGTGTCGATTGGCTTCTCTATCGCGCCGCAGGGACGTTCGTCCGCCGTCACGCCGTGCAAATATCCCTTCTTCACGCCGCCACCGAACATCAACACGCTGCCGGCGTCGGTGAAGTGGCGGTGCATGCCGTAGTGTTTCAGTTCATTGATGATGGGTGGGACATCGACCTGGTTCTTCACGGGCGCGCCGGGCTTGCCTTCCGTCAGCATATCGCGGCTGAATTCGCTGGCCAGCACGATCAGTGTGCGGTCGAGCAACCCGCGTTCTTCGAGATCGAGCACCAACTGGGCGATCGGGGCGTCGATCATTTTCTTCAATTCAATCTGCCGCGTGTGACCGTCCTCGTGCGTGTCCCAATACTTGAAAGGTATGTATTCGGTCGTGACCTCGATGAACCGCGCCCCGGCTTCCGTCAAGCGTCGCGCCAGCAAACAACCCAGCCCGAACCGGCCGGTGTTGTACCGGTCGTAGGTCTCCTTCGGCTCCAGTGACAGGTCGAAAGCCTTTGCCGCTGGTGAGGTTAACAACCGGTGCGCGTTCTCCATCGATCGCAACAGCGAGTCCTTTTGATACCCACTCATCGCTTCGCCGACGGGACTCTCCTTGACCAACTGCTCGTAGGCCTTGTACCGCGCCTTGAAGCGTTCCTGGTTCATCCCCTTTGGCGGCTGCACACTGGCCTGCGCCTCCTCCGGATTCGGCACGAAAAACGGACCGTACTCGCTGCCCAAGAAGCCCGCGGTGTGAAAGGCCTTAAGTTCTTCGCCCTCGCCGTTGTCGAATCCCTGACCAATGTCGATAAAGGCAGGCACATCCGGATTCAGCGGCCCCAGAGTCCTCGCAATCATGGATCCAATATGCGGCGCCGCGACCGACAGGGGCGGCTCGTAACCGGTGTGCCAGTGGTATTGGTGTCGCGAATGCAGTATGAAACCCAAGTCTGCCGCTTTGTACGTTCGTATCAGCGTGGCCCGGTCCATTACCTTCGCGATGTTTTCGAGTCCCTCGGAGATTTTGATATTGTCGACCACGGTATCGATTGCCGGGAACGTGCTCAGTACCCGGTCGGGATTCAGCCCCACCTCGAACGGTGTGTACCGTTTGGGATCGAAGGTTTCGGTGTGCGCCATGCCGCCGGCCATCCATAGGACGATCAGCGTGTCCGCCGTCGCATGGATTCTCTCCGCCGATTCCGCGCTGGCGCGTCGCGGAAAACTTGCCGCCATCGCCGACAACGTCGCCGCGCTCGCCGTCTTCAAGAAGTCCCTTCGGTTCCACGTCCTTTGCATCGTCGGATCCTCACAAAACTCAGATTGCTCCGCCCATTCTGGAAAAGACCGTACCTTTAGTTAGTATATCAGTTGGAACTCCGGAAGCATGGAAAGCGCCCAGAGCAGGTCGGCGATGCCGTTGGCGCCGGCCGGGACGCCGATGATTCCGACCCCAATCTCCCGTTCCCGCTCCGTCGCTTCTCGTTGCAGTGCATGACGATACAGCGAGCTCACCAACTCCGGCGCGGAAATGTTCGGGCTGGCGACGAGTTTCGTTGCACCGCGTTCCAGGAGCGTCGCCAAGGTCTGGCCGTTCGTCATTTCCACCGCTTCCAGCGCCGTCGCGACCGACTGCCGTCGCGATGTGACCTGTTCTCGGTTGGGGCGGCCCATGGCGCGGGTCAGCGGGTCAGATTTTATGCGCCATGCACGCGTGACAGGTGCCGGCGGTGACTCGTCTTTCTTTACTGGCTTTTGCGGGATGCTGAACTGAGGATCTTCTTGCCACGCCCCGGTCAGGCTCGACAAGGCATCCAGGTACTGCTCCGCCGTCATTCGCCGGACCTCTGGACCTTTGAATACGTACGGTCCTTCGGAATCCGGAGGCGTACTGACCGCGGGTAGCCGATACGACCGCGAAGTCAGGATCAGCCACATGGTATGTTTAAGGTCGTATCCGTGATCGATTAAGTCGCGGGCGAGCCAGTCCAGCAACTCCGCGTTCCACGGCTCGTTCTCGATTACGTCCAGCGGCTCGATAAATCCGAGACCCATGAAGCGGGACCAGAGTCGATTCACGATGGTGCGTGTGAAGAACGCATTGCTTTCGCTCGTGATGATCCGCGCCAACTGGGCCTGTCGCCCTGCCTTCGATCTCGATGCGTCGATTTCGCCCAACTCCGGCCACAGGAACTTCACTTCCGCGGTCTTCTCCTGGGGCACGTCGCAGCGGACCAACTCGAGCGGCTCCTCGGAAAAAACGCTCGCCATCCCATAGGAATCGACCAGTTTCCAATGATCGATGAAGCTGTCGTGGCACGACGCGCATTTGAGGTTGACCCCGAGAAACACTTGCGAAACCGTCTGCGCCGCCTGCATCGGCGGCACCATGGCCGCGGCCGTCACCCCGCGCCATATAATGCCGTTCACGAATCCTTCGCTTTCCGGAGTGGGGTTGACCAACTGCGTCACGAACTGGTCATAAGGCATATTGTGATACAGCGCGTCGAACAGCCATGGCGTAATCTGTTTGCGGCCGCCGTCGATATAGCCCGTCCCCGCGAAATCATTCCGCAGGAGGTCGTTCCAGAACGACATCCAGTTTTCGGCGTAACCCAGGTTGTCTCCCAGCAGCTTCGTTACCTGCTTTGCGTGCTTGTCGGGGCCGGAATCATTCAAGAATGCCGTCTGCTCGTCGGGCGTCGGCAGGAGGCCGATCGTGTCGAGGTACACTCGGCGAAGGAAAACGTTGTCCGCCACCGATTCGGGCCAGGCGATACCCTTGCTTTCAAAATAGGCATCGACAAAACGGTCGACCGGGTTGGTGAGGCCGGGCTTCTCCGGCGGCACGGCGGCTTCCGCCAGGTGAAGCGGAGGTTTGTACCCGCCCTCGTCCGGAATCACGTCGTACCACTCGGCTCCCTGATCAATCCATGCCCGTAGAAGTCCAATCTGCTCCTCGGTCAATGGCTCGCCTTTGGGCGGCATAACGAGGTCCGGCTCAAGTCCCGCAACAAGCCGGACCAGATAGCTCTCGGCGCTATTCCCCGGCTTGACTACTTCTCCCGAATCTCCGCCCTCGAGAAATGATTCGCGCGTGTCCATCGAAAAGCCGCCTTTCGCGGCGCCTTTCATATGACACTGCGCACATCGCTCGGCAAGAATGGGGTGGATGTCGACCGCAAAATCGATCTCGTGCTTTGAGGCGGGGGGCAACTGCGCCGTCCCTGCGCACGCAAGCACCGCGAATGTTGCCGCGAGAATGGAGGTCCTGCTCACTCGGATCATAGTCACCTACAGGCGTTTTGACCTTCGTTGCCCAGATCATAGCAAACTAGTCCGGGTTTGCAACTCCGGCCGCTTGGCTCAACCGTCCCGACCGCGGCGTGCCTGCGCAGGTCGGCATTTCCGCTTGAGCACGTAGCACCGCGACTGCTCTTCTCGTATCGTACCGTCTCGGCTGGGCCAGGGCAGGAACGGGTAGGCGCGACCGCGCGTCTCGGCCACCCGATACGGTGCTGGGGTCGCTCCAGTGTGCTGCCCTGTCCTTCGGGCAGGCAAAATAGATTGGTCGAACGAGCGGGCGGCGGTCAGCCGCTATCCCAGCAACCTATCGATTCTCCCTGCCAAATCTCTATGAAACGCCTCATCGCCCCGGTTGAGTTCCGCCGTCACGAATCCAGCATACCCGATTTCCTGAAGCGCGTTGCGCACCTCGGGCCAATTCACGCTGCCGTCGCCGAGGTTGACCCACTCCCGTTCGTTTCGCTTGAAATCCTTCAGGTGCACTTTGACAATTCGCTCGCCCAGCGTGCGTATCCAGTCCTGCGGATACCCGAAGGCCACGACGTTCCCGACATCAAAGTAGGCTTGTAGCCATGGGCTTTCGAAATCATCGACATACCTTGCGAATTCCAGCGGACTCAGCAGGAAGTCGTTCCAAACATTTTCGACCGCGATCCGGACCTTCAATTCCGCTGCAAGCGGAAGCAATGCTCGAATGTGCTTTTGCGATCGCTCGTAGGCGTCTGCGTACCGGACCTCGGCATTGACCACCGCCGGCACCAACAGAATGTTGTCCGCCCCCATGGCCCGCGCGGCGCGCAACGCGTTCTCGACCCCCGCCTTCCCCTCGTCCACCTTTGCCGGGTCCGGATGCGACAATGGGGCTT
>BTUX01000170.1:0-10257 GCA_045863315.1 Candidatus Hydrogenedentota bacterium | reverse complement strand
TCTCGACGAAATCGAGGTCGTTGTGTGCTGCACCACCACGGGCGACTACCAGTTTCCCGCCACCGGATGCGTCATCCAGGAACAGCTCGGCCTAGGCAGCGTTCCGGCTTTCGACGTCAATGCCGCGTGTTCGGGCTTCATGTACGGCCTCGCCACCGCCGACGCATTCATTCGCAGCGGCGCCTTTAAGACGGTCCTGCTCATCGGCACCGAACGCGCCATGAACCGCGTAAACTTTCGCAAGCGCGACACCGCCGTCCTGTTCGGCGACGGCGCCGGCGCCGTCATCCTGCGCGCACAGGAAGGGGACCGCGGCGTGCTCACCACGCACCTCTGGGCGGACGGATCGGGGCGCGAAATACTGTGGCTTCCCGCCGGCGGATCGAAAATCCCGATCACTTCGGCGAATGTCGACGACGACATCAACACCATTCACATGAAAGGCCAGGAACTATTTCGCCGCGCTGTCGTGGAATTCAGCGCCGCCGTGAAGGCCGCGCTGGACGCCACCGGCCTTACGACCAACGACATCGACTTGTTTGTCCCGCACCAGGCCAATATCCGAATCATTCAGGTCGTCGCCGAACGTCTCGGCCTGCCCGACGAAAAGGTCATGGTGAATATTGACCAAGTCGGCAACTGCACGGCCGGTTCCATCCCGCTTGCGCTCAGCCAGGCCGTCGAGGCCGGACGTGTGCGCGACGGCAACATCGTCGTGCTCGCTTCGTTCGGCGCAGGGTTGACGTGGGCGTCGTCGATCATCCGGTGGTAAGTGAACCGGCATTCGGCGCTTCCCACCCCTGGCGCGGATCCGGCACACGGTTGACGGGGACTTTGCGCAGGTCATGCTTTGCGTTCTCATCGCGGTAGTTGCTGCTCAGTCCGTATGGGCCGCCCCCGGTGACTGGCCCGAACCCCGCCACAACCCCCGCCTCACTTCCATCCAACCTCTGTCCGGCGCGATGCGATCGCCGCCCGTTCCCGCCGCGCGGATCGATCTCGGACGGACGGCCCCCGCGTTCCACGCGACGCTTCTGCCCGATGGCGAGGCCGTCGCACTTCCCATCGTCGATGGCGCCTTGCACTGCTATGACTCCTCCGGCGCGCTGCGCTGGATTTCCCATCCGCTCGGACTCAACTTTGACCAAATCATCGCGAGCGAAGACCTCAACGGCGACGGACGCGCCGAAATCCTGCTCCAGGCGGGACGCCCCACCCAACCCTACGGCGCCGCCGCCCTGGTCTCACTCGACGACGGCGCACTGCTCTGGCGCTACGACGTCGACCCCATGTCCTACGCGTGGTATCTCTACGCCGACCGCTACCTTCCCAACGATTCGCGGAAACAAATCGTGGTCATCATGCATGCATACCCGCCGGACAAGGACAACGGTTACATCGCGCTCTTCGAGTTTGTCGACGGTCCCGCGCCCGTTCAGAAGTGGCGCTACGACTTCAGCGAGTACACCTGCTTCCCGACGCTTCTGCGCAGCGATCTCGACGGCGACGGCGTAAACGAACTCGTCGTACAAACGCACAGCCGCATGTGGTTTCTCGATGCGATCAGCGGCGCCATGAAGCATTTTGCGAAGTGGGACGTTTCGCCGGCCAATGTCCGCAGCTACGGTCTGGTCAAATTCACCGACCTCAACAAGGACGGCCGCGACGATTTCCTCTGTATCGCCACTTTCGCGCAACACCACGAAGTGCTGTTGAACATCGGCGGCCAGATGAAAAAGGCCTGGGGCTACGGATGGGGCGAGAGCGTCACCACCGGAAAAGTCGTCAGCACCTGGCCCGACGAACCCGATGTCGACGTCGACGGCGATGGCCGCACCGAGATCGTTGTGTCCATGTACAACTCGGAAAACGAACATGCATGGCTCCTGCGCATCTACGATGCCCTCACCGGCGAGATGAAGTACCGCGTGCCCGACGTAATGGCGGTGGCCACCGATGATATGAATGGCGACGGTTCGTTCGAGGTGCTCGTCAACGCAACCACCGACCCGACCAAAACGAAGATCGACGGCGCGCGCATTCTGTCGTTCAAGGGCGGCGACCTCGAAATCCTGTGGAGCGATGACTCGGCCGCGATCATCCCGCCCCGCCGCGGCGGACGCCGCGCCCTGCGCGGCAATCAGGTGCTGCCTGCCGAGTCGAACGAAATGCGCATCGAGCGCGGGGCGGAACGCCTCTCGATCCGAATGAACGAGAACGGCGAGTTTGTCACCGCGCCGTGGGAACGTCCGGAAAAAGAGGCGCGGGAGCGAATCGCCGACCTCCCATCCCTCGTGGGTCCGCCCATGCCGAAACTGCTCGCCGCGGATTTGACCGGCGACGGGCGCAACGACGTGATCCTCTATCAGGATCCCCAGGTGCGCGTGTTCACGTTAAACAACGGGGCGTTCGAACTCGTGCGCGAATATGCGTCTAACGCCCTCCCCGTGATCGCGGACTTCGACGGCAACAACAAACTCGACGTGGCGCTTGCCGACGTCAAACCCACGGCGACACCCATCGTTGAAGTGCGTGCCCCGTCCGAAAACGACCGCGTCCTTTGGCGCGCGCAGCTTCCTCCCGCGGACCGCAAGGCCCTTCCGGCGAGCCGGATCGCGTACCTCCGCACCGCGCACTTCACCGGATCGTCAACGCCCGACTTGTACCTATGGGCCGGCACGCCGCTTGTGCGCAGCGCCGCGTTGAACGGGCGGACCGGCGACGTGCTGTGGGAGAAAGCGGAAGTCCCCGACTCCAAACTCGAGCGCTATTGGGGCGCCAGCAGCAACCTCGCCTCCGCCTATGACTTCGACGCCGACGGTAAAGAAGACCTCGTCTTTACCAACCCCGACTACTACTGCATCGCCTCCGGTCCGACCGGCGATCCGTTGCTCGGCCCCGCCTTTCCTCCCACCATCTTCAACCAGCCCTGCCAGGGGCTTTACACGCTGCCCGCCATACTCGCGCGCGCCGACGCACCCCCCCTTGTCGCGCTCATTTCCGGTCACTACTTCCAGGCGGTCATGACCATCAAGACCGAGCCCCTCTGGTACGCCACCTCGCTCCCCGGCGCCGCCCGAACCGCCGAAGAGGGTTTCCTGCTCCTCCCCACCGGCGAATGGCTCATGGGTTTCGGTCGCCAGAACGGCCACTTCGCCTGCCTGAACCTCATCGACGGCGGCGTCCGTTGGGAACTGCCCTTGCAGGCAACCTGCAGTGACGTCGTCACCGCAGACATTGACGGCGACGGCAAACAGGAATTCGTCTTCGGCACCAGCCACCGCGAACTCTACGCCGTAGGCGATGGAGGAGATGCGCCGCGCGTGGTGTGGAAGACGGAGATCGGCGCGGCATCCGGCGCCCCCATCATCGCCGACCTCACCGGCGACGGCAAAAGCGATATCCTACTCCCGACAACCGACGGCTACGTGACCCTTTTCCCATCGCCGCAAGAGTAGGCGCACAACACCATCGGCGTACCGAACGCAGGCCGTTCATTACACGGCGGGAATCCCACCCCCCACGCCCAAATAAATCCCGCGCCGTTCCGAACGAAGCTCACGCGTCATTCCAAACGAAGTGAGGAATCTACCCCGTCCGGGCTAACCGGCCTCGCCCCGCGCCTGCGTCACGATCTCCGCTCCTGGCCTATTGCCCACGATCAGGACACGTCGACTGCCCACCGGTTCCTGGTCGAGCACGGGGAAGTCCCGAAGGTTGGGTTGCAGGGCAATGAGCCACCCCCAGGTTTCCTGCTGCACGAAGACAAAGGCAGGCCCGGACTTGGACAACTCCGCGCTGAACCCTTCGAGGGCCTGGACAAGCGAGTCGCGCAGCAGTTGGACGTGATCGGTTGTCGCTTTCGCCAATTCGAACGCGACGTTGACGTTGTGTTGCAGTCGTCCCAGTTCTTCGTCGGATATCGCGGACCAGTCGGCAACCGGCACCTTCTCGACCGCGCGGCGCAACCCACCTTGCAAGGCACGATGTTCGGCGACGTAATCCTCGAGTTCGATGCCTTCGGGCAGTTCCCCCGGCCACGTGTCGACGAGAAAAGTTTGATGACGGTGTTTTGTGTAGAAAACATACTCCTCGCGCGAGAAGGCGACGGAATACAGCCGGTACTCGACGCCGTTTTCGGTCAGTCTTCGCAAGGGCGCGCAGAAATCGCTCGCGCCCTTATGAACGTCGATGGCGGGAAACAACAGTATCGCGGCGACCGCTCCAAGTCCCGCGAAGTGGCCGGCCATGGCGAAATGGACCGAGCGGCCCTGCCTGCGGAAGGCGACGTACATCGCGTGCAGCGCGAAGGCCACGGCGCACCCCGTGAACACCGCGATCGATTGGAGAGTCGCGTGGTCGATCGAGATGCCTTGTTTCGCGAGGGGCGGAATGTACGCGCCGAGGTCGGGATGCAGCGACTCGTCGAACCACGCGAAGTAGGCGAGTATGGGAAAGAACGCCCCAACGGCGAGGAGCAGCACGAACCAGACGGTCCCGACGACCCGACGCACCCACGCGCGGTCGGGCGCGTCCGCCAACTCGACCAGCGCATACGCGATGAGCACCGCGATCGCCGGATACAGCGGCAACAGGTATACCGCCCGTTTTCCGCTGCTGATCGAAAAGAAAACGATTGCGGGCACGATCCAGCTCAGCAAGAGCCGCATCCCGTCCCCTTCCCGGCGGCGTTTCCACGCGAAGTAAATCGCCCACGGCAGGAACAGCGTCCACGGGAACAGGTTTGCGGGCAGGTTGATCAAATAGTAATAGGGCGGTTGCGCCTTGCTCACCCCCAGGACGAAACGGCCGATGGTTTGCCGATACAGGTTGTCGCCAAGCCCCAACGTCCGCGCAGGTTCGGCCGACGCCGGCGCAAGCAAATAGGCGGGAACAAGCCAGATCGCGAGGGCGCCGCAGATCGCGAGCAATCCCCAGCCTAGATGCAGCGCGCGCCGCTCTTCCTTTCGGCGCCAGTAGAACGCGAACGCGAGCAGCAATGGAAATACAACGCCGGGCGGGCCTTTTGCGTAGACCGCCGCGATGATGGCCGCGTAAAAGATGAGCAGCCAATTCCGCGCGCGCGATTCATGGTGCATCCAGAAGGCATACAAGGCCACGCTCAAGCACGCGGTCAGCAGCATGTCCGTGCGGACGCTGCGGGCCTCCCACCAGAACAGCAGCGACGTGATAAGCACGAACCCCGCGCACAGTCCCACGCGCGCCCCAAACAGCCGGGCGCCGAGTTGATACGTAAAATACAGCGCAACCAGCGCGGCAAGCACCGAGGGCGCGCGCGCCGTCGTCTCGGTCACGTCGCCAAACGGCAGCGACGCCAGCGCAATCAGCCAGAACAGGAACGGCGGTTTTTCGCGGTAGGTTTCCCCGTTGATCGTGAGTTGAATCAGGTTGCCCGATTGCATCATCTCGCGGGCGACCTGCCCGAAGCGTGGCTCGTCCGGCGGCCACAGATCGTATCCGCCGAGGTTGACGGTGAATACGAGAAAGCCCGCGGCAAGCACGGCGATGAGCGGTGCGCGATTCATGCCTTACGCCATTCCCGCCTGTTCACTTGCGTCCTCCCGGTGCCTGTAAATCAGCCACAGATTGCGCGCGTAGACCGGCACGTTGATCACGGGGCCGAGGGCGTAGAGCCACTCGCCCTGAGCCGAAAACGACAGGAATAACAGCAGCGCGGCTATGAAACTGATGTGCCAGAAAATGTGCGGCATCACGCTCTTTCGCTTCAATTCCGTTGCGAGCCACTGTATCAGGAACCGCACCGCAAACATCGAGGATCCCAACACGCCGACGGCGATCCACAAACTCTGGGCCACCGCCTCGACCTGCGGTTTCTCGCGAATGTGGTCGATCTCGCGCAACCAGATCACCACGACGATCGAGACCGCCACCACGGTAATCAGGCCGACCAGCGACTGAAACGCGATGCTCTTCGCGCGCGTCAGGCTGCCCTTCTCGCGCCAGATGTGAACGAGATTGCGCGAATAGATGATGGTGTTCAGGCTGTAACTCAGCCCGCCGTTCGGCGACTGCTCGTGGATCGCGTAAATCAACAGAATGATCGCGCCGATGCTGCTCAGGTACCAGAACGACACCGGCACCACGCTGCGCTTCTCGCGCTCCGATACGTACCACTGCACGTAAAACCGGCTGTTGAATATGATCGTGCCCGCGACGCCGAACAGGAACCAGGCGGCGAGTACGGGGTCGGAGAAGGCCTGCTGAATCACGGCCCGATAATCCGGCACTTACTCTTCCCCCTCGACCCGATACGTCACGTAGCGCTTTTTCAACCAGCCGACGCCGATGAGATCGTACAGGCCGCGCCACAGTCGGTTGTGAATACCGTACTTCGACACCCCATGCACGCGCGGGTGATGCGTCACCGGGCATTCCGTCAGCGTCAAGCCCGCGCTGCGCACCAGCACGGCAAAAAAACGGTGAACGCCGTTGAACGGCACGATGTGGTCCACGCACACCCGCCGAAAACCCTTGCTTCCGCAGCCTGCGTCGCGGATGCCGTCGTCAAGCATGCGCTTGCGCACCGCGTTCGCGACTTTGCTCGATACCTTCCGCACCCAAGTGTCCCGACGGTTCGCCCGGTATCCGCACACGCAGTCGTAGTCCTTCAGCAGTTCGAGCATCTTCGGAAAATCGCAAGGGTCATTCTGCAGATCGCCGTCCAGCGTCAAAATGTACTCGCCCTTCGCCCGTCGCATGCCTGCTACCAGCGCCGCGGACTGGCCCCGGTTCGACACAAGGTGAATCGGTCGCACGCGCGGATTGCGCCCTTTCGCCGCGTCGATGCGGGCCCGCGTGCCGTCGCTGCTGCCGTCGTTCACGAACAGGCACTCGTAGTCGTAGTCCTGCAGCGTCTCGAACACCGCCTCGATCCGCCCGAGCAGCGGATCGACGTTTTCCTCCTCGTTGTAGAAGGGCACCACCACGGACACTAAGGGTTTCATGAATTCCTCGGCTGGGGGCCAAATGGCAGAGTATACCCCGATGCCCGGCGGGAATGCACAATGGGGGCCGCGCGTAAGGGCAAGACGGCGGTCATTCGTCCGGAGGCGCTTCGTCCACCCGGCGTAGCAGCGTCTCGACGCGCGCTTGGTTGCGACCGTTCCGTTTGCACACGTACATCAGCCGATCGGCCTCCTGAACGGCCTCGGCAAAGTCCCGATGCTCCCTGACAAATACCCCGCCGATCGAAACGGTCGCTGTGATTCGTTCCTGGCTGATCTCCCGGCTCGAACGTTCGACCAACACCCGCAGCCGGTTCGCCGTCGATTCCACGTCGCTTTCAATCATCGCCGGCATCAATACGATGAATTCTTCCCCGCCCCATCGCGCGATAATGTCGAACGAGCGCAACGCGTTCGCCAGCGTGCGCGCCACCATTTTCAACACCAAATCGCCCACGTGGTGGCCGTACTTGTCGTTGTACGACTTGAAGTGGTCCACATCGATCAGGAGCACCCCCGCCTTGCCGCGCCCCTGCAACACGTCCTCGTACTTCTGCGGCAGGCAATCCTCCGCGTAGCGCCGGTTCGCCACCCCTGTGAGCGGACAGTAGTAAAGTTCCCGCTTGAGCGTTTGAATTTCGTCAAGCACGGACGGCAGTGTCTCCGCCGTATGGAATGATTCCACCGCGCCGATGATCTCCCCCTGTTCGTTCCGAATCGGCGCCGCGTACACTTTCACGGGCACCCGGTGCCCTTCCTTGTGCTTGAAGTAGATCAGAGCGCACTCACGGGCCTGACCGTCTTCCATGGTATGCGAGAGCGGGCACATCCCCGTGCACAAGGCCCGGCCGTGCTCGTCCACGTGCACCAGAATGTTGTCCGCGCAACAGCGGCCCGCCACTTCCTTGCGATTGTAGCCGGTCAGGCGCTCGGCGCCGCGGCTCCAATAATGAATCCGGCGCTTGCGGTCGACGAAGTAGACCCCATCGTTCAGGTTGTCGATGAGAGTGGCGAACAGGTCGGCCCCCAGCTCCATGCGCGAAGTACCCCCGCCAAGCCTGTTCATCCGGAACGGCGCAATGCCGGAACTCGAATGCGCCCCCCGACACAGGCTGGCATGTTCTTTGCCGATGAGCGATTGTAGCACGATCCGCGCCCAGGCGCGGCGAAAAATGCGGCGGCCGGAGTCGCGCACGGGATAACCCGTTTTGATTGGAACACTTACACGGCGAGGCGCCGCAGCCTCACGATACCCCGTATTGACCTTCCGAAGGCGCTGGCGCATACTACGCCCTCGCAAGGCGCCACGACCCGGGAGGCAAACACGTCCATGCCGAAGTTAACGGAGTCCACCGCAGGGGCGTACTTGGATCGGTTCGCGAAGGTGGCGCCGGACGCCAAACCCTTGTGGGGCAAGATGACCGGCGCGCAGATGTTAGGGCACGTCACGCTGGTGCTCAAGTATTCGATGGGCCAAGGCCAACCGATGCCGTTCCGCGGGACCTTCATGATGCAGTACATCGTGGGGCCGATCATGATGACCGGTCTGGTCAAGTTCCCGAAAAACGTTCCCTTGCCGAAAAAGAAAGGATCGCCCCCCATCACGTGGCCCGATGGCGACATGGAATCGCTGAGGGCCGCACTCGACGAGTTCCTGACCAGCGCGAACGATGGATCGATGTTTGTGATGCACCATCCGTATTTCGGCAACATCGGCGTGAACGGCTGGCGCAAGTTCCACGCCGCGCACTTCGACCACCACCTTCGACAGTTTGGCGCGTGACGGATCCCATGGACCAATACTCGTGAAAAATTCCAAACTTCGCGTCGGTCTCGTCCTTGGTGCCCCTGTTGTCCTCGCGGTCGTGGCGCTCTGGCTGGTCGCCGCCCCCTCCGAAATCGACCCCGCCGCATGGGAGCCGCCTGCCGCGCCGAAACTGACGGGACAATATGCAGCGAATACCGCGCTGGATGACATCGAGCTGTTCTTCAAAGGCCGCTTGAACGGTCCCGAAGACATCGCGCGCGACACGGAAGGCCGCTTTTACACCGGCACTGCGGACGGCGGCATCGTGCGGATTGCGGCCGACCTTTCGTCGCATGAAATCTTCGCCAACACCGGCGGGCGTCCGCTCGGCATGCAGTTCGACTCCAACGGAAACTTGATTGTGTGCGATGCACACAAGGGGCTGCTTTCGATCGGTCCGCAGGGCGCAATCACCGTGTTGAGCACAGAGGCAGACGGCTTGCCCTTCGGATTCACCGACGACCTCGACATTGCAAAGGACGGAACGATCTATTTCACCGACGCCTCGTGGAAGTTCACCGCGCCGAATTATTTCGCGGACCTGATGGAGCATCGCGGCAACGCGCGTTTCCTCAAATACGATCCCGCGACCAAGACGACGACCAAGCTCATCGGCGATCTCTGCTTCGCGAACGGCGTCGCCATCGCCCCGGACGAATCGTTCGTGCTCGTCAACGAAACCTGGAAATACCGTGTGCTTCGCTATTGGCTTTCAGGCGAGAAGAAGCACACCTGGGACGTGTTCATCGACAATCTGCCGGGATTTCCCGACAACATTTCCTCAAACGGCGCGGATACCTTTTGGCTCGCGCTCGCCAATCCCCGCAATCCGCAGGCCGACGCCATGGCGCCGTACCCGTTGCTGCGAAAAGTATTGTGGCGGCTGCCCAAACGCCTCCTGCCCGCGGCGGTCCGCTACAGCTTCGCGCTCGGCCTCGACATCGAGGGAAACGTGACGCATAACCTCCAAGGCCCCGCAGGCAAACTCGCGCCAGTCACCAGCGTCAATGAGTACGGCGAGTTCCTCTACCTCGGCAGCGTGGAAGACGATGCCTTCGGTCGCGTGAGGAGACCGTAGGGCAGTCAATCCTCGTCCTTCCTGATCCTAGCAGTTTGTCGGACTTGGCACTGGACAAATGTGTAAGTCGTTATGTATCAATGCTCGTCGCTAGGCGGTCCAAAATAGAGCGCCATTGCCATGATTGGACTTACAAGCAAAGTCCGACAAACTGCTAAGGTTCCTCCCCGCCCCAGCGGGGCGCAGGACGGTAGCCACGGGTGAAGCGAGGCCGTTCGGCCTCGCGCAACCCGTGGAGCTCGACAGCTCCATCGAGCGTGCCCCGGTAGGGGCACAGGAACGCACACCGTGCGCCAACGTCCGCTCTAGGGTGCGGCGAGAAACTCCTCTGCCCCGCCGGGGCAGGAATGAAAAAACGCAACTGTTTCCACGGGTTGCGCTCCGTC
>BTUX01000169.1:0-10314 GCA_045863315.1 Candidatus Hydrogenedentota bacterium | reverse complement strand
CCTGAGCATTTCTCACCAGTCGCTCCCGTCATCGGGAGCGACTGGTGAGAAATGCGGGCTAAGCGAGAGCGACTTGTTTCTGTGATATACCCTCGGCGTGCACAAAACGCTGGAGTAAGCCATGACGTTGCCTATTGCCATAGATCACCATCAGCTCACAACTTTCTGCGAAAAGCATCGCATCGTGAAGCTGGGGCTGTTTGGCTTGGCGCTGCGCGACGACTTCGGTCCGAATAGCGACGTTGACGTACCGGTGGAATTCGACGCGGGGCACATTTCGACGCGCTTGGGGATTGCCGGCATGGAGGAGGAATTTTCCGCGTTGCTGGGGCGAAAGGCGGATATGCGAACACCCAGGGATTTGAGCGATTCGTTCCGCGAGGAAATCGTGAATACAGCTCTCGTGCGAGATGCTGCTTGAATCCGACGGCAACCGGATTGTCCACATGATTCGGGCTGCGGGGGAAATCTTGGAATACACGCGCGGCCGCTCTCGGGAATACTTGGAGTCTGACCGACCGCTGCAATATCCGGTAGTTCGGAACCTGGAGTTGCTTGGCGAAGCCGCGAGCCGCGCCGGTATGTCAACCAGGCGCAACCGTCAAAATTTTTGATTGCTTAAAACGTATAGCCGACGGCGAGCCCCACGCTATTGGCGCCGGCGTTGTCTTCGGCGAGGCCTCCGTTCGAGAGGTGCGAGACTTGGAGTGTCACGTGCCAGTTGTTCTTGAACTGGTACCCCACGCCGCCTTCCAGCATGAAGTCCATGTTCGCGGAATTGCCGTCGATATGGTTGGAATGAAAAATGACGTTCGCGCCCGCTTCGGCGAAAAATCCCCGCCGTTCTTCCTTCTTTTGATACACGCGGCCGACAGCGCCGAACCCTCCGCCCCAGAGCGTTTCGCTCGGATCGTTCTGAATGTATGAAAAGAGCGGGTATGCGCGCAGACCAAGGGACGCGCGGGCGAACACCGGCCATTCGTATTCCACACTGCCTTTGACCAACGTATCACCGGTGCGGTCACGACGGCCGGAATGAAAGCCGGTGGACACCCCCGCCTCGACGCGCCAGCGGCCGTCCCGAAACCCTTCCGTCAGGGCAAAGCCTGAACCCTCATCGGCGGAAATCGAATTCGGCGCGAGAATCGAACTCGCGGCCAGCGCTGCCACCAAAAGTCCACGACCGTACATGTTTGCACTTTCTCCTCGCAAATAGTGGTGCGGGTATAGCCGCCACCTCCAAGAATGCGGGCGGATGATAGGACCTTTCACAGTATTTGTCAATAAAGGATAACTCGTTCTCCTGTGTTTCGGCCCGGTTCTCGATGTAAGCTGCGTTTCGCCAAATCGGTCATGTATACTACGGGCTTCCGCGCCCGCTTGTTGCCGCGCGAACCCCGCCGATTTCTGGCAGACCGTGGTCCTGTGGAGAGGTTTGACTCATGCCGAAGAAGCTGATGGTTACTCCGGCCGAAGCCCGCCGAAGCGAAGTGCTTGAGCTGGGATCGATCCCGATTAACTCGTACTGCAAAACCCTGCGCGAAGAACTGGACACCAACCCGGACGTGACGCCCGCCCGTTGCCTGCGCGCATACCGGGACATGGCCCTCATTCGCGAGTTTGAGACGATGCTGGATCAGATCAAGAAGTTGGGGTCGTACGAAGGTATCGAATACAAGCACGCGGGTCCCGCGCACCTCTCGATAGGCCAGGAAGGCGCGGCGGTGGGTGAGTGCTACCACCTGTCTATCGACGATCACATCTTCGGCAGCCACCGCAGCCACGGCGAGATTATCGCCAAGGGGCTCGCCGCCATACACGAGATAAAAGGCGGCGGTCTGGAATCGATCATGCGAGGGTATTTCGAGGGCGCCATTCTGCGCGTGGTGGAATCCGGCGGGAACTCGGCGGAGCCGTTGAGCGTGCCCGGAGGGAACGGGAAGGCGGTGTTCAAGGCCGACGAAGCCGAGGAGTTGGGCATCGATTTCCTCCTTTATGGACTACTGGCCGAAGTGTTTGGCCGCGAGACCGGCTTCAACAGGGGCATGGGGGGGTCGATGCACGCGTTCTTCATGCCCTTCGGCATCTTTCCGAATAACGCCATCGTGGGGGGGAGCGCGGACATCGCGGCGGGCGCGGCGCTATACAAGAAGGTCATGCGCAAGCCCGGCATTGCCGTGGCGAACATCGGCGACGCGTCCATCGGATGCGGACCGGTGTGGGAGGCGATGGGGTTCGCCGCGATGGGCCAGTTCAACAACCTGTGGGACCCCGAGTTCCGGGGCGGGCTGCCTATCATCTTCAATTTCATGAACAACTTTTACGGGATGGGCGGCCAACCGATCGGGGAGACGATGGGGTTCGAGAGGCTGGCGCGCGCCGGCGCGGCCATCAACCCGGGCAACATGCAGGCCGAATGCGTGGACGGGAACAACCCGCTCAGCTTGGCGGATGCGTACAGGCGCAAGATCGACGCGATTCGGGCCGGCGAGGGCCCCGTCCTGCTCGAGGTGGTGTGTTACCGGCAGAGCGGGCATTCGCCGAGCGACCAATCGTCGTATCGCGAACGGGAAGAAATCGAATTGTGGAAGCAGGTTGACCCGCTCTTCGAGTTCGGAGGCCGCCTGGTCGGCGCCGGCCTCGCATCCGAAAGCGATTTGGAATCGATCGCGGAGTACGCGAAGCGAAAAGTCGTGAAGGCGTGCCGGCTTGCGGTGGACGATGCGCTGTCGCCCCGCATGTCCCTGGCGCCGCATGCCGGGCTAGAGGCCATTATGTTTTCGAATGAGCCTGAGACCAAGTTGCCGGGGCTGACGCGAAGCACGGACGTGCTCATCCCGCTGGCCGAGAACCCGCGGATCCAGCAAATTGCGAAGAAATCGCGATCCGGCATTGGGCCGAACGGCGAGACCCTGAAAGAATCCAAGGCGGTCAGTTTTCGGGACGCCCTGTTCGAGGCAATCATCCACCATTTTTACAACGATTCCCGCATGATCGCCTATGGCGAGGAGAACCGGGACTGGGGGGGGGCGTTTGCCGTGTATCGGGGTTTGACCGAAGCACTCCCGTACCACCGGCTGTTCAATTCCCCCATATCCGAGGCGGCCATTGTCGGCACGGCCGTCGGCTTCGCCCTCGAGGGAGGCCGGCCCCTGGTCGAGTTGATGTACTGCGACTTCATGGGCCGAGCGGGGGACGAGGTGTTCAACCAACTCCCGAAGTGGCAGGCCATGTCGGGCGGCTACTGCAGGATGCCGGTCGTGCTGCGGGTGTCGGTAGGCAGCAAGTACGGGGCGCAGCACTCGCAGGATTGGACCGCGCTTTGCGCGCATGTGCCGGGGCTCAAAGTCGTGTTTCCCGCCACGCCCTACAGCGCAAAGGGGCTTATGGCGTCGGCGTTGAGCGGGAGCGACCCGGTCGTGTTCTTCGAAAGCCAGCGGATTTATGACATGACGGAGATTTTTCAGGCGGGGGGTGTCCCTTCCGAATACTACACGCTTCCGATCGGAACGCCGGCCGTGCTGAAAGAGGGGAAAGACCTGACAATCCTGACATTTGGCGCTACGCTGTATCGTGCGTGGGAGGCGGCGCAGCGGTTCGAGAAGGAGTTTGGCATATCGGTCGAACTGATTGATGGGCGGAGCTTGGTACCGTTCGACTACACCATTCTTTACCATTCAGTACGAAAGACCGGAAAACTGATCTTGGGAAGCGACGCGTGCGAGCGCGGAAGTTACCTGCACACCGTGGCATCACAAATCACGCAGCTTGCATTTGACCACCTGGATGCCCCGGTCTGTGTCGTGGGCGCAGAAAACTGGATCGTTCCGCCTGCGGAACTTGAGGAGTCTTACTACCCACAGGCGGAGTGGTTTCTTGATGCGTATAACGCGCAAATCAAGCCGCTACCGGGCTATACAGCACGTACGAAAAGAGGCGCGGCAGAAACACTGATTCGCTCCCGCGTGGGAGTGATTTGAAGGCGTTTCTCACATGTATTCGGGCAGTTGCGCGCAACTGCGAGATTGAGCACTCAATCGGTTGAAACCCACACCACTGCGACTCGCAGGGTAACTTTCGACACCTTATCACGTTAGGTTCAATCATACTCAAACGTGACAAATTCATCTTGACGAATGGTGAATTCCGCCGTACAATTACAGTGCGGCTGCGAGATTCGTAGTGGCGCTGGAAGTGGACGGCAGATGTCGGGGAGGACACGTCCATGGCTCAGCTCACGGTGGTAGGTGTTCGAGAGCGCGTCTGGTCGATCGACGAAGTCAGCACTCTCCCCCACACGCTGGTTCGCATTCTGTCGGTGGTCCAAGACGAATCGGCAACGGCCTTGGATCTGGCCGAGGAAATCGCCTCCGACAAGGCACTCACCCTCAAAATCCTCGGAACGGTCAATTCCAGTTACTACGGTTTTCACCGGCAAATCGGCACCATTGCCGATGCCGTCGTGATTCTGGGATTCGAGGAAATCGAGCGCCTGGCGGTGGCGATCTCGGTGATCAATATGTTCGGGCGGGATCCCGAAAGCGCCCGCGCTCTCCATATGCTGTGGCGGCATAGCCTGGCATGTTCGGTGGTGGCGAGCAGCTTCGAGTCGAGGCTTCGGTCGACGATACCCTCCATTTCCGGGGCGCATGTGGCGGGTCTGTTACACGACATCGGCAAGGCGGTCATCGCGCAGTACTTTCCCGAGGCCGTCCATGCAATCGCGAGGTTGGTGCATGAAGAGGAGCTTTCCCGACTCGAGGCCGAGCGGGAAGTCCTTGACGGATGCACGCATTGCGATATCGGGGCGTGGATTGCCGAGCGCTGGTCGCTTCCACCGGCGATTGTCGAGAGCATCGGCATGCACCATACGCCCGAATTGGTTGCGAGAAGCCATGTGCTGACCCACGCGGCGCACGCCGCCGACATTGTGTGCAACCGAGTCGGTATACGGTCCATGAACGGTGACACGCCGACCGAGTTCAATCCCGTGTCCGCGGAAGTGCTGAAACTGGACGCCGCATGGATCACGACAATGGAGGACCGGCTGGATCGGCAGCGGGGGCTCATCGGCGCAATGGCTGCCGGTGGGGCGTGCTGAGGGCGTCGAGTTCTCTATGCGGGGGAGGCGGGCACGGCCGACAACACGTTACGGACGAGGGCAATCAGTTCCCCCGCGCGGTAGGGCTTCTGGATAAAGGCCGCTACTCCCGTGAACCGCTCACGCATTTCGGCTTCTGCATACCCGCTGGTGACGACGACTTGCACATCGTCACGAACCTCCCGGATCGCGATGTACGTTTCCTCTCCATTGAGGCGCGGCATGGTCATGTCGAGCAGCACCATGACAATGTCCCGGCAGTTTCGGCGAAAAATCTCGATCGCTTCGGCGCCGTCGTTTGCCAGAAGTACGGTGAATCCGACCCGTTCGAGGGCTCTGCGTGTGACATTCCGCACCAGTTCCTCGTCGTCGACCACCAGCACCGCGCCTTTCGATTCCCACAGGTTCTCGGCCGGCGTTTCAGCGGGCGCTTCGACGGATTCCGGCGACCTTTCGGGAAAGTAGACCCGGAACGAGCTTCCTTCCCCGAGTTGGGAGCGAACCCGTATGGCGCCGCGGTGACCCTGTACCACGCCGAGCGCCGCCGCCAATCCCAACCCGCGGCCGGGAAACTTGGTTGAAAAGAAGGGATCGAACACGCGACGAATCGTGCTTTCCTCCATGCCGCATCCGGTGTCGGCGACTTCGACATAGGCATACCGGCCCGGACCCAGTTGATCGGAGAAATGGTCGTCCCTATGACTGTCGTCCGTCACGATCTCGGTTCCGGTTTCGATGGTGATTCGCCCGGGTTCATTGCCGATCGCATCCGCGGCGTTCGTTACGAGGTTCATGATGATTTGCTTGATTTGGCCGGGGTCGCCGAGCACGGCGGGCAGGTCTGGAGCCAAGCGGCATTCGATCGAAACGTCCTTGTGTACGGACAGGCCCACGAGGTGCTCCATTTCGCGCACAAGCGAAGTCAAGTCAATGCGCTGAAGCGTAAATGCTCCCCTGCCGGAATAGGCCAGCATCTGGCGGGACAACTCCGCGGCGCGCTGGGCGGCAATTTCAATCTGGCGGATGTACTCGACGGCCGGCGCATCAGGCGGCAGTTCCTGGAGCGCGAGGCTCGAATTGCCCATCACCCCCATCAGCAGGTTGTTGAAGTCGTGCGCAATGCCGCCGGCGAGCGCCCCCAGGCTTTCAAGCTTTTGCGCGTGAAGCACCTTGGCCTGAAGCTCCTCGCGTTCCCGCTCAGCGGCCTTGCGGGCCGTGATATCGCGGATGACCGCCAGAATGGCGGCGTACCCGTGAAAATCGATGAGGGTGGTGTGAATGTCGACCGGGATGCGGCGGCCGTCCTTAGTGACATGCTCGCCCTCGCACCGAAATCGACGGTGGCTGAGTTGCTCGTGGAGGCGGTCGCGGAATCCGGCCGCGAACTCCGGCGTATCGAGGTCCACCGTACGCATGGCGAGTAGTTCCGCGCGCGAGTAACCGAGTCGCTCGCAGGCCGCGTCGTTGCACTCCAAGATGCGGCCTTGGAGGTCGTGAACGAACACGGCGTCCTCCATCCCCTCGAAAATGACGCGTAAGCGTTCCTCGGATTCCCGCAGTTTTTTTTCGGCAGCCTGCCGTTCGATAAGGGCATCGTGCAGTTGCTGTTGTTCCTGGTCCAGCCGCGTTCGGGAGTCCAGCACTTCAAAGACAGACTGATAGAAACCGACCAGGGCAAGACCCAAACCCGCGCATAACAGAAGCGTTCCCACGACACCATGCGCGGTCAACCCCGCGGGGTCCCTGTCCGCGTCGAGCGAGAGGGAGAGTGGGCGACCCAGATCCATCGCTTGCGCGACGGCTAGACAGGCCATAGCGAGGAGCACGGCCCAGAAGTAGCGGGGGAGTCGGTCGAGCTTCCGCAATGCATAGACGGTCGCGCCGCCGAGCAAGACGAGGCCCGCGATCCCGAGGGCCCCCGACATGATGAGGCCGCCGGTATGGGACTGAGCGAGCAGCAGTGACGCGAAGCGCAGCGCTATCGCGGCAGCGATTGCCGTAAATACGATAATGCGGACCCTGCGCAGTGGGACCGGGTTCGACTTGGTCATCGAGGACACGTCCCAAGCGATTTCCCGTTCTGTCTGTGTGTGCCGTCTCGCAAATCCTGACGATTCTCCGAATGGGCCGGGCTCATCCTCCCGCTTGGAGGATGACCGGGCCCGGCGTATCCGCCTGGTGTGCGAGCCGGCCATCCAAGTAGACGCGAAATCCCGTAAGCCCGTCGGGCTGCGGTTCCTGCGCGTCCTTGGGGAGCCAACAGATTGAGATGTCGTGGCGGTGATATCGGATGCCGTCGATTACGAATCCTGGAGCGTCCGCTGCGATCAGCGGGGCCAGTTCGATGGTTTCGTCCGGGCGAGGGCGAAGCCCCGCCCAATCCGCGATGACAAGATCCAAATAGGTGGAGTGGTTGTAATCGCGTTCACCGGTGCGCCATACGCCCGTATCTCCGTTGTAATATTCGCCGGTCCAGGGAAATTTCGGGTCCTGTTCGCGAAACTGCGCCAGGGTGTAGGAACGGAACAGGGCATAGAAGTCGGAAGCCGACAAGGGGGCGCCGGGGAATTCCCGCAGGGTGGCCGCCATTGCGGACAATACGATGCTGTTGGCGTGCGGCCACGTGGGCCCGTTCCACATGCATCCACCGACACGCTTGCCGTTGAAATTCACGTCCTGCGAGTAGGCGGGGCATTGCTTGGATGCGGACGCAACCGGCCATTGCGTCCAGAACTGTTCCGGGTCGAGAATGGATTTCCACACGGCGGTGTACGGCTTGCCCTCGTCGGAATCGAACATCGAGAAATAGAACGGATACACGCCGACCACTTCCTTCACCAGGGCTTTTTCGTGCGTCTCCGGATCGACGGAGTAGAAGAACGCGGATTCCGGGTCCCACATCACGGCCTTGGCGGCTTCCCGAATTTTGCGCGCGATGTCCGCGTAGGTGCGCGCCCCGTCGACGTCGCCGATTTGATCGAGGATTCGCGCGAGATTGTCGGCGCTTCCGTAAACGTAGGCGGTCAAATCGACTCGTTCCAGGTGTTGGTCCTGTTTGTCCTTATCGTAGTCGTTGAAAAAGAAGAAGGAAGGTTGCCACTCCATCCCGGTCCACCAGTGGCTGTCCACCAGCAGAAGACCGTCGTTGTCCGTGTCGTATGTGGCCAGCCAGCCATCCACGTTTCGGCGGAGGGCATCCGCCCATTTCGCGAGCGAGTCCTTGTCGGGATGGACGCAGTGGGCGTCCCAGACGGTGGAGGTGATCCAGTCGGTGTATTGTCCGTCGCCGATTTCGTGGGGCCGGATGTAATTGGGGAATACGCCGTTTTCCTTTTCGTTGGCGCACCATGTCGTGATGATGCCGCGGACGTAGCCCGGGTCGCGCAGCCACCGCGCTTCACGAATCTGGTGCCCGCCGCCGTACGAAATCATATTCGCATACCAGGACGAGGCCCACCGCCCTTCCGAAATGCCCCAGTCGGTCAGACGACCCTGTCCGACGCGGAACAGGTTTTTTTTCAGCACGCTGGTGGCGCGGTGCCAATATTGGATTGTCAGGGCGCGATCGGCGGAGACGAATGCAGGGACATTCTCGACAAGCCAGTCGTTGTACGTTTTGACCTGATCGGCGAGCAAACTTTGGGACTGCGCTTCACGCTCGACAAGTGCCCTGATTTCATCGTCGCCGTCCGGGCCGACCGCCAGGATGCATGTGAGGGTTTCCGGGTTTCCGGCCCCGACGGTGAGGGTGCGCGAGAGGGCCGTCTTCGTGGAATGCACGCCCGCAATCTGCACGTCGGCGGGATGAATATACAGCGCATCCATGTTGACGTTGCCGCCTGCGGCAACGATCATCATCTCGATTTTCACGTTGCCCGGCTCGAGTTTGCCTAAGCGAAACACCTCGGCGCCGAATTCTCGTTCCGTCTCGCCCCAGCCGCCGGTGGATGCGAATCGGCGGCGTTCGAGTCGCGTGCGGTTCGGAAGGCGGACCGCAACCTCCGCGCTGCCTTCCATGGCGCGCGCATAGCGGACCGTCAGGACCGCATTCTCGATTGCTTCCTTGACATCGATGACCCAGACGGCCCTGTGCCCCGGATTCGTCCCAAAACCCGAGCCGAGCACTTTGCCGTTGCTTGCGGCGGCCTTGAGGTCCTCGCCGCTGCTGCCGTCCTGAAAGTCGGGTTCCTCGCCTTCCTTTTTAAACAGGAGTTCCGGGCTTGGATCCTCAGGCTCCGCCTCGAACCCGGGCAGAATCGCGATCGCGCGCAGTGGCATACCCGCATGATCGAAACTCCATTCGAACCGCCCCGGGGCGGCCTGGGGGGCCTCGACGGGAAGGGTCGCGCGCAACACCACGTCCACGGGTTGCTGCGCCGTGTTGGTGAAAGACAGTTGCGACACGAGAAAATCGTCTTTCGAGATCCATTTCGCGCCTTGCACGCGCAGGGATTCGCTTTCGGCGTTCAGTTTGACATGCGAGGGGTAGGCTTCACCCGCGGCGGGTACAATGGGTGTGGCGTCGGAGGCGACCTGAAGGTCGAATCCCAGCTTGTTACCTGTAAGAAGGTAATAATGGACCGAGCCGGGCGGAAAGGCCCAGCCGTCGGGGTGGGAGGCCCAAAGGCGCTTGCCGGTACTGGCCATAGGTACGTCCGCGCGGTAGGGCCGCGCAAGAAGCGCCTCCACATCGGGGTTGTCGAAAATCCGGCCCCCGGGCTTGACGGGGAACGGTTTGGCGGTCTGCGCCAACGTGGAAAGGGTTGTAAGAAGAAGGGCAATCGCCACGGCCGGATTCAACGGAATCATTGTGTTTCGGTCTGCCACCGTCCCCACCCGGGTCAGCGGATATCGGCGTCAAGCCACTTGAGAAGTGCCATAACCCCGCGGGCTTTTTTCAGCATGGTTGCCTTCAATCCCAATTCCCGCAACTTTTCCTTGGCCTCATGGCGGGAACGGGCCACGACAACTCCTCCGACAAACGACTTCTCCTCGTCTCCCTCGGCCCGTATGGCGTGATACTCGAAAGTCGGCATGAATGGCCTCCTCCTATGATGGTTTGTCTACTCCGTGACAAACCGGTTCTTTTGTAAGTGACTTGTGTACAAGCAGTTGGTTTCGTATCGTGAGTTTGGCCTGAGCGGAGGATAGGGCGACGCAGGGGTGCGACCCGAGCGCCGACTCAGGGGCCAAGATGAGAGGCGGGGCCGACT
>BTUX01000168.1:0-10314 GCA_045863315.1 Candidatus Hydrogenedentota bacterium | reverse complement strand
CGAGAGCAGGGGATCCACCCCGGTCTGGTTGATGTCAAGCAGGAACTGGCGGTAGTCCGTTCCGCTGATGTTCACGATGGGGACGAGACTCAGCAGCAGAGCGTGATTGAACTGGTCGCTCGAGCCGTTGTTCAGCACGTTGTTCACGGTCGTGTTATAGGCGTGAACGACGTCCGAGTTCCCCCCAATTTGCACAAACGAGTTGATGACTCCGGTTCCCGTGGATTGCAAGTCGATTTGTTGGAATATCGCCCCGTTCAAGGTACCGGAAGCTCCCGCCGTCGTCAGATCCACGACAGCAGCCGAGGCCAAAAACGCGCCCAGCATCACCGCCGCGGCGACGCCCCCGCCGAACCTGGAGATGCGCTTCACATTCATTGGTTACGTCTCCCTAGGCTAGATGCCACATTATGAGCTTGAGTATTCTGTTTGCGCTTTTTCCGCAGCTTGCCCACACCTAGCGCAAGTTTGGTGCCGATTTTGAAACTCTGGTGAATTCGGGGTCGCAGGAATGAGTTGAACCGGCTTAACCCAAAAAGTAACTGATAAGGTATCAGTAGCTTATGATTTGGTGGGGCACATGTGGCCTTACAGCAGTTTCATTTGTGGGAGCCTCCAAATCATTGGCCAATCCATAACGGGAATAGATTAGTGTAGCCGCAGTGGTTGATTGTTGTGCACCGATGACAAACAGTTTTGTGGGTTGGTCAAAATCCAGCCACGGTTTTCGTACTTGCCTTTGACTGCCTGTCCGGAATACGAACGCCGGGTGGAATGAAATTTAGACGGCGGGTTGGGGGGGATTTGTCGAGGGGATTAATCCAAAGAGTCGCAACGCGTTTCCGCCCGCGATCTGTTCCTTGATCTCGGCGTCGGAGTCGAGAAGCTGTAATTTGAGGAAGGCGGGCGAAGGCGTCTTGAATGGAAAGCCGGTGCCAAAAAGCACCCGATCGGGTCCGAGCGCGCCCACCATGACTTCGATCGATTTCTCGAGCACACTGGTCATTCGGGAATGCTCGACGTGAAATCCAAGGGCGTGCATCCGCTTCCAGAGGTCGCTTTCGCGCGGGAAACCGAGGATGGACTCCGTAAGCAGATACGAGGCCTTCGGGCGCTGTTCGGCGACACTCAGGACGAACACGGGGTCCAAGTTATCCACGATATCCATCCAGTGCCGCTGTCGCACGTCCTCGACTCGACAGGGAAGAGAAACGGGAAGGCCGGCTTCGGTTGCCGCGTCAATGACTGCCAGGCCGGCGGGGTCGGACAGGGAGTAGCCGTGGTGGAGGGGATACAGCCGCACGGCTTTGAACCCCAAATCAACGCACCGTGCAAGGTCGCGTTGCCATCCCGCATAGGCGGGATTGATGGTCGCGTAGAGGTGGAATCGATCGGCATAGGCCCGAGTGTCTTCGTAGAGCTTCTCATTTCCAGCCTGGCAATCTCGGTAGAGGATGGCGTCCGCGCTTGCGGCACAAGCCAAGTCAACGCCGAACCGGTCCATCATGGCCACCACGCTTGTCGCGTCGTTCCGACGCAATCGCCGGAACGCGTAGTTGCCGATGAAGACGTTGCAATCGACGATCCCCGGACCGAAAAGCGGTGGGGGGCTCACGTCAGCGCCCTCCGCGCCAGGATGGCGGCCATGTTTTCGCCCAGGACGCGTTTGCGTTGCGCCTCGCTCAGGTCTGCGTCCAAGACTTTGCCCACCCCGCCTTCCATCGTCATGTCGGTGCCGAACAACAAGCGATCGGCGCCAATCGCCTCGATAGCCTTGTCCATCATCCACTCGTCAACGACGCTGCCCGAGGTATCCAGAAAGACGGTGGGGGCTTCGCGCAAATGCTTGAGCGCCCATTCCCAGTCGCCGCCTCCTCCGAGATGCGCTTCGATCAGGATCAGTTCGGGAAAGCGGCGGGCGGCGTTCGCGATATGCCGGGCGTTGCTGATAAAGGGCTGAAGCCGTCTCGTCGTCGGGTCCATCGGGTGTCCTGCGTGGACCAGCACCGGAATCCGCCACTCGGCGGCGCGCTCGAGGATCGGCGCGACTACCGGATCGTCGATGAAATGCTGGTTGTACAGTTTGATTCCGATAAAGCCCTCGTCGCGAACACGCTGCGTAATTTCGTCCAGCGCGTTGGGGTCGGATGGCACGACGAAGCAGTAGCCCCGGTATCGGTCGGGATATTTTCGGATCGCCGCGGCCACTCGATCGTTGGCGGCGTGGAAGTCCTCGTACCGGAGAGGGCCGGTGAGTTGTAAATCGGAAACACAGAACACGTCAATGCCGAGCAAGTCGCCGGCCTCGATCGTCAGATCGCAGTAGGATTCATCCAACGAGCCGTCATCGCGTTTGCGAACGTGCATGTGGCAATCGATGACCAAATGAGAATACCCTCGTTGCAATGCGAGTTGTTTCGGTGATACTAATCGGCCCGTGCGCGCGCGTGCAAATGGAAATGGGACGGAGGGATTCGTCATCACTGGTGGAACCATCTGCAATGTCGGAGACGGCAAACCCGTAATGAATTTCCGAGTATTCTTGGTCGCAGCCGTCGCCTCGGCAGTCGCGGGGTGTGCGTGGTTGGCTACCGACGCTCCCCCGCGGCCATCCCCCGTTGACGCCTCGGGCCCGAAGGCAGTCGCGCCGGAACCGCCCGTCGACGCCACAAAGCGCAAGCACGTTGCGGAGGTTCCCGCACAAACCCCGCTGGACGCCCTCGCTGCGTTTTCCGTCCCGGAGGGGTTTGAGGTGCAGCTCGTCGCGTCCGAGCCGGATATCCAGAAGCCCATGCAGTTAGCGTTCGACGAAAAAGGGCGCCTTTTGGTGACTTGCTCGACGGACTATCCGCTCGGCGCGGAGCCGGGCGCGCGGGGGTCCGACAAGGTCCTTCGCTTGTCGGTCGACGGCGCCACCGGCCGCGCCTCCACCATCGAAATACTCGCCGAGGATTTGAATATCCCTTCAGGAATCGAGGCCCTTCCCGGTGGGCGCGTCCTCGTGGCCCACGCGCCGGATATTCTGCTGCTGTCGGACTTGGACGGTGACGGCCGGCCGGAAACGCGTGAGACGTTGTACAGGGGTTTTGCGCGCGACGACACGCACGAACTTCCCAACTCCTTCACTTGGGGGATGGACGGCTGGCTGTACGCGCTTCAAGGTCACGTGAATCGCTCCGACGTGATGGACAGGGCCGGGCGGCTGACACCGATTCACCACGGGAACGTGTTCCGCATGAGACCTGACGGAATGGGCATCGAAGTGTGGGCGCCGGGCATGAGTAATCCCTGGGGGCTTGCCTTCGACGAGAAGCAGAACTTGTTCGCGGCGGACTGCGAGTCCCGGCCGTTGTGGCAGATTGTCCAAGGTTTCGCCTATCCAGGATTCAACCAGCCGCGCGAGCCGCTCGGATTCGCGCCGCACATCACGGAGGACGGACACGGCGCCAGCGGCTTTGCCGGACTAGCCTATTACGACGCCTCGGCATTCCCGGCCGAATATCGGCATTGCCTGTATCTCGGCAATCCCATAACCAATCGCATCCACCGAGATGCCCTCCACGGCGAGGGGTCGACGCGGTTTGTGTATCGCCAGCCCGACTTTCTCGTGTCCACCGACCCGTGGTTTCGTCCGGTCGATATCGAGCTGGGCCCGGACGGCGCGCTGTATGTCGCAGACTGGTACAACTCGGTCATCGCCCATGTCGAGGTCCGCCTCGACGATCCCCGGCGGGACAAGACACGGGGTCGAATCTGGCGGATCGTGTACAGGGGGACGTCCGCCGAGCACGCAAACGAGGCTCGCCGAATGGAGATCAACCGGCAGTGGGCGGGTCCATCGGCGCACGACTGGAGTCAGGTTCCGCGGAAGGAACTCATCGAAGCGCTCGGCGACGGACAACGCTGGACGCGAAGAATGGCCGCCGAACAATGGAACTACCGGTTTGCGGAACGACACAAAGCGCTCGATCGTGCCTTTCGCGATACGCACTCTTCGGCAATTCAACGGGCCGAGATTCTTTGGTTGCAGTACCGGTGCGGCTCGCTTGACGAGGAACGTCTGGAAATGGCTTCGAGGGATCCGGACGCGGCAGTGCGCACTCAGGCCGCCCGATTGATAGACCGGTACCGCAGAGATGCACGGATGGAAATGAGGCGCGCCGCCGACGAACTTCACCCCGCTGACGGGCGCTTCATCAAAATACTCTGGAATCTGATGGCGGATGCATCTCCCTACGTAGTGCGGGAAGCCGTCCTCGCCCTCCAACACGCCAACGATCAGGCCTCACTTCTAGCGTTGGCCGATCTGCCGATACTCAACCCGGACAAGGATCCTTTGCTGGATTACGCCGTCACCCACTCGATTCGAGGGTTCGTTTCGGGCGAGGGTGGACCGCAACTCGCGCTGGCCGCATTATCGCAGACGCGCAAACCCGATCGAATTCTCGCGGGGTTGGCGGCGGCATCCACTCGCGAGGCGTCCGAAACGCTGCTCACTTTGCTGGAACGAGACGCAATTCCAACGCAGGTGTTGTCGAATGCGTTGGAATGTATTTTGCGCGGCGGCAATATACAAGCATTCGATCGCACGCTCTTCAAGATTCGGCATGATTTGACTGCGGACGGCGAGCAGTCGGCCGCGTACGCTCGGGCGATGCTGAACGCTGCCCGCGATTATCGCTTACCTGTTGATGCCCGAAAACGCGAATTGGAAGAACTCGTGACACGTCTACTCGTCTCGAACGATCATACGTGCCGCCAACTTGCTTTTGAAATGGCGGCCTTCGCTATGATCGGCGACCTCCAAGTTCCCGCGATCGACGCCGTACTCGATTCCGCCTCGCCGTTGGCGTTGCGGCGTCAGGCGGTAATCTATCTGCTGTCGACGGACTCAAGAAACGCGGCGGCTCCGCTGGCGTCCGTCCTCTCGAATCCGAACGAAAACGCCACGGTGCGAAAGATGGTCGCCGAAGAATGGGGCGCGCGCACCAAGACCCGGTACGACCTCGATGCGCTTCTGGGTGCGATGGAAGCGGCACCTTCCGATATCAAACTGGCGGCGGTCCAGCGCCTCATCACGCAGAAACCGGGCGTCCATCTCATGCTCGACGCCGTTGAATCAGAAAAGGTCAGCCCGGCGTATCTGATGGGCAAGTTGTTTGATATCTACATCTATTGGGCGCACCGTGACGATGAAATCAGCGCGCGCTTCGATCGGTTGACGGCGCACGCTCCTCGATTCGAGGATGAAACCGTCGCAGCCATAGAACGGTATGCCGCACAGTTTGCGGCGCACGCGCCCGACCTGCGCGCGGGACAGGTGACTTTCGAAATCAACTGCATGGTATGCCACCGCATCGGGGGCGTAGGCGCGCTGCTCGGCCCCAGTCTGGACGGGATCGGCAATCGCGGACTGGAGCGGGTCTTACAGGACATCCTAATCCCGAGTCGCGATCTTGATCCCGCGTTTCGCACGGCGATCGTGAAAACGCTCGACGGCGCCTTGGAAACCGGTCTGCTCGCTTCCGAGACGTCCAACCATATCGAATTAGCCGACGCGCAGGGCCAAGTTCGCAGGATCCGGCGCGACGACATCGAGGAATTGCGCCGGGAATGGTTGTCTCCCATGCCGACGGGATTGAATGCTTCGATGTCCGACACGGAGTTTCTCAATCTGGTGGCGTTTGTGATGAATCCGCCGGCGCGAATGGTCCGCATTTCCCCATCGCGCTGAACTGGCGGCGGACGGGAACTTTCTTCGTGTTGCGGGTCCGCGGAAAAGGGGTGGCGTTCCCGGATTGTCTCGTCGCAGGGAGAGGCGGGAACGCGACAAGACCCGATCCTTTTGTGTAGAATCCCGCGTTGGGGAAATCGACTGGAATCTTCCGCGGATGCGTCCGGGGCTTTCGCGAGCACAGCGGGTGAGGGGATCTATGAGCAATTTGATGGTGACCTGTCCGACCTGCAGTCATGAGGTGGTGCTGCCGGGTTCGGCGATGGGCAAAAGCGGGAAGTGCAAGGTCTGCGGGGTCGTGTTCGAGGTGACGTCAAGCAATGCGCGGCCTGTGCACGCCCCTCCCGAGCAGACGACGGTCCCACTGCTTCGCCGGGGCGCGGCCAAAGCCGCCGCAGCCAGCCGCATCGAATCCATGGACCAACTTCGCGGGTACGCGATCTTCGGCATGATCCTCGTCAACGCGCTGGGCAACTTCGACGCGATCCATTGGACGTTGCACCATCAGCGCTCCAGTTATTCGTACCCCGATACGATTGCACCCCTATTCGTGTTTGTAGTCGGAATGGGCTTCCGGCTTTCGATGATGCGGCGGATCGAAAAGGATGGGCCCTGGAAAGCGCGGCTTCACGCGGCCGCGCGATACCTGACGCTGTTCGTCGTTGCGGTCATGTTTTACGGGCCGAACTACCGGGTCGACTGGTGGGACGCCCTCACCGATATCGCGTTGTGCGGACTGATTACGCTCCCGGTCATCAGCCTGGCGCTGCCCGTTCGCGCGGTCGCGGCGTTCATGTACCTCGGATTGTACATGTTCTTCTTCCTCGGCACTCCATACGGTGAGTGGCTCCACCACCGCAGCATGAACGGCGGCCCCTTGAGTCCCCTCAGTTCCGCGTTCGCATTGTTGTTCGGTACCATCGCGTACGATCTCCTCGATAGCGGCGATAGAGGAAAGATCATCAAGTGGTCACTCGCGATGGGAATCGGGCTTGTCGTTTTGAGCCTGATTGTCTGGAGAATTATGCCTTGGGACTTCGAAACCTACGGGAAGGATTACGGCCCCTACTGGGCCTTCGCGAAACGTTGGATGGCCGCGCCGTTCCAATTGCTGTCCACCGGCCTGGCCATGCTGGTCTTTCTCGCCTTCTACTTGATTTGCGACGTGTACGAGAAGCGGCTGCCGCACCTCACCATCCTGGGCGAGAATCCACTGGTGATTTACCTTGTACAGTACGCGCTGTTCGAGATGAATGGTTCGTATGTCGAAGAGTGGGTGACACTCAACAACACGGCGGCGGACCTACCCTTTGCCATCCTCAGTTACCTCGGTGTTTATTGGTTCTGCTATGCGGTCGCACGGCGACTGCACAGTCAAGGGTACATAATCAAGCTCTGAGTTCGTTGCAATCTAATCGAAGCTCCAGGCGGTTGAGCAGTTGGAAATGCCACAAGGCAGACATCGCAGACGGGCGACGCGAATTGAAAATGCGCCTGGTTCGGCCGGGAGAAGGCCGATTGTAAATACGGCCCCGACCAGAACGGCCCCGACCAGAACTTGACATCGCTAGCGTCGTTTGGTAGGGTTTGTTGTTCGTTTGGATATGAAGGGCGCTTGGGTTGTGCCCAAAGTCGGGCCTGGGCCCGGAGGATAGGAAGCCGTGAAGACCTATGTCCCCAAGGAAGGGGAAGTCAAGAAGAACTGGTTCGTGATTGATGCGCAGGGTAAGGTGCTGGGACGTGTCGCGGCCGAAGCGGCCAAATTGTTGCGCGGCAAGCACAAGCCCCAGTACACACCATATCTGGACTGTGGCGACCATGTCATCATCATCAATGCCGAGAAGGCGGTGGTGACAGGCAAAAAACTGGATCAAAAGATGTATTACCGTCACTCGCAGTACCCCGGCGGACTGACGGAATACAGCTACCGAAATCTTGTGGCGAAGCACCCGACGCGGGCGATGTATCTGGCGGTGAAGGGAATGCTTCCGCACAACCGGCTCGGCCGGAAGCTCGCGACGCACGTACGCGTGTATGCCGGATCTGAGCACCCGCACGTCGCCCAGAATCCGCAGGCCTACAGCTTTTAACGACGAGAGGACACCTCCGTGGCAACAGCATCGAACGAAATCGTGACCGTGGGACGTCGGAAGACCGCGGTCGCACGGGTACGAATCAAGCCGGGCACTGGACGAATTGTGGTGAACGGTAAGCCGCTGAAAGAGTTTTTCTCGCGCGAGACGCTCGAGATGATGGCGAACCAGCCCTTCGAAGCGACGGACAGCGTCGGGAAGTGGGACGTTCGCGCCAAGTGCGACGGCGGCGGACTTGCGGGCCAAGCCGGCGCGCTTCGGTTGGGGATTGCGCGCGCGCTCGCGAAGAGCGACGAAAAACTGGTCGCCCCGCTCCGCCGGGCGGGACTGCTCACACGAGACGCGCGTGAGGTCGAGCGCAAAAAGTACGGTCGCCCGGGCGCGCGCAAGCGGTTCCAATTCTCGAAACGCTAACCGACACAGCAACGACTTTCGTACAGGACGGCTTCCCAAGCGGCGCCGTCCTGTTTGTTTTGCGGGTCGGTGGCAACTGCCCTGTAACGGGGTTGAACGCCCGCCGGGGTGTTGAAGAAAAAGGGGCCAGACTGTTACGCTCTCGCCGAAAGCGCGACCTCAGCAAGGAGACGTCCATGAAGCTGTATCCCCATATTTTTCGTGAGTACGACATCCGCGGCATCGCGGGCAAGGACCTTGACGAGTCCACCTACGAACTCGTGGGCAAGGCCGCGTGCGCGTATATGAAGGGCAAACGTAAACACAACTGCTTGGTGGTGGGCCGCGATGGGCGTTTGACCTCGAAAGCCTACGCCCATGCGTTGATTGACGGCATCACGTCATGCGGCGTCAATGTAATCGAGATCGGCGAAGTTCCGACGCCGCTCGTCTATTTCGGATTGTTTACGCTGCCGGTGGACGGCGGCTTCATGATCACGGCGAGCCACAATCCCAAGGAATATAACGGCATGAAGGTTGCCGTCGGGAATTCGACGATTCACGGAAAAGAGATTCAAAAGCTGTACCAGGTGGCGAAGGCGGGCGTGTTTCCCAAGGCCAAAGGGCCGGTCACCATCACGAAGATGGATCTCGTGCCGAAGTACATCAAACGGGTTACCAGCGGCGTCAAACTGAAACGCAAGCTGAAGGTTGTGCTGGACGGCGGCAACGGCGTTGGCGGTCCGGTCGGTCTGCCCTTATACCGGGCGTTGGGATGCGAGGTCATCCCCCTGTACTGCGACGTGGACGGGACCTTCCCCAATCATCATCCCGACCCCACCGTACCGGACAACCTGAAGGAATTGATCGCGAAGGTGAAACGCACGAAAGCGGATATCGGCATCGCCTACGACGGCGACGTGGATCGCGTCGGCGCCGTGGACGAGAAGGGCAACGTCATATTCGGCGATCAGTTGCTGATCCTGTTCGCCCGTGCGGTGTTGAAAGACAAACCCGGCGCGACCGTGATCGGCGAGGTAAAGAGTTCCCGCACGCTTTACGAGGATATCGCCCGGCACGGCGGACGACCCATCATGTGGAAAACGGGACACTCACTGATCAAGGCCGCAATGAAAAAGTATAACGCCCAACTCGCGGGCGAGATGAGCGGGCACATGTTCTTCAAGCACCGCTGGTACGGGTTCGACGACGCGATCTACTCCGGGGCGCGCCTGCTCGAGCTGCTCGCGTCCGGCAGGAAACCGTTGTCCCAGCACCTCGCCAATGTGCCGAAGATGTACTCGACTCCGGAGATTCGGATTGAAACCGATGAGCATCGGAAGTTCCGGATCGTCGAAGAGGCGACGCGGTACTTCAAGAAGGAACTCGGATTGAACGTGAACACGATTGACGGCGCGCGCATCGAATTCGAGGACGGGTGGGGGCTGCTTCGCGCGTCCAACACCTCCCCCGTGATGGTAATGCGCTGTGAGGCGACATCCCCCAAGCGGGTGAATGAGATTCGAAAGCTGATCGAGGAGAAGGTCAAGCAGTTGAATAAATAGGCCTTCGAGGAGAGGGGACGAGGAGGGCGCATGGCGGCGTTTGCTTTGGCTGCGATGGTGTTCGCCCAAACGGCGACGGGGGGCGATGCCCTGTCCAATGGATCATTTGACCGTCCATTGATTCGGCCGGAAGGCTGGGATCAACATACCTACGGCGGGGGCGCAGCCTTCGGATACGGGCAGGACGGGCGCGGCGGTTCGGCTTGTGTTTGGATCGCGTCCGATTCGGGCGCTGATGCGGCGTGGTTCACGCGGGCGCGAGTCCGGGCCTACTCTCGCTATCGGCTGTCGGGTTGGATCAAGACGGATGGATTGAGGCCGATTGGCGGCAAGGGCGCGCTGATCAATCTGCATCAGGGACCGCCTGGTCAATCTGTGGCGCTTTCCGGCGACACCGACTGGACCCAGGTGTCTTTCGAATTTGAAACCGGCGCACACGAGACCGTCCAGATCAATTGCCTCTTCGGCGGTTGGGGGCTTGCGACCGGTAAGGCGTGGTTTGACGACCTGGAGTTGAGCTTCATAGGAC